>METI01000185.1 GCA_001771285.1 candidate division NC10 bacterium RIFCSPLOWO2_12_FULL_66_18
CCACCATTGGTCATTGAAAATTGGTCATTGGTCATTTGATCCGGAGAATTCACGAGTCCGTTCGTGGACAATGCGGGCTAGTGGCCCGTCGCAGCCCTGGCGGGGCCGGGGGCAGCTCATGAAGGCGCTGGCGGCGGTGCTCTGGGCAGTCGGAGAGCGGCTGGACATCCGGGAGGTGGAGGTCCAGGCGCCCCAGGCCGGCGAGGTGCTGGTCCGCATGGCGGCCTGCGGCATCTGCCACACGGACCTGCACGTGATGACGGGACACGTCGGCGCGCCGCTGCCCGCGGTGCTCGGTCACGAGGGGGCGGGCAGCGTGGCGGAGGTCGGCCCCGGCGTCGGCTCCGTCAAGCCGGGCGATCACGTGATCCCGCTCTGGCGGCTGTCCTGCGGCGTATGCGAGTACTGCAGCGACGGCCGGCCGGCCCTCTGCGACGAGGGCATGCAGGTCCGATCGAGCGGCTGCCTCCTGGACGGAACCACCCGCTTCAGGCTGGACGGTCAGGCCCTCAAGCACTTCTGCGGCGTGTCGAGCTTTTCGGAGTACTGCGTGATCCCCGAGCGAGGCGTCCTGAAGATCCCCGACGATCTTCCCCTCGACCGGGCGGCCCTCCTGGGGTGTGCCGTCGTGTCGGGGGTGGGCGCCGTCTTCAATGCCGCGCGGGTGCGGCCGGGGAGCAGCGTGGCGGTCTTCGGCACCGGAGGCGTGGGCCTGAACGTCGTGCAGGGCGCGGCGATCGCGGGCGCGGAAAAGATCATCGCGGTGGACGTCCTCCAGAACAAGCTCGATTGGGCGAGGCAGTTCGGCGCCACGCACACCGTCAACGCCACGACGGCGAACCCCGTGGAGCAGGTCCGGGCCCTCACCGGGGGGAAGGGCGTGCACTACGCCTTCGAGGTGATCGGCCAGCCCGCCACCATGCGGCAGGCCTACGATTGCCTCGCCAAGCGGGGCATGGCCGTGGTGCTCGGCGTCACCCCCCTGACGGCCGAGGTGTCGGTCCCCGTGATGTCCCTGGTCTTCGAGGAGCGGATCCTGACCGGCTCGATCTACGGGGCCAGCCGGCCGCGGATCGAGATCCCCAGGCTGATCGACCTGTATCGCGCCGGCAAGCTGAAGCTGGATGAGCTGCTGACGCGCACCTACCCCTTCCGGCAGATCAACGAAGCGTACGAGGCCCTCGAGCGCGGCGAGCTGGCCAGAGGCGTGGTGATATTCTGACGTGGACCGCTCCCGCGGCGGTCATCCCTCTTTTGCCCCTCCGCCTCGGCTCTCGGCTCGCGGCTCTCGGCTCGTTGGGTCTGCTCACCTTTGGCCTTGAATCCCGCGGCCGGTTCTTGCTATCCTAGATCAGTTCCGGGCGCTCACGAAAAAGGAGGGTCCAATGAAACGATCGTGGTGGATTGGAGCAGCGATGCTGGTGCTCGCCCTGGCGAGTGGTGGGGCGGCGCAGGAAAATGTCCTGGTCCTGTACGGCAGTCCGGACC
This sequence comes from candidate division NC10 bacterium RIFCSPLOWO2_12_FULL_66_18, assembly GCA_001771285.1. Taxonomy (GTDB): domain Bacteria; phylum Methylomirabilota; class Methylomirabilia; order Methylomirabilales; family 2-02-FULL-66-22; genus 2-02-FULL-66-22. The sequence goes on from METI01000185.1 coordinate 1,489, forward strand.
GGGACTGGGTGGCCGCGGTGGCGGCCAAATTCGAGAAGGACACCGGGATCAAGGTGCAGTGGATCCGGGCCAGCAGCAACGAGATGTATGCCCGGATCGAGGCGGAGAAGGCGAACCCGAAGGGAGACGTCTGGTTCGGCGGGACCGGCGATCCCCATTTCGATGCGGCCGAGAAGGGGCTGACGGAGCCGTACTGTTCGCCCAAGATGGCCGAGCTGCGCGAGTTCATGCGGGATCCCATCGGCGAGTGCCGGACCCTCGGCCTGTACGCCGGACCGCTGGGGTGGGCCGTCAACGAGGGCATGCTGAAGAAACTGGGAAAGCCCATGCCCCAGACCTGGGATGATCTGGCCAAGCCGGACTACAAGGGTCTGATCGCCATCGCGAACCCGAACACGTCCGGGACGGCCTACACGACCCTGGTGACGATCCTGCTCATGAAGGGCGAGGACAAGGGATGGGAGTACCTGGCGAAGCTGCACAAGAATATTGCCCAATACACCAAGTCGGGATCGGCTCCGGGGCAATTGGCCGGGCGGGGCGAGGTGGCGATTGCCATCGTGTTCCTGCATGACTCAGTGATGTTCGCCGAGGAGGGGTTCCCGGTGAAGCCGGTGGCCCCCGCGGACGGCACCGGCTACGAGATCGGCGGCCTGAGCCTGATCAAGGGGGCCCCCCACAAGGAGAATGCCAAGAAGTTCATTGACTGGGCCCTCTCCCCGGAAACCCAGATCATCGCCAAGGATTTCCGGTCCTTCCAGTTGCAGTCGAACAAGAAGACGCCGCTGCCGGCTGTGGTCCTAAAGCACGGCATGGACTTCGACAACGTGAAGACTATCAAGTACGACTTTCTCTGGGCATCCAAGAACCGGGATCGGATTCTGAAGCGGTGGACGGAGCAGATCTTCTCGCAGGCGCGCTGATGATAGGGGTCAGGGGTCAGGGGTCGGGGGTCGGGATCTGATCCCTGGCCCCCGGCCCCTGACCCCCAGTCCCCAACCCCCAACCCCCAACCCCTGAGAGTGGGGGCGGATGGCTGCATGGTACCGCTGGATCCCACGTGACCGTAGCGCGTAATCCTGCCTGCCTGCTGGGCGGGCTCGGCCTCCTCCTGACGGCGAGCCTGGTGCCGTTTGTGGCCCGGGAGGGGCAAGCCCTCTGGCTTAGACCCGGGGACCTCTCCCTGACGGCCCTGGCGCTGGCCGACCGGCATCCCGGATTCTGGGTCCTGGCGGCCCTGGCAGTCGCCTGGGTGGCCGCCGGCCTCATTCGCCAGGAGCGCCCGGATCGCCCGGCCCGCTGGGGAGGCACGGCCGGCTGCGTCCTGGTTCTCTCGCTCACCTGGGCGGCGGGGGTCAAACCCTACGCCTTCGGGCCCGGTGCCATCCTGGCCCTGGCCATCTGTCTGTTGGTCCTGGCCTACGGCCTGTCCCGGGGCGGGTACATCCGGGCCGACACCTTCATCGCCGCCAGCATCCTGGCCCTGGCGTTCTTCATCCTGCTGTTCATCCTGTTCCCCATCTTCTCGGTCCTGCGCAACAGCGTGATGGATGCCAGCGGCCTGCGCGTTGGGCTCTTCTTCGAGACGTTGCGGCGGTACACGGCCCTGTGGCGCGTGGTGCGCAACAGCCTGGGGCTGGCCCTCTTCGTCGGGGTCACGTCCACCCTCATCGGATTGGCCTTTGCCCTGGCCGCGACCCGTTCCCGCTCCCGCCTCACAATTCTGCTGCGGTCCTTCTCCCTGCTGCCCATCATCACGCCGCCATTCGTCGTCGGCATGGCCATCATCCTCCTGTTCGGCCTCCAGGGCTTCGTGACGAGCCAGCTCCTGGGACTGAAGACGCGGGGGATCTTCGGGTTTCCCGGGCTGGCGCTGGCGCAGACGCTCTCCTTTGCGCCCGTCGCCTTCCTGGTGATTGCCAGCGTCGTGGAGTCGGTCAACCCGGCGCTGGAAGAGGCGAGCCTGACCCTGCGGGCGGGGCCCTGGGGAACGTTCTGGCGGGTGACGCTTCCGCTTCTGCGGCCGGGTTTGGCCAACGCGTTTCTCCTCACCATCATCGAGTCGCTGGCGGACTTCGGGAACCCCATCATCCTGGGCGGGGAGTTCGAGGTCCTGTCCACCGAGATCTATTTCAGCATCATCGGCCGGTTCGACCAGACGCTGGCGGCGACGCTGGGCCTCATCCTGCTGTCTTTCAGCCTGGCGACTTTCCTGCTCCAGCGCTACTGGCTGGGGGAACGCTCCTACGTCACGGTGACCGGCAAGCCGCCGTCGGGGAAGCCGATGCCCCTTCCTCGCGGCCTGGAGATCGCCCTGCTCTCCTTCTGCGCCGCCTGGTGCGCCTTCACCCTGGTAATCTACGTCTCGGTGGTGTCTGGCGGCTTCGTGGAGATCTGGGGGATCAACAACGCCTTCACCCTGCGGCACTACCAGCAACTGCTGCGGGACGGGATGGACGCCCTCCAAACCACCCTCATCCTGGCGGCGATCTCCGCGCCCCTCACCGCGGTGGTCGGCATCCTGCTGGCGTACCTGGTGGTGCGCCACCGGTTCCCCGGCCGGGGCGCCCTGGAGTTCACCTCCATGCTCTCCTTCGCCGTCCCCGGCACCGTGATCGGGATCGGCTACGTCATGGCCTTCAACCAGTCGCCGTTTCTCCTGACCGGGACGGCCACCATCCTGGTCATCTCGTTCATCTTCCGGAACATGCCGGTGGGGATCCGGAGCGGCATCGCGGCCCTGGCGCAGATCGACAAGGCGCTGGAGGAGGCCTCGGTCACGTTGCGGGCGTCGTTCGCCACGACGATCCGCCGGATCGTCCTTCCCCTGATCCGCCCGGCCATCATCTCGGCCCTGGTGTTCAGCTTCGTGCGGTCGGTCACCGCCATCAGCGCCGTGGTCTTCCTGGTCAGTGCGAAGTGGCAGCTCTCCACCAAGGTCATCCTGGACCAGGCGGAGAACGGCCGATACGGCCTGGCCACCTCCTACAGCACGGTCCTCATCGTGATCATGGCGTTGGCGATTGCGCTCATGTACCTGCTGGTTGGAAAGCGGGCTGCCGCGGGCGGCCTGGAAGGAGGAGGGCTGGCGTGACGGCGCAGGCGAATCCACAGGCGGCCCGGGTCGTCCTGGAGCAGATCAGCAAGCGGTTCGGCCAGACGGTGGCGGTGGATCAGGTGAGCCTGGCGATCGCACCCGGAGAACTGGTGACGCTGCTGGGGCCCTCGGGCTGCGGCAAGACCACGACGCTCCGCATGGTGGCGGGGCTCGAGACGGTGGGCGGCGGCCGGATCTACATCGGCGATGCCGAGGTCACCCACCTGCCGCCCAACGCGCGGGACGTGACCATGGTGTTCCAGTCCTACGCCCTGTTCCCGCATCTCACCGTGTTCGAGAACGTGGCCTATGGCCTGCGCGTGCTCAAGCGGCCAGAGGCGGAGCTGCAGAAGGCGGTGCGGGACGTGCTGGAGCTGGTGGGCATGCCCGGGCTGGAGGGGCGCAACCCCAGCGCCCTCTCGGGCGGCCAGCAGCAGCGCGTGGCGGTGGCCCGGGCGCTGGTCATGCAGCCCAAGGTCCTCTTGTTCGACGAGCCGCTGTCGAACCTGGACGCCAAGCTCCGCAAGCGGATGCGGGAGGAGATCCGCCTGCTCCAGCAGCGCCTGGGGATCACCGCGATCTACGTGACCCACGATCAGGCAGAGGCCCTGGCCATCTCGGACCGGATCGTGGTCATGGACCGGGGGCGCGTGTCGCAGATCGGGACCCCCCTGGAACTGTACAAGGCCCCCGCCAACCGGTTCGTCGCCGAGTTCATCGGCGAGGCCAATTTCCTGCCCGCGCAGCTCGAGTCGGTAGAGGACGGGTGGGCCGGCATCCGGATCGGCTCCCAGCGCCTGCGCGTGCAGAGCCGACCCCTGGCCGTCGGACCCGTGACGGTCCTGGCGCGGCCCGAGGCCATCCGGATCCAGACCGGCGGCGAGGGCCTGGCGGGAACCATCCAGAAGGTCTCCTACCTCGGCTCCTCCGCGGATTACACCGTCGAGACCGACCTGGGATCCGTCCTGGTCACGGATTACTCCATGCAGGGCGGCGTCCTCAGTGCCGGAACGGCGGTGCGCCTGGAATTCCTCCCCCACGGGGTTTACCCGCTGCCGGGCGCTTCATAGGGAGTCAAGCGCGTTCGGGTGTTCGGGTGTTCGAGCGTTCGGCAGTTCACCGGCGGCGTGAACGCCCGAACTCCCGAACGGTCGAACCTCCGAACGCGTGTAAACGGCGGCGGGTTTTTCCTTGACGGGCCAGCACGCTTCGCGCAGAATACGCGACAACTTAAGAGCGTTTCCGCCTCTGGCGGATTCGATGGTTCGGGTGTTCGGAGGTGCTGGGAACAACCGAACTCCCGAACGCTCGAACGTTTTTGGGGTGCGCAATCCGCATGACCGACATTCGTTTTGGAACCGACGGCTGGCGGGGGATCATCGCGGACGATTTCACCTTTGCCAACGTCCGCCTGGTGGCACAGGCCATCGCCCGGCGGGTCCGGGCCGACGCGGGTGACCAGACGCCTTCTATTTTGGTGGGCCACGATACCCGGTTCCTCTCCCGGGAATTCGCCCGGGCGGCGGCCGAGGCCATGGCGGGGGACGGTGTGCAGGTCAGCCTGACGGCCGCCTTCGCGCCCACCCCGGCCTTTTCCTACGCCGTCGTACGGCTCCAGGCGGCCGGCGCGGTGGTCATCACGGCGAGCCACAACCCGGGCGAGTACAACGGGGTCAAGTTCAAGTCCAGCTTCGGCGGATCGGCCCCCGTCGCGTTCACGCGCGGTGTGGAGGAGGAGATCCGGCGATTAAGAGTCGAGAGTCGAGAGTCGAGAGCCGAGAGCCCCCAACCGGGAGCCGAGAGCCGCGAGCCGAGAGCCGAGAAATTCGAAATTCGAAATTCGAAATTCGAAATTGGCTCTTTCGATCCCTGCGAGCCGTGGCTGGACCGTCTCGAGGAGCTGGTGGACATCGCGCGGATCGGGAGGAGCGGCATCCGGGTGGCGCTGGACGTCATGTACGGGGCGGGCCAGGGTCTCCTGGCCGGGCGGCTGCGGCGCGCCGGCGCGAGCGTGCGCGAGCTGCACGGGGAGATCAATCCCGGCTTCGGCGGCCTCCATCCCGAGCCGATCCCCGCCTACATGGGCGCGCTCATGGACTGCGTGAAGGGCTGGGAGGGGCCGGGGCGGCGGGTCGGATTCGCCTTCGACGGGGACAGCGATCGCGTGGCGCCCGTGGACGAGGACGGGATCGTCGTGACCCCCCACCAGACGCTGGCGCTCTTGGTACGCCACCTGGTGCAGCAGCGGGGCATGCGGGGGGCCGTGGTGAAGTCCGTGAACATCGGCCACCTGGTGGACGCGGAGGCCGAGGCCCTGGGCTTGCCCCTGGTGGTGACCCCGGTGGGGTTCAAGTTCATCGCCGAGGCCATGCGGAAGCACGACGCCGTGGTCGGCGGCGAGGAGAGCGGGGGGTTCGCCGTGCGGGGCCACATCCCCGAGCGCGATCCGGGCCTCATCACCCTGCTCCTCCTCGAGTGCATGGAGATGACGGGAAAGTCCCTCGGCACCCTGGTGCGGGAGATGGAGGCCCAGTACGGACCGCGCCGGTACGGCCGCCTGGATCTCCGCTTGCCGTCGTTGGAAGTGCGGGATCGGGTGGTGGCGTCCATCGCGGGCTCGCCGCCCGACCGGGTGCTGTCGCTGCCGGTGTGCCACGTGGAGACGATGGACGGGGTCAAGCTTACCCGGGCGGACCACAGCTGGGTCATGCTGCGCGCCTCGGGGACGGAGCCGTTGCTCCGGATCTACGCCGAGGCCCCCACGGAGGGCGAGGTGAACGCCCTACTCACGTGGGGCCGGGCGATGGCCCTGGGGGAAGAATAGGGGTTCCAGCGGGGACGCCTGACAGGGGCTCGGGAGCATCGGAATGCCTGGCAGCAAAGCCGTGGACCGGTCACAGAGGAAATCCGAAACATCTTCTGACCCCACGGTCATGCGGAGCCACCCCATCGAGTTCGAGACGAGGCCCTGGGGGAGCTTCAGCACGCTGGAGGAGGGTCCCGGCTACAAGATCAAGCGCCTGGTGGTCCAGCCGGGGTGCCGGTTGAGCCTGCAGAAACACCGGCACCGCGCAGAGCACTGGGTGGTGGTGGCGGGGACCGCGACGGTGGTCAAGGGAAGCCGGCATCTTACGCTGCGAGGGCGGCAGTGCACCGTGATCCCGCGGCAGGCCTGGCACCGGATCGAAAATCGCGGGCGGGAGCCGGTGGTGATCATCGAGGTGCAGCACGGGGCCTACCTCGGCGAAGACGACATCATCCGGAAGCAGGATGATTACGGGCGGATAGAGCCGAGAGCCAAGACCGGGCAATCAGGCACCCAGGCACCCAGGCACCCAGGAAGAACCAGAGTGCCGGAGTGCCAGAGTGCCCGAGTGCCACCCCGAGCCGCGAGCCGCGAGCCGAGCAGGAGAACCAAAGAAGAGCCGCGAGCCGCGAGCCGCGAGCCGCGAAGGGGAAGAATGGCGGGGAGACGGAAGTGAACCGGCTGTACGTGGTCGTGCTGGCGGGGGGCAGCGGGGAGCGGTTCTGGCCGCTCTCCACACCGGCGCACCCCAAGCAGTTCCCGCCCTTGCTGGAGGGACGGAGCTTTTTCCAGCACACCGTGGAGCGGGCCACAAAGCTGGTTGGCCAGGCTCGAGTGTTGGTGGCCACGCGACGCGACCTGCTGCCCATCGTGCAGGAGCAGTTGCCGGGCTTCCCCGTGGAGAACTGCGTCCTGGAACCCGCCGGCCGCGACACGGCCGCCTGCATCGGTCTAGCGGCCCTCGTCGCCCTGCGCCGGGCGCCGGGCGCCTGCACGCTGGTCGCCCCCTCGGATCACTACATCCGGCCCTTCCACGCCTTTGAGGAGACGATCCGGCAGGGCCTGGCGCTCCTGGAGCGGGTGGACGGCCTGGTGACCCTGGGGATTGCCCCGACGCGGCCCGAGACGGGGTACGGCTATATCCTGGCCGGCGACACCGTGCCGGAACATCCGGCGGCCCGGCGGTGCGAGCGCTTCACCGAGAAACCGGACCGGAAGACGGCCGAGCGTTTCGTGGCGGACGGCCGGTACTACTGGAACAGCGGGATTTTCCTGTGGAGCGCCGCAACCATCCTCAAGGCGATGGCCCGGCATCTCCCGGATCACTGGAGCGGTCTGGAGACGATCCGGGCCGCCCTGGGAACGCCGGAGGAGAGCCGGGTCCTGGACGCCACCTTCCCCCGCATGCCCCGGATCTCCGTGGACGTGGGGATCCTGGAGCGGGCGGAAAACGTGTACATGGTCCCCGCGACCTTCACGTGGGACGACGTGGGCGCCTGGAACGCCCTGGGCCGCATCCTCACCCCGGACGAGCATGGCAACGCGGTGGTGGGGCGCCACGTCGGTCGCGACAGCCATGGATGCGTGGTCTACGGAACGACCCGGCCCATCGGGACGATCGGCCTGCGGGACCTGGTGGTGGTGGAGACCCCCGAGGGGATCCTGGTGTGCCCCAAGGAACGGGCCCAAGAAGTGAAAGAACTGGCGCGATGGCTGCGGGAGGCAGGAACGTGAGCACTCCGACGGCGTTGATCACCGGGATCACGGGGCAGGACGGATCCTACCTGGCCGACTTTTTGCTGGACAAGGGGTATCGGGTGGTGGGGATGGTCCGCCGTTCCAGCACCGAGAACTTCGAGCGCATCGAGCACCTCCGGGGGAAGGTGGAGATCTGCCAGGCAGACCTCCTGGACCAACTCTCCCTGATCAACCTGCTGCGCCAGGTGCGACCGCGGGAGGTGTACAACCTGGCATCCCAGTCCTTCGTTCCCACGTCGTGGGAGCAGCCGGTGCTCACCGGGGAGTTCACGGCCCTGGGGGTCACCCGGGTGCTGGAGGCGGTGCGGCTGGTGGACCGGGACATCCGCTTCTACCAGGCGTCCAGCAGCGAGATGTTCGGCAAGGTTCAGGAGGTGCCTCAGACGGAGCGGACGCCTTTTTATCCACGCAGCCCGTACGGAGTGGCCAAGATCTACGGTCATTGGATCACCGTGAACTACCGGGAGAGCTACGGGATCTTCGCCTCCTCGGGCATCCTGTTCAATCACGAGTCCCCGCGGCGGGGCAAGGAGTTCGTGACCCGCAAGGTCACCGACGGCGCGGTGCGGATCAAGAACGGGCTGGATCAGAAGCTTTCCCTGGGGAACCTGGAAGCCCGGCGCGACTGGGGCTATGCCGGCGATTACGTTGAGGCCATGTGGTTGATGCTCCAGCAGTCTCGGCCCGACGATTACGTCATCGCCACGGGGGAGACCCACACGGTTCGGGAGCTGTGCGAGATTGCCTTTGCCCGAGTCGGCCTGCGCTGGCAAGAGCACGTGGTCGTGGATCCGAAATTCGTGCGCCCGGCGGAGGTGGACTTGCTGCAGGGAGACGCCTCCAAGGCCAAACGGGTCCTGGGGTGGCAGCCCCGGGTCTCCTTCCGACAGCTCGTCGAGATCATGGTGGACGCGGACACGGCGCGGCAGACGCGCCAATGACATTGGTGATTGAGGATTGCGGATTTGCGATTGGGTTTCAATCGAAAATCGGCAATCACAAATCATAAATCCCGTGGAGTGGAGATGAGCATGCATGTCTGTGTGATGGGGACGGGCTACGTAGGGCTGGTCACGGGCGCCTGCCTGGCGGAGATCGGGCACCAGGTCGTCTGCATGGACGACGATGCGCGCAAGATCGAGATCCTGCTGGCCGGCGGCATGCCGATCTACGAGCCGTACCTGGAGGGCATGGTGAAGCGGGGCCGCGCCGCCGGCCACCTCCAGTTCACGACCGATGTGACGGAGGCGGTCCGGGAGGCGGCGCTGATCTTCATCTGCGTGAACACGCCGCCGCTCCCTGACGGGGAGGCGGACCTGTCCTACGTGGAGCTGGCGACGCGACGGATCGCGGAGCACGCCAGCCGCAGCACCCTCATCACCGAGAAGTCCACGGTCCCGGTCCAGACCGGCGCCTGGATCGAGAAGACCCTGGCCATCTACAGCAAGCGGCCCGGCGTGGAGTTCGACGTCGCCAGCAACCCCGAATTCACCCGCGAGGGAATGGCGGTGGAGGACTTCTTGCATCCCGACCGGATCGTCGTCGGGGTCTCCAGCGCCCGGGCCGAGCAGACCCTGCGAGAGCTATACGCGCCCATCGTGGAGGGGCGGTTCCGATGCCCCATCCACGCCGATTGCCGGCAAGATCGGGCCGTGCCCTTCCTGGTCACGGACCTCCGCAGCGCGGAGCTGATCAAGCATGCCTCCAACTCCTTCCTGGCCATGAAGATCTCCTTCGCCAACGCCTTGGCGGATGTGTGCGAGCTGGCGGGCGGGGACGTCCTGCAGGTGGTCAAGGGGGTGGGGCTGGACAAGCGTATCGGCCGGGCCTTCCTGAACGCGGGGATTGGGTTCGGGGGATCCTGCTTCCCCAAGGACGTGAAGGCGTTCGTCAAGATCGCGGAGAAGGGCGGCTATGATTTTGCGCTGCTCAAAGAGGTCGACCGGATCAACGAGCGGCGGCGCGAGATGGTTCTGGAGAAGCTCAAGCGAGCGCTTTGGATCCTCCGGGGCAAACGCATCGGATTGCTGGGGCTGGCGTTCAAGCCGGACACCGACGATGTCCGCCAAGCCCCGGCGCTGGCCATCGCCCGGCGGTTGCTGGAGGAGGGGGCGGAGGTGCGCGGGTACGATCCCCAGGCGGCCGCCAAGGCGCAGCAGGCGATCCCCGAGCTCACGATCTGTGGAGACCCATATGAAGTGGGCGCCCAGGCCGAGGCCCTGATCCTCTGCACCGAGTGGGCCGAGTTCCCGGGGCTGGACTGGCCGCGGATGAAGGGCCAGATGGTGCGGCCCCTGATCCTGGACGGGCGGAACGCCCTGGACCGCGAGAAGCTCATCTCCTTCGGCTTCGAGTACATTGGAATCGGGAGGTAGATCCTTGGTGAGCCGAGAGCCGAGAGTCGGGGAGCCTCGCATGAATCGGGGGCCGCGATCGCTCGTCACGGGCGGGGCCGGATTCCTGGGATCACACCTGTGCGACCGACTGATCCAGGAAGGCCACGAGGTGATCTGTATTGACAACCTGATCACCGGCGACATGGACCACGTGGCCCACCTCCTGGGGCATGAGGGCTTCCGGTTCATCAAGTACGACGTGACCGAGTACCTGTACGTCGAGGGCCCGCTGAATTATATCCTCCATTTCGCCTCGCCCGCCAGCCCCGTGGATTATCAGCGCCTGCCCATCCAGACGCTGAAGGTGGGATCGCTGGGCACCCACAAGGCGCTGGGCCTGGCCAAGGCCAAGGGGGCGCGGCTCCTGCTGGCCTCGACGTCCGAGGTCTACGGCGACCCCCAGGTCCATCCCCAGCCGGAGAGCTACTGGGGCCACGTGAATCCGGTGGGCCCGCGCGGGGTGTACGACGAGGCAAAGCGCTTCGCCGAGGCCATGACCATGGCCTATCACCGATACCACGGCGTGGACACCCGAATCGCCCGGATCTTCAACACCTTCGGTCCCCGCATGCGGCCGCACGACGGCCGGGTTGTCTCCAACTTCCTGATGCAGGCCCTGGCCGGTCGTCCGCTCACGGTGTACGGCGACGGGAGGCAGACCCGGAGCTTCTGCTTCGTCTCGGACATGGTGGAGGGCCTGTTTCGCCTCCTCATGTCCTCGGAGGTGGAACCGGTCAACCTGGGAAATCCGGTGGAACGCAGCATCCGTGACCTCGTGGCTGCCGTCGAGGCCATCCTGGGCCGACGCTTGGACGTGACCTACAACCCGCTGCCTCAGGACGACCCCCGTGTAAGGCAACCGGATATCACCCGCGCCCGGGAACGCCTCGGGTGGGAAGCCAAGGTGGACTTGGAGGCCGGCCTCCGTGAGACGATCCCCTACTTCCAGGAGAAAGGGGTGGGGGCCTGATCCCCCGTGCGCGCGGTGTGCGCCTGATGCCCGGTTGAGGGGAGTCCAGGAGCGACGAACACGCGACAGGAGGCACGACCCCGTGGTCGAGACGCATCCCCGGCCGATCCCGCCAGCGCCGGTGGGCTCACCCGAGCCCCCGGCGCTGTGTCTTTTCCCGGCGGGGTAGCCCGCAGGAAGCGGTCCGGGAGAACCGGGTTGAATTCGCAGCGGAAATCGGGTAGCGTAGGCGGCAATCTGGCGTGCAGTGTCCCCCGATCCTCGATTCCTCCGCGGTTGAACGTGGCACAGACCTCGCTTGTCCGTCATATTGCCCGGTTCCCCCGGTGTCGCGTCCTGATTTTGGGTGACGTGATGCTGGACGAGTACATGTGGGGGACCGTGTCCCGCATCTCTCCCGAGGCCCCCGTGCCCGTGGTGGCGGTGCGCTCCGAGAGCGTGAAGGTTGGCGGAGCAGGGAACGTGGCCGCCAACGTGGCCGCCCTGGGGGGGCGGGCCAGCCTGGTCGGGTTGATGGGAAACGACACGGCGGCGGAACGGCTCTGCCACGAGCTGGAGCTGGCCGGGGTCAAGAGCGACGGGCTGATCGTGGATGGGTCCCGGCCCACCACCATCAAGAGCCGGGTCGTGGCTGGCAGCCAGCACGTGGTCCGCTTCGATCGGGAGAGTGATGTGCCCGCATCGCGGGCGATGCGGGCGCGCGTCCTGGCAGCGGTGCGGGAGCGGTTGCCGGCGGCGGATGTGCTGCTGATCTCGGACTACGCGAAGGGCCTGGTGGGTCCCGGGCTGGTGCGCGAGGTCCTGGCGCTGGCCGCCCGGCAGCGGCGGCTGGTGGCGGTGGATCCCAAGGTGCAGCACCTGTCATTGTTCAAGGGGGTCACGGTCGTGGCGCCGAACCATCACGAGGCGGCCGCGGCCGCGCGCCTCCCGGTGCGGAGCGAGGCGGATCTCATCCGGGTGGGCCGGGTGCTCCTGCGGCGATTGAAGACGCGGGCCGTGCTCATCACCCGCGGGGAGCAGGGGATGTCGCTGTTCGAGGCGGGGAAGGCGGTGGTGCACATCCCCACGGTGGCCCGGGAGGTGTACGACGTGACCGGCGCGGGGGACACCGTGATGGGAGCCCTCAGCCTGGCCCTGGCGGCCGGGGCGGACATGCACGGCGCGGCCGTGATCGCCAATTACGCCGCCGGCGTGGTCGTGGGGAAGCGGGGCACCGCCACCGTGACCCGCGCGGAGCTGGCGCGGGCTCTCCGGGACGGGAAACTCTGATGAAAAACGTTCGAGCGTTCGGTGGTTCGATGGTTCGACTGTTCGAGAACGCCCGAACGCCCGGGACCCACGGCACCGCGGTGCGGAGGCACCGCCGTGGCGTGGGTGCCCCGAACACCCGAACGTTTTGTCCTGTGTGGGAGCACGGGTGATGCGCGTCGTCGGCCTGATCCCGGCCCGCTATGCGTCCAAGCGCTTTCCGGGCAAGGCCCTGGCGGACCTGTGCGGCAAGCCGCTCCTCCAGCACGTGGTGGAGCGGGCGAGCCAGGCCCAGAGCCTGTCCGAAGTCGTGGTCGCCACCGACGATACGCGGATCGCCGACGCGGTGCGGCGCTTCGGGGGAAAAGTTCAGATGACGGCCCCGACCCACCGGTCGGGGACGGATCGCATCGCCGAGGTCGCCCGGGAGCTGGCGTGCGACCTGGTGGTGAACATTCAGGGGGACGAGCCGCTGATCACCCCGGCCGAGATTGACGCCGCCGTGGCGCCGCTCCTCCACGAACCGGCGATCCCGATGGGGACCCTGGCCTGCCCACTGCCCGTAGCGCAGGCGGCGGATCCCAACGCGGTCAAGGTGGTCGTCGGGACCAACGGGTTCGCGCTCTACTTCTCCCGGGCGCCGATCCCGTACCTGCGGGACGGGCACGGCGGCGGGGCGAGCCCGTACCTCCTGCACGTCGGCCTGTACGTGTACCGGCGGGAGGTCCTGCTGCGCCTGGCGAGTTTGCCGCCGACCCCCCTGGAAGAACGGGAGCGGCTGGAGCAGCTCCGGGCGCTGGAGCACGGGATCCGGATCCGGGTGGTGGTGACGGACCACGCCAGCCTCGGCGTGGACACGCCCGAGGACCTGGACCGGGTCCGGCGGATGCTGGCCGGATGATCCATTTTCGATTTAGGATTTTCGATTGCCGATTTGGAAACAAGAATCTGCGGACCGATGCTCCGCAGGTCGCAATCGAAAATCGGCAATCAAAAATCCTCAATCCCGCGGAGGCTGCATGGAGACCAAGTTCATCTTCGTGACAGGAGGGGTGCTCTCGTCCCTGGGGAAAGGCTTGGCCTCTGCCTCCATCGGTTGCCTGCTGGAGAGCCGCGGCTTCCGGGTCACGCTGCTCAAGTGCGACCCGTACGTCAACGTGGATCCCGGGACCATGAGCCCGTTCCAGCACGGAGAGGTCTTCGTGACCGACGACGGGGCGGAGACGGACCTGGACTTGGGCCACTACGAGCGGTTCACGGAGGCCCGGCTGACCAGGGACAACAACATCACCACGGGGCAGATCTACTTCTCGGTCATCACCAAGGAGCGGCGTGGCGACTACCTGGGCGGGACCGTCCAGGTCATCCCCCACATCACCGACGAGATCAAGCGCGGCATCCTGCGGATCACCAAGGATGTGGACGCGGTCATCGTGGAGGTGGGCGGCACCGTGGGGGACATCGAGGGTCTGCCGTTCCTGGAGGCCATCCGTCAGCTCAAGGCGGACGTGGGACGCGAGAACACGCTCTACGTGCATCTGAGCCTGGTGCCCTTCATCACGGCCGCGGGGGAGTTGAAATCCAAGCCGACGCAGCACTCGGTCAAGGAGCTCCTGGAGATCGGGATCCAGCCCGACGTCCTCCTCTGCCGGGCGGACCGCGACCTGCCCAAGGACCTGAAGAAGAAGATCGCCCTCTTCTGCAACGTCTCGGAGAAAGCCGTCATCACCGCCAAGGATGTGAGCACGATCTACGAGGTGCCCCTGGTGCTCCATCGCGAGGGGCTGGACGAGATCGTGGTCCGGATGCTGGGCCTGCCGGAAGGGCCCCAGGACCTCTCGGCCTGGGAGCGGGTGGTCCACACCCTCACCCACCCGACCCGCCAGGTCACCATCGCGGTGGTGGGCAAGTACCTGGAGCTGCGCGACGCCTACAAGAGCCTGAACGAGGCCATCACGCACGGGGGGATCGCCAACGACTGCCAGGTCACCATCAGGCCGGTGGACGCGGAGAAGATCGAGCGGGACGGACCCAAGGACCACCTGCACGACGTGGCGGGCGTCCTGGTGCCCGGCGGCTTCGGCACCCGGGGCATCGAGGGGAAGATCGCGGCCATCAACTACGCCCGGGAAGAGCTGGTCCCGTTCTTCGGGATCTGCCTGGGGATGCAGTGCGCGGTGATCGAGTTCGCGCGACACGTCTGCGGCCTCACCGGGGCCAACAGCCGGGAGTTCGATCCCCACACGCCCCACCCGGTGATCGACCTGCTGCCGGATCAGCGCGGGATCACCAACCTGGGCGGGACCATGCGCCTGGGGGCCTATCCCTGCCGCCTGGTGAAGCCCTCCAAGGCCAACGAGGCCTACGACGCCCAGGAGATCTCGGAGCGGCACCGGCACCGCTACGAGGTGAACAACGAGTATCGTGAGGTCTTGGAACGCCACGGCCTGCTGCTCAGCGGGTTCTCGCCAGACGGGAACCTGGTGGAGATGGTCGAGCTGCCGTACCATCCGTGGTTCGTGGGAGGCCAGTTCCACCCCGAGTTCAAGTCGCGGCCGAGGCGTTCCCACCCGCTGTTCCGGGAGTTCATCCGGGCGGCGCTGGCCTACCAGGAGACGGCCGGGCGCGAGCGGCGGGCGTCGGCCTGAATCGATTTCGGACACCCAAAGGGTACCCGAATGTCGGATGTCGGATTGGGGGGTCGGAACATTCGCCATTCGAAATCCGACATTCGAAATCTCCGGAGATTCCCCTGACCAGTGAAGTGCGGGTTGGTTCGGTGCGCGTGGGGGCCGGGAATCCCCTGGCCCTCATCGCGGGGCCCTGCGTCATCGAGGATGAATCTCACCTCCTGCATGTGGGCGAGCGGCTGCTGGACATCTGCGGGGCGGCCGGCGTCCCGTTGATCCTGAAGGCCTCCTTCGACAAGGCGAACCGCAGCTCGCATCGCTCCTACCGCGGCCCGGGCCTGGCGGACGGACTCCGGGTCCTGGCCCGGGTCAGGGCGAAGCTGGGGATCCCGATCCTCTCGGACGTGCACGAGAGCGGCCAGGTCCCTGCGGCGGCCGAGGTGCTGGACATCCTGCAGATCCCGGCGTTCCTGTGCCGCCAGACGGACCTCCTGCTGGCGGCGGGACGGACGGGGAAGCCGGTGAACGTGAAGAAGGGACAGTTTCTGGCACCGGGAGACATGCGGAACGTGGTGGAGAAGATCCGATCCACGGGGAACACGCAGATCCTCCTGACGGAGCGGGGGTCGAGCTTCGGCTACAACAACCTGGTGGTGGACATGCGGGGGCTGCCGATCATGCGCGGGCTGGGCGTGCCGGTGATCTTCGACGGGACGCACAGCGTCCAGTTGCCCGGTGGGGCGGGGACCGCCTCGTCGGGCCAGCGCGAGTTCGTGGCGCCCCTCGTCCGCGCCGCGGTGGCGGCCGGGTGCGACGGCCTGTTCCTGGAGGTCCATCCCGATCCGGATCGCGCCCCGTCGGATGGCTCGACCATGCTCCCCCTGGATGCTCTCCCCTCGCTGCTGGCCGAGGTGACCGCCATCGCCCGCGCGCTGGCCCGTCCGGTCTAGCATCATGCGTCAGAAATTCGCTGGCCGTCGCCCGTGTCTTCTGTCCGCCAGAGGCATCCTGGCGGCCCCGTGAGCACATCTGTCGTGGGCCGCGCTGGCGCTCCGGGAAGGATCCTCGTCCGGTCTCCGAACTGGATCGGAGAGCAGGTCCTGGCCTATCCGTTCTTCCACTACCTGCGCCATGCTTTTCCGCGGGCCCACATTACCGCCGCCTGCGTTCCGTGGGTGGAGTCGGTCCAGTTCCGCGTCCTTCTCGACGAGGTTGTCGTGCTGCCGAAACGGGAAGCCCATTCCCCTCTCGCCAGGCTGAGGGCGATCGAGGGAGCCGCCAGGATGCTCCGGAAGGCAGGGCCCTGGGATCTGGGAGTCTGCCTTCCCAACTCGCTCTCCTCGGCATGGATAATGTTCCGGGCGGGCGTTCGGGTGCGCCGAGGGTACAAGCGGGATGGGCGCGGGATGCTGCTCGATGAGGGGCTCCCGTGGGACGCAGCCGCGTCCACGCACCGCGCAGAAGCCTATGTCCTCCTCCTCCCTCCGGAAGCCCGGCCGGACCGCCCCATTGAGGAGTTCTGGGGAACTCCTCCCGGGAATGATCTGGGCCCTGGGTTGCCCGGCGTGGCTGCGCGGTTCGACCCATCACGGCACTGGCCCGAGGCTGAGCCAATTGACCCGCCCCAGGGTCCGTACTGGGTTCTGGCGCCTGGGTCCAGGGCGGAATCTCGCCGCTGGCCCGAGGAGTATTTTGCCGCCCTGGCCCGCCTGATCGCCGAGGAGACCGGATGGACCGGGATCATCGTGGGCGGGCCAGGGGAGGGAGCGGTGGCGCTTCGGCTGAGCCAGGATCCCGGATTGAAGCTTCTGGATTGGACCGGGCGGGGAACGGTTGCCTCGTATTGGAGACTCTTCGCTGGCGCCAGGTTCACGGTCAGTAACGATTCCGGGTTGGCCCATGTGGCGTCCCTGTGCGGCTCCCCCGTGCAGATCGTGTGGGGGGCGGCGGATCCCCGGCACACGAAGCCACTGGGCCCCGGCACGGTCCGCATCGCATTCAACCCGGTGCCCTGCTGGCCATGCGAGCGGAACACCTGTTCACAGCCGCAGGCGACCCAGCTGCTATGTCTTCGCGGAATTTTGCCAGAGATCGTTTGGCGCGAGCTCAAGACCTTCTCCCGGGAGTGCCAGGTGCGCTGAGTCGGCACGCACAGCCATGGCACCTTCCCCGTGGGGAGAGCAACCCACTCGGTGACGTGGGACTCACATGGCCCAGTATCTCCGCCTCCTGAAGTACGCCCTGCCCTATCGGGGCCGAATCGCAATTTCGATCGTTTGCCTCTTGATCGCCTCTCTCCTCAACGCGGTCTCGGTGGCCTCCCTCCAGCCGGTGTTTGACGGGCTCTTCGGGGGCGAGGGGAGCCGGCAGCTCTTGAGCCTGCCGCGGGCGCTTCAGCCGCTCCTGGAGGGCTGGGTGGCCCGGGTCCAGGGCTTCCTGCAGGCCCACCAGATGAGCGTCCTGACCTTCCTGGCGTGGTTTCTCCTCGCGGTGCTGCTGGCCAAGGCCATGGTGAGCTACGTCAGCGTCTACCTGATGAAATACGTGTCCGAGCGGGTGATGGCGGACGTCCGGGACGCGCTGTACGCCCACCTCCACTCGCTGTCCCTGGGCTTCTTCCTGCGCAAGAACACCGGCGAGATCGTGTCGCGGGTGACGGCCGATGTGGACGCCCTGGGCGCCGCGGCGACCGACCTCTTCCGGAATGCGCTGCGAGAACCGTTCACCATCGTGGGTCTGGTGGCGCTCCTGTTCGTGATCCACTGGCAGTTGGCCCTGGCCTCTCTGCTCATCTTTCCCATGACGGTGATCCCCATCGTCAAGTTCGGGCAGAAGATTCGGCGGCGGGGAACCCGGGTGCTGGAACGGCGAGCTGAGCTGTCCACCGTGATCCAGGAGGGCATCACCGGCATCCGGATCGTCCAGGCGTTCGGGATGGAGGCGTACGAGCGCCAGCGGTTCTGTGCCAAGAACCGCGAGCTCTTCCAGGCGATCATGCGCATCGTACGCGTGGATGCGCTCTCCGTGCCGGTGATGGAGATTCTGGAGGCGGTCGGGATCGTGGTCGCCGTCTGGCTGGGCGGCTACCTGGTATTTCGGGGCGAGCTGACTCCCGGCGCCTTCATGGGATTCCTGGGCGCGCTGGCCTCGCTGTACGTCCCCATCAAGCGCCTGAGCGCCGTGAACAACAACATCCAGCGCGGGATGGCCGGGGTCCACCGCGTGTTCGAGGTGATGGACCAGCAGCCCGAGGTCACGGACCGGTCCGGGGCCCGCGTGCTGCCGCCGGTGAAAGAGACGGTCACATTCGAGCACGTCAGCTTTGCCTACGAGCCGGGGCGCTTCATCTTGCGGGATGTCCACTTCCGGGGGAAGATGGGAGAGATCGTGGCCATCGTGGGCCCCAGCGGCGCGGGCAAGAGCACGCTGGTGAACCTCCTGCCGCGGTTCTTCGACCCCACGGAAGGCCGGATCCTCTTGGATGGCGTGGACCTCCGCGACGTCAGGCTGGCGTCTCTGCGGGCGCAGATCGGCATGGTGACGCAGGACACCATCCTCTTCGACGACACGGTCGCCAACAACATTGCGTACGGGCTGTTCGCCACAGGCGGAGCAGCCAGGGCCTCCGGGCCGCCGGCGGACTGCGACCTGGCCAGGATCCGCGAGGCGGCACGGCTGGCCAACGCCGAGGAGTTCATCCTGCAACTCCCCGAGGGCTACGCGACCCGCATCGGCGAGAAGGGGGTGCGGCTCTCGGGCGGCCAGAAGCAGCGCATCGCCATCGCCCGGGCCGTCCTCAAGGACCCGCCCATCCTGATCCTGGACGAGGCCACCTCGGCGCTGGACGCGGAGGCGGAGCGCCTGGTGCAGGAGGCACTGGAGCGCCTGATGCGGAACCGGACGACCTTCGTCATCGCCCATCGCCTCTCCACGGTGATCCAGGCGGACCGGATCGTGGTCCTGGAGGACGGGCGCCTGGTGGAGATGGGAACCCATCCCGAACTGATGGCCGCCCGGGGCACCTACTTCCGCCTCTACCAGAACCAGCCCCAGGAGGCGTGAGGGCATGGCCCCTGCGCTTCCGCCGCAGCGGATCCTCTGCATCAAGCTCAAACACATTGGGGACGTGCTCCTGATGACGCCGGCTATTCGTGCCCTGCGCCGGGCCTGGCCCGAGAGCGCCATCGCGGCGCTGGTGCCGCGCGGGACCGAGGACATCCTGGAGGGCAACCCGGACCTGAACGCGGTCCTGGTCTTCGACCGGGGCACGGGGAGCTGGCAGGTGATCCGCGCCCTGCATCGGTTCAGGCCGGATCTGGTCCTGGAGATGGGGCAGGGGGACCGGGAGGCGGTCCTCGGCAGGCTTTCGGGCGCGCGCCATCGGGTGGGCTATGCGCCCGGCCGTTCCGGCGGCTGGCGGAGAGTCCTGCTCAGGCAGGCGGTGCCCTGGAACGGGCAACAGCATATCGTGGAGACAAACCTGGATCTCGTCCGGGCGTTGGGAATCCCGGCCCAGGCGAGTCGTCCCGTGCTTGTCGTCCGGCCCGAAGCCCGTTCGCGCATGGCGGCGCGCCTGGCAGCCGCCGGACTGATGCCAGGCAGACCGATGGTGGTCGTCCATCCCGTCTCCCGCTGGCTGTTCAAGGCCTGGCCGGAAGCGGGATGTGCCGAGGTGATCGGCCGGTTGATCCGGGACACGGGGGTCGCCGTCGCCCTCACCAGCGGGCCCGGGGCCGCGGAGGTGGAGGCGGCCAATCGGATCTTGGCCAGGGCCGGGACGCCGATCATCAATCTCATCGGCCAGACAACGCTGGGAGAGCTGGCCGCTGTCCTTGAGAGAGCAGCGCTCTTCCTCGGCGTGGACTCGGCCCCCATGCACATGGCCGCGGCCCTGGGGGTCCCGGTGGTGGCCCTCTTCGGCCCGTCGGGGGAGGTCAGCTGGGGCCCGTGGGGAGAAGGACACATGGTGGTGACGAGCCCCTACCTCTGCCGGCCCTGCGGGCAGGACGGCTGCCTCGGCAGCAAGCGGAGCGACTGCCTGGAAGCCATCTCCGCCCAGGCGGTGATGCGCGCGGTGGAGCCTGTCCTGAGTCGAGTCCTCGGTGCGCCTTTTCCTCCTCACCCGCCAGGGGAGAGGGGATCTAAGGTTTCACCTCTCCCCCCGGTGGGGCATGCGCCCTAACTTCAGCCCCCCTTTGAAAAAGGGGGGGAGGGGGGATTTCAGCAGGAAAAGACAAGTTGGCGCTAATTCCCCCGGTGGGGAGAGGGTAGGTGAGGGGGGTGAGAGAGCAGATGCGATCCCCGATCTCCGTGGCTATCATCACGCTGAACGAGGAGCGGAACATCCGCGCCTGCCTGGAGAGCGTGAAGTGGGCGGAGGAGATCGTGGTCTGCGATTCCGGCAGCAGCGACCGAACGCTGGCCATCGCGGACGAGCACGGCGCGCGGACGTTCCGGGACGCCTGGCGCGGCTTCGCGGGCCACAAGAACCTGGCCGTGGAGCGCTGCAGCCATCCGTGGGTCCTCGTCCTGGATGCCGATGAACGGGTGACGCCCGCCCTCCGGCAGGAGATCGAGGGAGTCCTCGCCGATCCGGCGGCGCGGGACGGCTATCGGGTGCCCCGGCGGAGTTATTTCCTGGGACAGTGGATCCGGGGGTGCGGGTGGTACCCCGACGAGACGGTTCGCCTGTTCCGGCGCGGCCGCGGCCGCTTCGCCCTGCGCGTCGTCCACGAAGCGGTGGTGGTGGACGGATCGCTGGGGCGCCTGTCGTCCCCCCTCGACCACTTCACCTACGATTCCATCAGCGCCTTCCTCCAGCGCATGGACCGGTACTCGACGCTGGCCGCAGCGGAACTGCACCGGGCCGGCCGATCCGCCCATCTGGCGGATCTGCTGGCGCGTCCGGCCTGGACCTTCTTCCGGATGCTCGTGCTGCAGGGGGGCTGGCGCGAGGGGTGGCGGGGGCTGGTGCTCTCCGGCCTGTACGCAAGCTACGCCTTCAGCAAGTACGCCAAGCTCTGGGAGATGGAGCGGACAGGGCGCGATGGGTGAGCCGCTGACGATCCTCCACAGCGAATCGTCCATGGGCTGGGGCGGGCAGGAGATCCGGGTCTTCTCCGAGGTCCGCTGGCTGCGGCGGCACGGTCACGCGGCCAGCCTGGCGGTTCCGCCGGGAAGTCTTTTGGGGGAGCGAGCCGAAAAGGCGGCCGTCCCGGTGGCCTGGATCGCCATGCCGCACGCCCTCGACCCGCTCGCCGTCGCACGGATCGCCGGACGCCTGCGACGGGAGCGGGCCCAGGTCCTGGTCACCCACAGCTCCGTGGACGCCTGGACGGCGGGCCTGGCCGCCCGGCTCGTCGGGGTGCCGGTTGTCCGGATGCGGCACCTGTCGGTGCGGGTCCGGACGAATCCCGTCTCCCGCGTGGTCTACACGGCGCTATGCGATCGCATCGTGACCACGGGGGAGGCGATCCGCACCCTCCTGGTTGACCGCCTGCGGATTCCCCCGACCAAGGCGGTCTCCATCCCGACTGGCGTGGACCTGGAAGCGTTTCATCCGTCCCGGGGCGCGCCCGTGCGCCTCCGGAAGGACCTCGGCGTGGATCCGGAGACACCCCTGGTGGGGATGGTTGCGGTCCTCCGAAGCTGGAAGGGCCACCTGGTGTTCCTCCAGGCGCTCCGCCAGGTGCGAGAGATCCGCCCGGACGTGCGGGCGGTCCTGGCGGGCGAGGGGCCGTTTCGGACCGTCATCCAGGACGCCATCCGGGCTCACGGCCTGGATGGCCAGGTCCGGTTGCTGGGACACCGCGAGGACGTGCCGGAGATTCTGGGCGGGCTGAACGTGGTCGTCTCCGCCTCCACGGCGGCAGAGGGAATCCCGCAAGTGCTCCTCCAGGCCCTGGCCATGTGCCGCCCCGTGGTGGCCAGCGACGTCGGCGGCGTCCCCGAGGTCATCCGGCCCGGGGAGACGGGCTGGCTGGTCCCGACCGGCGATCCGGGGGCGCTGGCAGGCGCGATGCTGGAGGCCCTGGCGGACCAGGCCCGGGCCCGGCGCATGGGGGAGCGGGGACGCCAGATGGTCGAGGCGGACTTTTCCCTGGAACGCATGGGGGAGCGCATGGAGCAGCTCTATCGCGCCGTGGCGACCGGCCGGCGCGCGATCTCCCCCGGCGATTCGGGGAATCGGTAGCCATGGCCGGCGAGCAGACCCTGGCGGCCCCGGTCGACGCGGCAAGGGCGCCGGCCCGCCGGCGCGTCCTGGACCTGGGCTACGGGCGCAACAAGCAGCCGGGGGCGATTGGTGTGGACCGGGATCCGGCGAGCCAAGCGGACCTCCTGTGCGACCTGAACCGTGTTCCGTATCCGTTCCGGGCGGACAGCTTCGACGACACCCACCTGCATCACGTGATCGAGCATCTGGAGGATGTGGTCGCGGTGGTCGCGGAGATCTGGCGAATCGGGCGCCACGGG
>METI01000186.1:0-15529 GCA_001771285.1 candidate division NC10 bacterium RIFCSPLOWO2_12_FULL_66_18
ACCTCGGTCCGATGGAACCCCTTCACGGGGAAGAGGAGGCAGCCATGCGGAAAAAGAAACAAGGATCGGTGCACACCGGAGGGGACCGGACGATCAGCCGACGGGCGTTTCTCGGCGTGACGGCCGGGGCGACCGCCGCCCTCTCCTTCGGGACCTTCATCCGCAGCGGGCTGGGCGCCGCCAAGGTGAACGTGCTCACCTGGTCGAACACCCTGCGCGTCATGGATGACGTCTTGCGAGAGCAGGCCAAGCAGTACACCAAGGAAAAGGGCGTCGAGGTCAGCTTCGAGTTCATCAATCAGACCGACCTCCCGACCAAGACCGCGGCGGCCGTGGAGAGCGGCGCGGGCCCCGACATCATCACCCTGTGGAGTGACGGGCCGCACCTGCACGCCAAGGCCCTGGTAGATGTGAACGATGTGACCGCATCCCTGGGGAAGGAGCTGAAGGGGTGGACCAACATCGGCAAGGACATCGCCATCGTGGGCAAGAACTGGAAGGCCGTTCCGTGGGGGATCATCCCCATCGCCCTCACCTATCGTGAGGACTGGCTCAAGGAGGTGGGGTATTCCACGTTCCCCGACACCTGGGACGAGCTGCTGGCGGCCTCCAAGAAGCTCAAGGACAAGGGGCACCCGGTGGGATTCTCTCTCGGCCGCGCCATCGGAGACGGCAACCAGTTCCACTATCCGCTCCTCTGGGCCTTCGGCGGCGCCGAGGCGAAGAAGGACGGCAAGACGGTCGCCATCAACTCCCCCGAGACTGCCAAGGCCGTGGACTATCGCCGGAAGCTCTACCAGGCCGGGGAGACCGAGGATGTCTTCGCCTGGGACGATGCCGCCAACAACCGCGCCTTCCTGGCCGGTGCCGTCTCCGTCACGGTGAATGCCGCCAGCATCTACTGGGCGGCCAAGAAGGATGCCCCGCCCCTCCGGGAAGTGACCAACCATTCCTTCTTCCCGAAGGGGCCCGCGGGCCGCTTCGGCTACTCCACCGCCATCAGCCTGGGGATCTTCAAGTTCTCCAAGGCCCAGAAAGAGGCCAAGGCGTTCATCAAGTGGCTGCTGGAGCCGAAGCAGTACTCCGCCTGGATGGGGATCGGTGAGGGCATGATGGCCGGGCTGCTGAACTTCTACGAGGATGACCCGGTCTGGAAGAAGGACCCCAAGCTGGAGGTCATCCGGCAGATCCCGAAGTACGTCCGGATGCCGGGGTATCCCGCGCCGCCGTCCCGACCGGCGGCGGAGGCGATGATCAAGTTCGTCATCGTGAACATGTTTGCCCGGGCGGCCAAGGGGATGGCCACGGCCGAGACCATCAAGGTCGCCGAGCAGGAGCTGAAGGAGATCTACGGGAAGGCCTAGCGGACCGGGGGCCAGGAGAGGGATCGTGTCCATCGCGCGGGCGGAGCGATTGCCGGCCAGGCCGTGGGCGGCCCGGTTTGTGAAGCCCGAGGCGCTCACCGGCTACGGCCTGATCTCGCCGGCCGTATTCCTCATGCTGGTGCTGCTGGCCTATCCCTTCGTCCTGGCCGTGTCCATCAGTCTCACCGACCGGGTCCTGGGGGAGCCGGGGAAGTTCGTCTGGCTCGAGAACTTCCTCAAGCTCCTCCAGGACTCGCTGTTCCGCCAGACGGTCTGGAACTCCTTCGTCTATACCCTCTCCACGGTGTTCCTGAAGATGGTCCTCGGGATCGTCCTGGCCCTCTTGCTCAACCAGGAGATGCCGTACCGCAATCTGGTGCGCGGGGCACTCCTGCTCCCCTGGATCGTCCCGACGTCGCTCAGCGTCCTCACCTGGCTCTGGATGTTCGACTCGCTATTCAGCGTCGTGAATTACATCCTGCTGGGCCTGGGACTCATCTCCAAGAAGATCCCCTGGTTGGGCGATCCCTTCTGGGCGATGGTCTCCGTGGTCATCGTGAACACCTGGCGCGGCTTGCCCTTCTTCGCTGTCTCCTTCCTGGCCGGCTTGATGACGATTCCCCGCGAACTGTATGAGGCGGCCGAGACCGACGGGGCGCGGGCTCCGCGCCAGTTCTGGCACATCACCCTCCCCCTCTTGCAGCCGGTCATCGCCGTGGTCGTGCTCTTCTCCACCATCTGGACGTTCGCCGATTTCCAGATCGTGTACATCCTGACCCACGGCGGACCCATCAACGCCACCCAGATCTTCGCCACCATGGCCTACGACGTGGCCCTGGTGGCCGGGCGGATCGGCGAAGGATCGGCGATTTCCCTGTTTCTGTTCCCGGCCCTGCTGGTGGTCATCATCCTCTTGCTGCGGTACCTGCGCCGGGAGTAGGGGTCCTCCATGTCGCGGAAACGCTTCCGGATAGTCAGGCGGATCTTCGGTCTCTACCTCCCCCTGGCGGCATTCCTCTTCTTTGCCCTGTTTCCTTTTTACTGGATGCTCATCAGCAGCTTCAAGGGGAACCCGGAGCTTTACAACCTCCAAGCCAACCGGCTCTGGATCACACATCCCACGCTGGAGCAGTTTCAGGAACTCTTTGCCAGGACCGCCGTCCTCCAGTGGCTCTGGAATAGCTTCTTCGTCTCGTTCCTCACGTCCATGATCTCCATGACCTTCGGCATCATGGCGGGATACGCCCTGGCGCGCCTGAGGTTCCCCGGGGCCCAGGCCTTCGGCCTGGCCACCTTCGTGACCTATCTCGTGCCGACGACGCTCATCTTCATCCCCCTGGCCAGCGTGGTCCAGGCCCTGGGCCTGTCCAACTCTATCTGGTCCCTGGTTGTGACGTACCCGACGTTCCTGGTCCCGTTCTGCACCTGGATGCTCATCGCCTACTTCAAGTCCATCCCCCGGGACATGGAGGAGTGCGCGATGATCGACGGGTGTGGACGCATCGGGGCCATGGTCCGGATCGTCCTCCCCATGGCGATTCCCGGCGTCGTCTTCTCCGGCATGTTCAGCTTCACCCTCTCCTGGAACGAGTTCGTGTACGCGCTGACCTTCATCTCCACCACCACGCACAAGACCATGTCGGTGGCCGTGCCGACGGAACTCATCCGGGGAGACGCCTACTTCTGGGGCGAGTTGATGGCCGCCTCGCTGGTTGGCTCGGTCCCCGTGGCCCTGCTCTATTCCTTCTTCATGGATTACTTCGTGTCCGGCCTGACCGCCGGCGCGCTCAAGGGTTAACGCCCGTACTCCCCACCTCGAAAGGAGGCTCTCCATGCAGTACTTCGTGTCAAAGACGAGCCCGCGGGCCATCCTGGTGATGTTCGACCGGGATGACCTGCTGCTCGAGGGACTGCAAGAGGTCGTGAAGAAGGAACGGATCGACACCGCCGCCATCACGGGCGGCATCGGCTCGCTCTCGCGGGTGCACCTGCACACCATCACCACCACTGCGCTGCAGCCCCTGGACAAGTTCTGGAGCTTCACCGGCGCCATCGAGCTGGGGAGCGTCCAGGGATCGGTCATCGGCGGCGACGTCCACGCCCACATCAGCGTCTACGACTGGGACAGCAAGACCACCTACATCGGCCACCTGGAGCCGGGCAGCGTGGTGGCCTACCGGGCCGAGGTCAGCCTGAATGTCCTGGAGGGGGTCCAGACCGAACGATACAACGACGCGGAGGGGAACTTCTGCATCCGGCAGCGCTAGCCACCAAGGCCGATGCGTATGGCTCATGGCCTATGGCGTATGGTCCGGATTGAACCATAAGCCATCTGCCATACGCCATATGCCAGGTGCCCGCCTCGCGCAAGGCGGCGTGGTTTCCATCACCCAGTGATGAACAGTTTGGACCAGAGGAGATCCATCATGGAAGTGCACCACGTTGCCGTCGCCGGCACCGGGATGATGGGTCCCGGGATCGCCGCCATCTTCGCCCTGGCCGGCCGCCGGGCCACCGTCGTCAGCCGGACCCCCGAGGGGGCGGCCCGCGGCGTGGGAACGGCCAGGTCCCTCATCGAGCAACTGGCCGCCAACGACCTGGCGGATCCGGACCAGGCCCAGCAGGCCGCGGCACGCCTGGAGGCCTCCACCGATCCCGAAGGCGCCGCGCGCGCCGCCCAGCTCTTCGTGGAATCCATCCCCGAGGACCTGGCCGTCAAGCAGGCGTTCTTCACCCGGCTGGACAAGGCGGCGCCCGACACCATCCTGTGCTCCAACACCTCGGGCATCAGCATCACGGCCATCGCCGCCAAGGCCTCCCACCCCGAGCGCATCCTGACCACCCACTTCTGGAACCCACCCTACCTGATGCCGCTGGTAGAGGTGATCATGGGGGAACGGACCAGCCGGCAGATCGCCGACGGCGTCGTGGAACTGCTCCGGACCTGCGGCAAGGTTCCCGTGCTGGTGCGCAAGGACCGGCCCGGGCAGTTGGGCAACCGGATCCAGCACGCCATGATCCGGGAGTGCGTGAACATCGTGCAGGAAGGTATCGCCACCGCCGAGGACGTGGACCTGGCGGTGATGACCGGCGTCGGCCTGCGGTTCCCCGCCTACGGCGTCTTCGAGCACGCCGACCTCGTGGGGTTGGACCTGGTCAAGGCGGTCCAGGACTACGTCCTCCCCGACCTGGGCACCGTGCAGGGCGCCGGCCGGCTCCACAACGAGAAGGTGGCGCGGGGCGAGCTGGGGGCCAAGACGGGCCGCGGATTTCTCGACTGGACGCCGCAGCAGGCCCAGGAGGTCCGGGCGCGCCGCGATGCTTTCCTCATCCAGTTTCTCCGCTGGGAGAAGGCCCGCCGGGCAACCTGACCGAGTGAATACCGGCCAACGGCTCTCTGGCGCAGGCGACGGTCGGAGGGGTCTCTTCGCCTCCCGTCTCCCGCCCAGAGGAGATTCGTATCCACGGGGGTGTGGTACAGGATCGACGCGATCCAGAGGAACCCGGGAGAAAATGCTTGCCACGCATCTCTCATGGAGATATCCTATGTGCATATTTAGATAGGATATCCGAGGAGAGTGTCATGGGAGCCATCTCACTGAAGTTGCCCGACGATCTGTTGGAAACCAGCAGCCGGTGCGCCGAGGCCCTGCGGCTGTCCCGGGCCGCGTACATCCGCCGCGCCGTTGAGCGGATGAACCGCCAGACCCGTGCCCAGCTTCGGGCCAAGCGGCTGGCCGAGGTGTCCAGGAAAGTCCGCAAGGAGAGCATGCGGGTGAATGCCCAGTTCGCCGCCATCGAGCGGGACCCCGATGCCTGAGCGGGGCGAGATCTGGCTCGCCAACCTGAATCCCCGCCGTGGCACCGAGCCGGGCAAGACCAGGCCGGTGCTCATTCTCCAATCCCAGGCGCTTCTGGATGCAGACCATCCATCTACGCTCATTGTTCCGCTGACCACGAGCCTGGTGGATGACGCCGAGCCGCTCCGTATCCGCATCCCGGCCTCCGGTCGCTTGCGCCGCAATTCTGACCTCCTGGTCGATCAGCTCCGGGCAATCGACAATCGGCGCCTCATCCAGGGCCCGATGACCCGCCTCCCGCATGCGCTCATGCACCGAGTGGGAGAGGCTCTCCGCGAGGTCCTTGATCTCGTGGAAGAATAGAGCCAGTCGGAAAGGCCGCCCCCCTGAGTGTGCGGATATTCTGCTGTCTCGCAGGACAGTGCGAGCTCGCCGCGGTGTCGAAGTTCCTCCGTTTCTCGGGGAGCCGGGATTCATGCCTTCCAAGTTTGGTACTGTCTGACACTGATTGCAAGATGGGCAATGGATACGTCGAGGTGAGCGTGGTCGCCAGCAGCGAGACCGAGGAGGGGCTGTGTGATTTCCTCTTCTCCGAGGGCGCGCTGGGCCTCGTCACGGAGGATCTGCCCGGGGAGCCAGCCGGGATCCGCATCCGGGCCAGCTTTCCTGGGACCGTGCCTGTCGAGCCACTCGTCGAGAAGCTCAAGAGGTATCAGGAATCGCTGGAGGCTCTGGGGCTCTGCCGGACCACCAGAACGATCGAGGTCCGCGACATCCCTGTCGAGGACTGGGGGCGAACCTGGAAGGAGCACTTCAAGCCGCTTCTCGTCGGCAGGCGTCTGGTCATCGCGCCGCCGTGGGAGGATGGCCCCTTCCCCGAGAACCGCCTTGTGGTCCGCATCGACCCAGCCATGGCCTTCGGCACCGGTCACCACGCCACGACCCGGATGTGCCTGGAAGCCCTCGAGGCATTCATGGATGGATGGCCCGAGGACCAGGGGGGGCCGGTCGTTCTGGACGTGGGGACGGGGACCGGGATCCTCGCCATCGCCGCGGCGTCCCTCGGGGCAGCGCGCGTTGTCGCCCTTGACACGGATCCCGAAGCCTGTGATGCCGCCGGGAAAAACCTGGCCCTCAACCAGGATGCCGGCCAGGTCCGGATTCTTCACGGGGGGATCGAGATCCTCGGGCCCGCCGATCGGTTCGATCTGCTTCTGGCAAACCTCGACACCAGGACGCTCTGCCCGCTCCTCCACACCCTCTCGAGGCTACTTGCGCCAGGCGGCCGACTGATCGTCAGTGGGATCCCCGTTGAGGACAACGCGACCGTGGCTGCGGTGGTGCAGGATTCACCCCTCCGAATTGTCGAGCGGCGAGTCCAGGACGGCTGGCTCTGCCTGACCCTGGTCGCTCGATGATGCCTTCCGCACTCCGCACTTGCGATTCCGCAACTTGGTCACGGCTCTTCCATTGAAGCTTTGACCCTGAGACTGTGGAGACCCCCCTCGGCTCTCGGCTCGCGGCTTTGTATTTTGGTTTTAATGAGGCCACGGCACTGAGTCAGGGGAGATGCGACCCTCCGCTCTTCCCGCTCTTTGCCATCCTGTCTAGGCCCAGCCCTCTGCGCGAAGCACCGTCCGGCATCCTCCTCCTGCGCCGTGAGACGCAGGCCCCATATACGCCAGAAAAGTAAAGCCACCAAAGCCGCAACGTCCCCTTCAAACCCGACCGAAGCCCTGCCCGGTCAGCCCCCATCACCGCGATGACGCACGGCGCGGCCGCCGCACTCGGTAAGCCGGCCTGGCCTCCTCGACCCAGAAGCCACACGGGGCGACAGCGACAACCGACGGGGACAGCGGGGCTCCGCCATCGGTGAAGGCCGCAAGCGCCAACGCCCCGGTACGCCTTGCTATGCTGCTTGACATCAGATGCGGTCGGTGTTAGCATCAACGCATCATGCCGCGGACAACCCTAAACATCGAAGCCCCACTTCTGGGAGAGTTGAAGAAGTTGCAGGAGAAGGAGGGGCGCTCCCTGGGCAGGATTGTTTCGCAGCTCCTGGCGGAGGCCCTCGCCCGGCGGAAGAATGCGCCCGAACTTCCCAAGCTCCAGTGGGTCTCCCGCCCCATGCACGCTCTCGTCGCTCTCTCCGATAAAGAAGCCGTGTACGGCGTCCTCGACCGCAGCGACGAATGAGCTATTCGGTCGACGCCAACGTCCTCCTCTACGCTTCGGACACGTCCAGCCCCAAGCATCCGGAGGCCATCCGCTTCCTGAAGCAGCGCGCCTCGGACCCGGACCTGTTCTGCATCGCCTGGTCCACGCTGATTGCCTTTCTCCGCATCGCCACGCATCCGCGAATTTTCGCCCGACCTCTCTCGCCCGACGATGCCCTCGGCAACGTCGAGTCCCTCCTCAGCCTGCCGCACGTGCGCATGCTCTCGGAGGGGGAGGGATTTCTTGAGATCTACCGTGAGGTGACCGCCCGCTTCCCTGTCCGCGGCAACCTCGTCCCTGACGCCCACCTGGCAGCCCTCCTCCGGCAGCACGGCGTCCGCAGGCTGTACACGGTCGATCGGGACTTCAGGAAATTCGACTTCCTCGAGGTCGCCGATCCCTTCGAATAGCATGCCCCCAAATAGTGGACGTTGTTTCCCACGCTGACTTTCGCCTCTCCGCCCCGACCGAAGCCCTGCCCGGTCAGCCCCCATCACCGCGATGCCGCGCCGCGCCGCCGCAGCCGGTAGGCCGGCCCCGCCTCCTCGACCCGGAAGCCGATCCGGCGCCGGTCGGGATGTTCGGGGGCTCATGTACACCGGGCAGATTCCTCCTCCGGGCTGGAGGCTAGCACCTCCCTGTGCCAGGGGCGGAAACTGCCGGGACGGAATTTTCCCCGTCGTCGCTTCGGTTATGGCTTGATGTCAGTCCGGCGGGTCCGGCCGCGGGTCCTCTCGGCATCGGTAAGCGCCACCACCCGCGAAGGCCGGCGCCGGGGACGGGCTTTCCTGGCCGTGAGGCGCAATTCCTCGACCCGGCCCTCCGCGCCGCGGAGGGCGGCCAGCCACTCGCGACGGATGTCCTCCCGGAGGGACTTGGGCTCCAGCACCTCCACGTCCTTGCCGTAGCCAAGGATCCACCGGCGGACTTCCGGGGTCAGGGGAACCCGCAGGGTCATCTCCAGCTCGCCCGTCAGGAGCGGTGCCAGGCTCTGGCTGAGATGCCACTGGCGCTCGGCGACATAGCGGGCGACTCGCCGCGAGAAGCGGAGGGCGACCCGGACTGGCTCCCCCCGGAAGAGGCCGAAGCTGCCCTCCAGGTACCGATCCAGGTTGAATTCGGGAGGGGACTGGAAGGTATCGTCCGAGATGCGGACCTGCCGGAAGCGTTCGAGGGCGAACGTGAGGACCTGTCGGCGGGTGTGGCAGTAGGCGGCGAGGTAGATCCCGCCCTGCTGGTGCCAGAGGTGGACCGGATCAAGACGGCGCCGGCTGGCGCTGTCCCGTCCGAAGGAGTGATACTCCGCCTCCACGGTCCGGCGTTCGTGGAGAGCCTGCTGGAGCAACCGCAGCGTCTCCACTGCACGAGAGGAATCTTTGGCCTGCAGCGTTCCGGCCGAGATGCACTGCTCGATGTCATCCAGGAGGGCCTTGGCCTTCGGGCCCAGGGTGGACGAGACCTTCTCGAGGGCCGTGTGGATCGCGTCCCCAACGGGCGTTCCCCGGAGCGGGACGAGGAGATGGCGGCCGAGATGCAGACTCATGAGCTCGGTGAGCGAGAACGTGACGGGCGGCGTACCAGAGGGGCCCTCGATCAGCCGGTAGCGACTCTCGCGCCCGTCCTGCTCCGCTGTGAGGGGGAATCCGGCCTCTTGAAGAACGACCAGGTCCTGCCGGACGGTCCGGCGGCTGCAGTTCACCTCGCGCGTCAGCTCTCGGATCGTGCAGCCACCCCTGACGGTCAGGACGTGCAGCAGCCTCCACTGCCGGATCACTTGGTCACGTCGGTCCATACCACCCCCATTGGGCTGAGAACAAAACGGCCGCAGCCTCCAACTGGCAACGGACCTTACCCAAGACCCGGGCCAAACTGCAACAAGAAACATAGACGACGTTCCCCCTTCCGGATGATCCTCTGCCTCCCCCGAGAGCCGACAGGGATAGCGCGGGATACGTGCCGAACGGTTCTCGGCTCGCGGTTCTCGGCTCGCGGCTCACCCCCTCTCCCTGATAATTCCCTTGACACGTAAAAGTGCCACGTGTTAGTTGCATATTGTACATTTCTGTCTACGCATAGTGAGAATCCTTCATGGCGACCAAGACGCTCAAAACTCTCGAGAGGGGCATTGATCTCCTTTTCCTGTTCTCCCACAACCGCCCGGCGCTGTCCCTCCGCGAAATCTCGGTAGCCCTTGAGATTCCGCAAAGCACCGCGTATCGCCTGCTCGTCACCTGTCGAAAGAAACAGGTGATCGTTCGAGATCCCGCTACCAGGAAATACGTCCTGGACGCCGGGCTGCTCCGCCTCCAGGCCGCCATCCAGGCCAATCTGGACATCACGAAGATCGCCATTCCCTCTCTCGAGGATCTGGCCACGCGGTCCGGGGAGACATCCCAGCTCTACCTGTTGCAGGGGCACCAGGTGGTGTGCGCCGAGGCGGTCACCAGCCCGAACATGATCCGCTTCATGCCCGAGCGCGGCAGGGGGTTGCCTCTCCACGCCCCCGCCGCCGGGCGAGCGGTCCTGGCCTTCCTTCCCGGCGAGTTTCTCACCCGGTACATCAAGCACCCTGGCCTGCGTGCCATGACACCCTACACGGTCACGGATCCCCAGGCGCTCCAGCGCCTTCTCGCCAAAATCCGCGCCCAGTGCTTCGCGGTCAGTTTCCAGCAGATGTACGTCGGCGCGCGGGGCGTGGCCGTGCCCATCTTCGACCACCGTGGCGGGGTCCTCGGAAGCCTCTGCATCTCCGGCCCCGACCCCCGCTTCAGCGAGGACGCCGCCGATGCCCTGGCGCCGCTCCTGCAAAAGCACGCGCGCGCGCTCTCGGCGGCGCTGGGCGGGCCGGCGGACGGCTCGCCCGAGTCGGAAGGAAACTGATCGGTCCTGACGGGCGCAAGGGGATGCTTCGCATGCGGGCGCTCACCGACGTTCGAGTCCTGGACCTGTCCCGATTCGTGGCAGGCCCGTTCTGCTGCCAGATCCTCGGCGACAACGGCGCCGACGTCGTCAAGGTGGAGAAGCCGGATGGTGAGCCGGCCAGGCACCTGCCCCCCCTCGTCCAGGACGAGAGCCTCTACTTCATCGCCTACAATGGGAGCAAGCGCGGCGTCACCATCAACTTCCGCTCTCCCGAGGGGCTCGCGCTGCTTCGACGGCTGATCGGCAAGGCGGACATCGTGGTCGAGAACTTCCGCGCGGGCACCATGGAGAAGATGGGCCTCGGGTACGAGACCCTGGCGGCGACGAATCCCGGCCTCATCATGGTCTCCATCTCGGGATTCGGTATCCAGGGCCCCTACACCGGCCGCCCCGCCTTCGACGAGATCATCCAGAGCATGAGCGGACTGGCCAGCATGACGGGTGCGAGCGATGGGCCGCCCACCCTCACCGGAACCTACGTCGCCGATTTCGTGACCGGCCTGTACGCGGCCATCGGCGCGTTGGTGGCGCTGCACCTGCGGGAGCAGACGGGCCGCGGCCAGTGGGTGCAGACCAACCTGCTGGACTCGCTCGTCTCCATCCTGAACACCAGCGTGAGCCGGTACCTGCTGACGGGCCAGGCGCCGAAGCGCCAGGGCAACCGGAATCCCCTGATCGCGCCGGGCAACATCTACCAGGCCCGCGATGGCCACATCACCATCGAGGTCCTGACGCAGGACATGTGGGAGGACCTGGCCCGGGCCATCGGGCGGGAGGACCTGCTCCGAGATCCCCGCTTCGCGGACGTCGTCAGCCGGCAGCAGCACGCCGAAGCGCTGGACCGGGAGGTCCAGGCGTGGCTGGGTACCAGGGCCGTCGACGAGATCGTTTCCACCATGGAACGCCACTCGATTCCCTGCGGCCCCGTCCTCGACATCCCGGCGCTGGTCAAGGATCCCCAGTTCCAGGTCAATCAGACCGTGGTGGAAGTCGAATATCCTCCCCTGGGACGGATCCCCGTGCTGGCACCGCCGATTCGTCTGCAGAACGAGGCGAGCCCGCGCCGTGGACGGCCGCCCCGCCTGGGAGAACACACGGACGAGGTGCTCTCGGAATGGCTCGGCCTCACCCGGGGAGAGGTCGAGGCACTGCGGACGGCGGGCGCGCTCTGAACGGCCTGGAAAGCTCACTTCACACATTCTTGGACGGCGGGAGGAAACACGATGGGGGTCAATCGAGCCAGCAAGCTGAAGCCGTACACCTGGGACAACATCGAGATTGGTGAAGAGTTCGGGCCGGTGGAGGGAATCCTCTCGGAATTGAAGATCAAGACCCATGCCTTTGCCGTGGATGATTACGGGGCATGGTACTTCCAGGGATCACCCCTCGGGGGTCGCGTTGGCCATCCCACTCTCTTGGCCACCGACATGCTGATGCTCTTCACCCTGGGGTACGACGCGAATCCCCCCCATTTTGAAGGGGGCCTGCACGCCCGCAACGAATTGGAATTCCTCAGGCCCATATTCGTCGGCCAGAAGGTGACGATCAGGGGAAGGCACACGGAGAAGTACCAGAAACGCGCCCAAAACTACCGGGTCCTGGAGGGAGAGGTTCTGGACGCCACGGGGCAGCCCTGTGTGCGCATGCGAGCCACAGAGACCGTCGGCATGGGCGGCAGTATCCCGGTGGGACAGGGGATGAGCACGCCACCGCCGGATGCCATCACCGGCGACGCGCCCAGCGGGGCACCCGTGGTGAGCCAGGCCGGCAAGGGAGTTCCCGCCGGAGCCGTCCTTCGATCGGTGACGAAGCGGACCTCGTTCGAACAGAGTGTGGCGTACTCGGGCTTTCCGTACGGGTGGGTGGAAGGCGGTGCCAGGGCAATGTGGGTAAACATTCACACCGATCCGGAAGACGCCCGGCGTCGGGGCCAGCCAGATGCCGTCGTGCAGGGCCTCTGCTCGGCGGCCTACATCTCCGAGCTGTGTGTGAACTTCTTCGGGCCGTCCTGGCTGACGACGGGGCGTCTCTCCACAGCCTTCATCCGTCCTGTGATCATCCGGGATACCATCACGGCCGCGGGGATGGTGAAGCGACTGGAAGAGGAGGGGGGACGCAGCCGGCTCTGGCTTGACGTCTGGTGCAAGAATCAGCGGGGAGAGTTAGTGACGGTCGGCCGAGCCAGCGCTGTCGCAGAGTAACGCGTTCTCTCACCGCGGCGGCGTCGCTGGCGAAGCGCACGTCCACCGACATATGGACAGAATCTTCCGTCTCACGATACCGGGAACCTCGCTGGGAGCCGCGGCATGACCCCAGAGACCACCCGGGTGGCACCCCCACCCGTCGCCGCGCAACCGGATGCCCCCGGGCGAGGCTGGACGCAGACGCTCCTGCGCTGGAGCAACGTCGGCGTGATCGTCCTGCTCTTCGGGATCTCTACCCTTCTCTCGCAGTACTTCCTCACCGTCCGCAACATCATGAACATCCTCCGCGGGACCAGCATGATGGGGATCACCGCGCTGGGCATGACCGTGGTGGTCCTGAACCGGGGCGTGGACCTCTCGGTCGGGTCGGTGGCGGGGTTGGCCGCCGTCCTCGCCGCGGGGTTGCAACCCTGGGGCGTGGGGACGGCCTGGTCCATCGCCCTGCTCGCGGGCGTCCTGCTGGGCTTCACCAACGGCCTGATGATCGCCCTCCTCCGCCTGCAGCCCTTCGTGGCCACCCTGGCGACGTTGATCTTTGCCCGCGGCCTCGTCTACCTCTACTCCCAGGGCAGCAACGTCCTCGTCCTGAATCCCCATCCCCTCTTCATCTTCCTCGGCTCCGGCTACGTGTGGGTATTCGCGGTGCCGGTCCTGATCTGGATGGCGGCGTACGTGGTCCTCGCCCTGCTGATGAAGCACACGATCTTCGGTCGCCATGTGAACCTGGTCGGGGCCAACCCGGATGCCGCCCACGTCCTCGGGATCAACGTCAACTGGAACCGGATCCAGGTGTACACGCTCAGCGGGGCGCTGGCGGGTCTCGCGGGCATCGTCCTGACCAGCCGGCTGACCGTGGGCGATCCCCAGGCGGGGAATCTGTATGAACTCGACGCCATCGCCGCCGCCCTGATCGGCGGCACCACCTTCGACGGCGGGGTCGGCAACGTGCACGGGACCATCGCGGGCACCGTCATCCTGGCCGTCCTGTCCAACATCCTGAATCTCATCGGCGTGTCGCCGTACTTCCAGATCATCGTGAAGGGCATCATCATCGTCGTGGCAGTCGTGTTGAGCGAGCTCCGGCACCAGCAGAAGCCGGGAGCGTGGGTCCACCTTAGACGATAGGAGGAACGGTCATGGAGAACAGGCTGCGGGGGGCAGGTTGGACACGGCGCGACGTGCTGCGCACGCTGGGCGTGAGTGGCGCGGCAGTGGCGGGGACATCCGTCCTGGACGGGTGGCTCCACCGGTTGGAGGCCCAGGACCTTTCCAAGGTCCGCGGCAAGACCATCGGCTACACCCAGAGCTTCTCGACCATCGAGTGGACGGTGGCCCAGCGCGAGCAAGTGGAGGAAGGGTGCCGCAAGTACGGGCTGAAGCTGGTCTACCTGGACGCCCAGAACCAGGCGGCCAAGCAGGTCCGCGACATCGAGGACCTGGCCACGAAGAAGGTGGACCTGATCATCATCGCCACCTGGTTCGCCGAGGCGATCGCGCCCGCGGTGCGCGAGGTGAACAAGGCGGGGATCCCCATCGTGGTGCTGAGTTCTGACCTGGTCGGTGGGGTCGAGTACAACGCCCACATCACCACCGACAGCCTCGACACCGGGCACGATGTCGGCAAGGCCGTCGTGAAGGCCCTGAACGGGAAGGGGCGCGTGGTGCAGATCGAGGGCAAGCCGGGCTCCGTGGTCAATCAGCTCCGCGGGAAGGGCTTCCGGGAGATCGTGGACAAGGAGACGAACATCAAGATCATCGCCCACGTGATCGCCAACTACGAGCGGGTCCAGGCGTTGAAGGCGATGGAGGACATCCTGCAGGCCCAGCGGAATATCGACGCCGTCTACTGCCACAACGACGACATGGCCCTGGGCGTCATGCAGGCGTTCCGCGAGGGCGGCCGCAAGGGCGAGGCGAAGATCTACGGTGTGGACGGGATCCAGGCCGAGGCCCTGCAGGCGATCCTGGACGGCGAGATGACGGGCACGTGGCTCTACCTGCCGCTCGGGTCCGAGGGGGTGGAGCTGGCGGTGCGGGTCCTGTCGGGCCAGAAGGTGCCCCGGAAGCTGGTCATCCCATCTCCCATGATCAACCGGGGCAACGTGCAGGAGTATTACGACCCGGCCACCCGGAAGCGCAAGGTCGCCCCGGTGAAGCTGCCCATCTGATCTTTGTCGGAAAGCAACCTTGAACCGCCATGACGCCAAGGTCGCCAGGGATTCGATGTTCCAGCCCCTCAGCGGAATAGCGCGAACGCAGAGTCATAGGGGGATTCAGGAGCTTGGCACCCCTGGTCAAATGGCTTGTCGGCCTTGGTGTTCTTGGCGTCTTGGCGGTTTGGTAATCCGGGTGTCTGCGCCATGAGCCTGCTGGAACTCCGGGGAATCAGCAAGTGGTTCGGGGCCGTTCAGGCGCTCCGCGACGTGAACCTCACCGTCGAGGCGGGACAGGTCTTGGCCCTCGTGGGGGACAACGGCGCCGGCAAGTCCACTCTCATCAAGATCATCTCCGGGGTGCACGACCCGGATGCCGGGGAGATTCTGTGGGGGGGCCGGCCGACCGCCATCTCGTCCCCCCACCTGGCCAAGGAGCTGGGGATCGAAACCCTGTACCAGGAACTGGCCGTCTTCGAGCCGGCCGATGTCACCGCCAACCTGTTCGCCGGGCGGGAACTGGTGCGGTCGGGGCCCGGCGCCCGGCTGCGCATCATGGACGAGAGCCGGATGCGGACTTTCGCCCGGGAGACTCTCCAGCGCCTCCGGATCTCCATCCGGAGCGTCGAGCAGCACGTCCGGTTCCTGTCGGGCGGCCAGCGCCAGTCGGTGGCCATCGGGCGGGCCATCGCCTTCGGCAGCAAGCTGGTCATCATGGACGAGCCCACGGCCGCCCTGGGGGCCGTCGAATCGGCCAAGGTCCTGGACCTCATCCAGGAGATGCGCGCCCGCGGCCTGGCGGTCATCGTCATCAGCCACAACCTGCTGCACGTCTTCCGGGTCGCGGACCGGATCGCCATCCTGTACCA
>METI01000186.1:15589-17589 GCA_001771285.1 candidate division NC10 bacterium RIFCSPLOWO2_12_FULL_66_18
CGCGCTCCCGCATCCCGGACAGCAATCCTCGCGTGCAGGTTGACAACCCCCATCCAGCGGTCTAGAGTCTGGTCATTCTCTTGGCAAGAGCCGCCTGCGAACGGTGGGTCGCGGGAACACCGTCAACGAGCCCTTCGAGTGTGGGCGGGACTCGTCTGAGAGCAGGCAACGCTCACCTGTGTCAAGTGGGGGTGGTCGGAGGGGAACAACAACGTGGCGGATGGATAACCGGGCGCATCGGCTCTCGGATCGACAGAAGGAGGCCACGCCATGCCGGTCCATAGACGCTATCGGATGAAGATCCTCACGTCCAGCAAGATCCTCAAGACCGAACGGCGACCCGCGCCGGTGCCCAGGGTCCGCGTCAAGCCGACGACGGCGGAGATCGTGCGGGCGTTCAGGAGGGCCCGCGGCTACCAAGACATCATCGCCCGCATCCCGAAGGCGAAGACGGTCGCGGGGTGGGACAAGGGCACGCAGGTGGCGTACTTCAGCGTCTGCGGCAAGAGCGGGAGTGCCAAGTGGCTCGACATCTGGGACTGCGATCACTTTGACGGCTTCACCGACATGCAGCGATCGATCAACGACTGCCGCGCCTGGTTCTCGCACAACGGGTACACCACCTGGGGCTCCGCCCAGACGGCGACGGGGCGGATCAACTGCTACTTCAACGCCGCGGTGGCGGGCGACTATTCGTGCGTCGTGCAGCTGCAGAGCTATCCGGCGGCCTCGAACGCGCAGGTCGAATGCCTGATCGACAATAACAGCTTCGGCCCGCTGCCTTTCAGCGGAACGATCCTCCAGCCGCACTTCAGCACGTTGTCGGCCGGAGGCCACCATTTCCGGATCCGGCAGATGAGCGGCAGCTTCTTCTTTCTGAGCCTGACGGTCTACCGGTTCTGACGGCCCGGCGCGGCGTTCGCCCCCCAGGTCCGCCTGCAAGCGGACCCTACGGCTCTCACTCGCACCGTCTTTCCCTTGTCGTGTTCGGCCTCGGCCGGACCGTGGACCCGCCCGAGTCCGCATTCGAGGACGCCCTGCCCTCGGGGCAGCGGGGAATCGGAGCACAAAGCCACCAAAGCCGCAACCGAATCCGATACTACTCCCGCCACGCCCCCAAGAGCCGCCGCAGGATGCTGCCACGGCGTGTAGGGCACCCCGCGCGGCTTCTTCCCCCGGAGGTCTTCCGGCAGCTTGGCGACCGTCTTCTCGAAGCTGACATGTGCCCTGCCGCCGCGCAACAGGGTCAGCACGGCCTCACGCAGCGAACTGTCGTCCGGCATCCTGGGCCCCTCCTCCCCCAGGGGTGTCGCGGTTCGAATGGCAAGTCATCATGCCTCGACCCCCACTATCCCGGATCTCGCGGCGCTCCGTCCTGTCTTGCGGGGACGTCGTCAGAACTGGAAGGCGGCGGCCATGTTGTTGGCCTTCGCGTCGGCGGAGGTCAGCGGCGTCAGCCCGAAGCGCGTCTCGATCAGCTTGAGGATCGAGGTGGTGTCGTACAGTGTGTGGTCCACGAAGCCGCGCTTGGCGAAGGGCGACACGATGATGGCCGGCACCCGCGTCCCCGGCCCCCAGCGGTCACGGGTGGCGATCCTCCTCGCAGGCTGCCTGAGAATGCCCTCGTCACTGGGCGTCGCGGGTCACTCTCCCGGCACTCCCCTGATGGACTGGCCCACGATGCCCATCCAGGGGTGATGGTGCCGCACACGGGGCGTTCGGACAATCCATCCATTTCTTTTTTGATTACTCGGAAAGAAGGTAAACACGGGGCGGCGCCTGAACAGTCCATCCCACGCTCGTTGGAACAACCGGAGCGGTCGCGTCAGAGAAGGAAGACAGTATTGGCCCTGTTTGTGGGGGGAAGCTAGCACCGGCGGGAGGGCGTGTCAAGCCAGAGGCGGGCGCTGGAAATGGGGCGGGGGGATCGGGCACGCGGGTCGCCGGCCGTCGGTTCCTTTTGGCTCCGGAGCCTCCCCATTGCGCCCCACCCGTCGAAG
>METI01000186.1:17597-17689 GCA_001771285.1 candidate division NC10 bacterium RIFCSPLOWO2_12_FULL_66_18
GGGTCCCCCATCAGACGGCTCCGAGAGGGGTGGCGCGGCTCGAATATAAGCAAATTATCAAGGCCTGACCCCCAGTATTCGAGGCCGCCTTC
>METI01000187.1 GCA_001771285.1 candidate division NC10 bacterium RIFCSPLOWO2_12_FULL_66_18
ACGTTGGAGTTCAACGGCTACCCCCTCGACTACTTCGAGACCCTCCTCGACCGGTACCGCGCCATCACCGTGGCCGACATCCAGCGCGTGGCTACCCAATACCTCCGCCCCGATGCCACGACGATCCTCATCGTTGGGGACGCCTCGAAGTTCGAGCCCGCCATGGCCGTCTTTGGACCGGTGCATCGTCTTTCCGTGGAGACCCCTGGGTGAGGAAATCCCCGGGCTGACCTGTACGGACGGATCATCCATCAACTTCCATGGGAACCTTTCAACCCTCCTCCGTGTTGGAATTGGCGAGGAGAGACCAATCTGTCTCCGTCCAGTTCCGGAGTTGATCACCGGAGATCACTCATGACCATGCCGAGGATCCTCGCGGTGGGGACGGCCAATCCACCCAACCGCTTCACGCAGGCCGAGGCCCTGGCGCTGGCGGGCTATACCGACGAGCGGCGCCGGGGCTTCTTCCTGAACAGCGGCATCGAGGGGCGCTACCTGGCCATCGACAGGAACGGCTTCCGGCCCACCGAGAGCCTGGACGACTTGCAGGCCCGCTTCCGCAAGACGAGCGTGGAGCTGGGGTGCCAGGCGCTCCTCCGCGCGCTGGCCCGGGCGGGCCGCAGCCCGCGCGATCTCGATTTCCTCGCTACCACGACCTGCACCGGGCGCCTCTGCCCCAGCCTGGACGCGATCATGATCCGCGAGCTGGGCTTGCGCAGCGACCTCCAGCGGGTCCACGTGGGAGACACCGGCTGCGCCTCGGCCATCGTGGCGCTGCAGCAGGCCTGCAACCATCTGCGCGCGTTCCCGGACCATCTGGCCGCCGTCGTCGCCGTCGAGGTGTCGTCGGCCAGCTACTACCTGGACGACGATCTGGAGACGGCCGTGGCCAATGCGATCTTCGCCGACGGGGCCGGCGCCGCCGTCATGGCCTGCGCCGGCGAGGGGCCTGAGGTGATCGCGCACCGGACCCTGGTTCGGCCCGAGTTCCTGGACCTCATGGGCTTCACCTTCCCGGGCGGCTACCAGCGCATCCTGCTCTCC
Organism: candidate division NC10 bacterium RIFCSPLOWO2_12_FULL_66_18; assembly: GCA_001771285.1. Taxonomy (GTDB): domain Bacteria; phylum Methylomirabilota; class Methylomirabilia; order Methylomirabilales; family 2-02-FULL-66-22; genus 2-02-FULL-66-22. The sequence continues at coordinate 1,045 of METI01000187.1, forward strand.
AAGGATGTTCGGCACATCGCCGCGGACATGCTGGCCGAGCTGGCGGACCAATTGCTGACCGCCCACGGCCTCACCCGGGCGGACGTGCGGCACTGGGTCCTTCACTCGGCAGGCCGCCGGGTGATCGAGCGAGCGCAGCGCCAACTGCACCTTTCGGATGGCGCGCTCGCGCAGGCCCGCGCCGTCCTCCGGGAGTACGGCAACATGTCTTCGGCGACTGTCCTGTTCGTCCTGCACCAGCTCCTCCAAACCGCGAACCCCCGGAGCGGAGACTGGGGCGTGATGATCGCCCTGGGTCCGGGCTTTGCCGCCGAGGGGGCGCTGCTCCGATGGTGAGAGGATCGGGGGAGATGCAATCCAAAACATACTGAACCGCCAAGACGCCAAGGTTACCCCTGCCTCTCTCTTCAAGATCAAGTTACGAACCGGTTTCGTCATGCGATTCAGAATTTCCACTTCTCCGGCGGCTCCCCCCATGAGGTTCCTGGCGTTCTTGGCGCCATGGCGGTTGACGTCTTCGGATCGGGGTCGTCTCGTTGGCGCCACCGAGCTGATGGACCTGCCCGGCGCCGATCAGGACGAGCTGGCCCGCACCCTCGAAGACCTCGCCTGGATCAATCGCTGGCTGGGAGGAACACGGCTCGTCCGCACCGAGCTCGCGCCTCTCCTTCACGGCCTGCGCGGCCCGATCCGCATCCTGGACGTGGCCACGGGCTATGCGGACATCCCGAGAGCCATCGTCTGGTGGGGACGCAGACGGCGTCTGGCCATCGAGGTCGAAGGTCTGGATCATCACGACCAGATCCTGGCGCTGGCCCGACGGGCCAGCGCGACTTACCCCGAGACCCACCTCCGGCAGGGTGATGCATTGGCCCTGCCCTACCCCGACGGACACTTCGACGTCGTCCTCGCCTCCCTGATCCTCCACCACATGGAGGGAGAGGAGCAGGTGCGGTTGTTACGCGAACTCTACCGCGTCGCTCGTCGCGCCGTGCTGGTGAACGACCTCCGGCGAGGCCGCTGGGCGTTTCTGCTCACCTGGACGAGCCTTCACGTCGTTTCCCGCAGCCGCCTCATTCACCACGACGGCCCGCTGTCCGTGCGCCGCGGGTTCCTGCCCGAGGAGTTATTGGCGCTGGCACGCGAGGCCGGTTGGGCCGCGGCGCGTGTGTCCCGCCACGCCTTCTTCCGGCTGGCCCTCGTCGGGGAGAAGAGTCCCGAACCTGACATGCAACCACAGATGCACACAGATAAACACAGATGATTTTCAATGGCGATCTGCGGGCATTCAGGAATCTTCAATAGACACAGACGGACAGGAGCCCAGCTCGGACTGTCTCTCGTGGTCGTCTTTGGGTTCGCGGAGGCCGGGGGGGCCTGCGAGCTGCCGCCCCTGCCGGAGACGGCGAAGCCCCGTGCCACCTATCGCCTGGACGAGACGAAGAGCGTCGTGCGGTTCGATGCCAAGGCGTTCATGCACGACTTCACGGGAAAGACGTTCAAGCTTCTGGGAAGCATTCGGGTGGGCGATCTGGATCGGCTCCCCGATGTGGAGGCCTGCGTCACGATTGATGCCGCCAGCCTGGAGACGGGCATCGCGACCCGCGACGGCATCATGCGGGATGACCACCTGGAGACCGCGAAATTCCCAACCATTGATTTCGTCCTGAAGAAGGTGGAGGCAGTGAGCCGCCAGTCCGGTGGGTGGGACTTCACGGCTCGCGGCAATCTGTCTTTGCATGGGGTCAGCCGAGAAATCATCTTCCCCGTTCGAGCCCACCAGGCAGGGGATATAGTGCGGCTGGCCGCCGAGGTCCCTCTCAAGATGACCGACTACCGCATCCGCATCCCCACGTTCCTTTTCTTCACCGTCGAGGACCGAGTCGTGGTCCGCTTCGACGTGACCGCGAAACGCGCCCAATGACAATCACCATCGGAAAAATTCGAAATCCGGAATCCAAAATCCGAAGTTCATCATGTGGGACGCGATTGTAGTCGGGGCGGGGCCGGCAGGCTGCACGGCAGCCACTCTATTCGCCCGTGAGGGCCTCCGCGTGCTCCTCCTGGACAAGTCGGCCGCGCCTCCGCCCAAGGTCTGCGGCGAGTACCTGAGCCCAGGGTGCCTCCCCATCCTGGAGCGGATCGGTGCGCTGAAATCGGTCTGGGACGCGGGGGGGCGCCCGCTTTACGGGATGACCATCCACACGGCCGCCAGGCGCACCCTGGAGGCGACCTACCCGCGGGACAGCGATGTGACGGGGTCCCCCCTCCACGGCCTGTCCGTCCGGCGCGCGGTCCTGGACCCCATGCTTCTGGATCGCGCCGTGAAGGATGGAGCCGAGTTCGAGCCCTACTTCCAGGTGAGCGATCTCGTGTGGGAGGATGGTCGGGTCGTGGGCGTCCAGGGGCGACATCGGGGTCGGGTGACTGCCCTTCGTGGCCGCCTGACTGTGGGTGCGGATGGGCGGAACTCTGTGGTCGCCCGACGCGTCGGAAGTGTGACGCGACACCGCTGGCTGGACAAGGTTGCCCTGGTGAGTTATGTCACCGGCGCAGAGCGTGCAGAGGACGTCGGCGAGATCTTCCTCGGTCACGACCGATATTGCATCCTGAATCCGATCGGACCGGACCTGACGAATGTCGGCCTCGTCATCAACCGCCGGGACTTCACCCCCACGACCGACCCGACACGTTTCCTGTTGGAAACTGCCGCGACCCTGCCTGGCCTCCGGGATCGCCTGGCAGACGCCCGCCCAATCGGGCCGGTTCGCTGTCTTGGTCCACTTGCCTATCGCGGCTCGCAGCTCGCGGCTCGAGGGGCCCTCCTCATCGGGGATGCCGCCGGATTCCTGGATCCGTTCACGGGTGAGGGCCTCTACACCGGCCTCCGCAGCGCCGAGTTGGCGGTGCAGTGCGCTCTGCCCGCCCTGTGCAACGGGTCTGCGGCCCATCCTGACCTGCGCACCTACGCCGCCGCCTGGCGGCGCGAATTCCTCCCCAAGTGGCGCCTGTGCACCCTCTTCCAGCACGCCATCCGTCGCCCACCTTTGGCCGAATGGTTGGTCGCCGGCCTGAGCCGCCGGCCCGACCTGACCACCCTCCTCATGGCCGTGGTCGGCGACCTGATCCCGGCGTACACACTGACTCCGCTCCGGCTTTTCCCCCGACTCCTGACAAGGGCGAGAACCTTCGCCTGAGAATCTTCCGCAGGATGTGAGGGAAGGAGGGGCAGGAAGAAGGCGTCGAGGAGGGGTCGGCTACCGGAGCACCAAGCCCATGGGTTCTGGCTGGAACAAGTTGGGACTCATGGTCCGGAGATTCGCCGACACGCGCGGCCGGAACTCCATCTGGCCGAGAACATCCTTCTCCTGGTCAATGCCGGGAGCGATCTCGGCGAGCTCCAGTCCTTGATCGCCCAAGCGGAAGACCGCCCGCTCCGTGACGTAGAGGACCTCCTGGCGGTTGGCCAGGGCCTGCGCGGCGTTGAAGGTGAGTTGTTCGATTGCTCGCATGAACTTCCGGATGCGGCCTTCCCGGAGAATGGTCAGCCGGCCATCCGCCACCACGGTCTCCAGGCCGCCCGAGGTGAAGGTCGCGCAGAAGACAATGCGGCGCGCCCGGTGGACGATGTGGGGGAAGCCGCCGCTGCCGGTGACCTCGCCGGCAAATTTGCTGACGTTGACGTTGCCCTCTGCATCCACCTGGGCCAGACCCAGGAACGCGATATTCAGCCCGCCACCGTTGTAGAGGTCGAACTGGCACGCGGAATCCAGGATGGCATCGGGGTTGGCGGCCACCACGAACGAAGTGTCGTAGGCAGTTCCCGGCAGCCCCCCGATGGTCCCGTGTTCGTTGGTGAACGTCACTCGCTCCAGGCAGGCCTCCTCCAGGGCCACGAGGGGAACCTCCGCCGGCAGCCCCACACCAATGTTCACCACGTCCCCTAGCTGTAACTCCTGCGCGGCGCGGCGCGCAATGACCTTGCGGTCCGTGAGCGGGAGCCGGCGGGCCCCATCAAACGGGATGCGGAGGCCGCCGCTGAAGGCCAGGTTGGGACCCAGTGCGGCGTCGTAACTCTGGGGGGAGAGCTGCGTCTGTTTGGGATGCACCACGATCGCGTCCACCAGGATCCCCGGCACCTTCACCAGCCGGACGTCCAGGCTATCCGCCAGGACCCGCCGCTTGACCTGGGCGATGACCATTCCCCCGGAGTTCTTGGCCGCCATGGCCAGCGTCAGAGCCCCCAGGTAGTTCGGCTCTTCTTCCATGGAGAGATTGCCCTTGTCGTCGGCCGCGGTGCCTCGAACGATGGCCACATCAATGGGAAACGGACGGTAGTACAGCACCTCTCGCCCGCCCAGGGTGAGGACCTCCGCGAGGTCCTCCTTCGTCACCGCGTTGAGGCGACCCCCCTCGATGCGCGGGTCCAAGTAGGTCCCCAGGCCGACGTCCGTCAGGAGGCCGGGGGATCCGCCCGCCACGCAGCGGAGGAGGTGCAGGATCGTCCCCATGCCCAGGTTGTACGCCTCCACCTCGTTCCCCAGAATCATCTCGTTCAGGCGGGGCGCCCGGCGCTTGTTGTAGGCGCCGGCGATGATCCGGCGGAGCATCCCCGGATGGGAGAAGGTGTTCATGCCCCCGGTCCCGGACAGATCGCTGGGAAGCATGGGGCAGACCACGCTGAGATCTCGCGGCTCGCCGGTCTCCAGGAATCGCTGCTCCAGCGCGCGGAGGAGGAGGTCCGGCTCCAGCACCGCGCCCGTGCCGATGACCGCCACGGTGCTGCCGCTCCGGATCAACGCCACCGCCGAAGCGACATCCACTACCTTCCTCATATAAATCCCTATCGCGGATAATTCAGCCCCAGGATCGCCACGGCCCGCACCGGCGAGCCGGTCCCCTCTCGGATCTTCAGTGGGAGGGCCGCGTACACGAATCGCTTCCCGGCGAGCCGCTCGGGAATGACCAGGTTTTCCGTGACGACGAGCTTCCGATCACGGCAGGCGGTGTGCGACGGATTCGGCGGGTCGGAGTCCCAGTGCTCCTGGGAGGGATTGTCCACCGTGCGTGCCTCTGTCCCGATGTGGACCACGCCCTGGTCGGCGAGCCAGTCGGTCGCCTCCCGGTCCAGGCCGGGGAACCCTTTCAGGTATCGGTCCATGATCGCTTGCCGCTCGAACACGCGGATGGGCGCGTCCTTGATCCCCTCGGGCAGGTGCCCCAGACGCATCAGGAAGGCGTCGCCCGGACGGATCTCGAGCCCGGTCTTGGCCAGCCCCTCTTGGATGTCGCGCCTCGTGATGTAGGACCCCGCCGGAATGTGGGAGAAGTCCAAACAGATCGCCGGCGTGAAAAACCTGTCCAGCGGCATCCGATCAATGGAGAGCGCGTCCGGACGGGAGTCGAAGTGACTGTAGGCGTCCACGTGGGTGCCGCAGTGGTCCGACATGATGAGGCCCTTGCTGCTGAACGAGATGTCCCCGTGCTTGAAGGTGTAGTCGGCGTGGTGGACATTCGTCCAGATGATGGGCGTGGGCTGGCTGGCGCTGGACGGCCTCCGGCTGTAAATTTCCTGACTCAGATCTATGATCTCCATGGTCCTCCCCTCGAATCTTCCGTGGTTCCCGGCGAATTGTCTCACCCGCCCAGGTACAACCGTTTCACGTCGGCGCTGGCCAGCAGCTCCGCCCCGGTCCCCTCGTAGCGGTTCTGCCCCAGTTCCAGGACGTACCCCCGGTCCGAGATCTCCAGGGCCCGGCGCGCATTCTGCTCCACCAGCATGATGGTCGTTCCCGCGTCCCTCACCTGCCGGATCGTCTCGAAGATCATCTCGGCGAACTTGGGCGACAGCCCCAGCGAGGGCTCGTCCACCAGCATCAGGCTCGGGCGGAGCAGGAGGCAGCGGGCCATCTCCACCACCTGCTGCTGGCCCCCGCTCAGCGCGCCGGCCAGGGCCGTCCGCTTCTCGCGCAGGAGGGGGAACCGGGCCGCCACCGCCTCCAGGTCGGCCTGCAACGCCGTCCGGTCGCCGCGGATGTAGCCGCCCAGTTCCAGGTTCTCCCAGACCGTCATGTGGGGGAACACAGAGCGGCCCTGGGGGACGTAGGCCAGGCCCCGCTCCGCCATCCGGTCTGGAGGGAGACCGCCGATCTCCGCCCCCTGGAAGCGGATGTGGCCCGTGCGCGGGCGGAGGAACCCGAAGATCGTCTTAAAGATCGTGGACTTCCCCGCGCCGTTGGGGCCGATGACCGAGACGATCTCGCCCCGGAACACTCGCAGGGAGACGCCCCGCAGGACGTCGTACCCGCCGTAACCCGCGCAGATCTGCTCCATCTCCAGCACGCACTCAGCGGCCAAAGTAGGCCTCCATCACTGCAGGGTCCTGCCGGACCTTGGCCGGCGGCCCTTCCGCGATGCGCCGCCCGTGGTCCAGGACCACCACGGTATCGCACAGGTCCATGATCACCTTGAGGTCATGCTCCACCACGAGGAAGGTCTTGCCGCGTTCGCGGAAGTGCTGGACCTGCCGGATGAGGGTATTGATCATGGTGGGGTTCACGCCGGCCGCGGGCTCGTCCAGCAGGATCAGTTCCGGCTCGGGATTCATGCAGAGGACGTTGAGGAAGGCCACCAGCTTCTGCTGCCCATAGGAGAGGGAGCCGGCGCGTTCCCGCTGCTTGTCGTGCAGGCCCACCATCTCGAGCAGCGCGTCGATCTCGGCCGAGGGTCCGGTCGCGACGCGGGGAAGAGAGGCCAGCATCGTCTGGAGGTTGCTCCCCATCAACCGCGGCTGCCGCATGAGTTCCAGGTTCTGCCGCACCGTGAGGTCGGGGAAGAGTTTCAGCAGTTGGAACGTCCGGCCGATTCCCCGGCGGGCGACGGCGTAGGGCGGCAGGCCGTCGATCCGGTCCCCGCGGAACAGGATCTGGCCTCCATCCAGTCGGGACAGGCCGCTGATCAGGTTCAGCATCACGGTCTTGCCTGACCCGTTCGGACCGATGAGCCCCACGATGCAGCCGGCCCGCACCTGGAAGGACACGCCGTCCAGGGCGAGGATGCCGCCGAACCGTTTCGTCACGTCTGCCAGGGTCAGCATCCCTGTCGGGACTTCCAGATCCCTCAAGTCTAGGCCTTCTCCCCGAACCATGTGCCGCCCGGGCGGAGCCGGCTCACCAGGCGGTCCAGGAAGCCGGCCAGGCCGTCCGGCATCCGGATCATGACGAGGATAAGGACGAGGCCGTAGGCGATCATCCGAAGCAGCGGCGTGATGTCCAGGGCCTGCGGGAGCGAGACCAGCAGGATGGAGCCCCACACCGGCCCCCAGATGCTCCGGATGCCGCCGATCATCATGATCATCATGATGTAGATCGTTTCGTTGACGTCGAACAAGTCCGGCGCGATGTACGACAGATACGGCGCGTAGGTCGCCCCCGCCAGGCCGGCGTACATGCTGCCCACCGTGAAGGCCAGGAGCTTGTACCGCCTCGTATCGAATCCGGCGGTCAGGGCCAGGGTCTCATCCTGCCGGATGGCGCCCAGCACGCGTCCCAGATCCGAGCGCGCCAGTCGCCGGACGAACCACACGGTGACGAGGGCGAAGGTGAACATCAGATAGTAGTAGGACCGGCGCGACCCCAGGTCGAATCGGAACAGCCCGGGGATTCCGATGGGGGGCGGCACGAATCGGATGATGATGCCGTTGGCCCCGTTGGTCAGGCTGATCCAGTTGTCGAGGAGCAGACGGAACAGCTCAGAGAATGCGAATGTGCAGATGGCCAGATAGGCACCCTTGAGGTGCAGGGTGGACGCGCCGATGATGAGGGCCGCGATCCCGGCCAGGAGGATCCCCGCCGCCCAGGCCCACCAGTAAGGCACCCCCAGGCGCGTGACCAGCAGGATGGACCCATAGGCCCCCACGCCATAGAAGGCGGCGTGGGCAATGGCGAACTGGCCGGTGATCCCCATGATGAGGTTGAGGCTGGAGGTCAGGATGATGTACAGCGAGACGACGATCCCAAGATGCAGAAAGTAATCTCCGGGCAGCAGCCTCGGGTACAGCACCCCCGCAGCCAGCAATCCGACCAGCGGGAGGGCCTGCCACGAGCGGCGGGCCATCACACGTCCTCCCGTTCCGGCCGCTGGCCGAACAGCCCCCAGGGCCGGAAGATCAGGATGAGGATCAGCGCGACGAACCCGAACCCGTCCTTGAAGATGGACGAGATCATGCCGCCCCCGAAGCTTTCCACCACCCCGACCAGGAACCCGGCCAGGATGGATCCCCCCACGCTGCCCAGCCCGCCCAGGATCATGACCACGAACCCCTTCATCGCGGGGAGCCCACCCATGAAGGGGGTGATGGTATAGATGGTCGCGATCAGCGCCCCCACCAGGCCCGCCAGGGCCGCCGCCAGCGAGAAGGTGACGGCCACCACGCGCTCGGTGCGGATGCCCAGGGTGGCCGCCACGTGCGCATTCTGCGCCGTGGCCCGGATGCCCTTGCCCAGCCGCGTTCTCTTGAGGAAGAGGGAGAAGAGGATGATCAGGCCGACGGTCAGGCCGAACGCCAGCAGCCGCTGCTCCCCGATGCGGATCCCCCACACCTCCAGCGTGCGGGGCAAGGGGGGCGGGATGGAGAGGGGATCCGCCCCCCAGATGGCCAGGGCAATGTTCTGGAGAATGGCCACCAGCCCCAGGGAGATCACCAGCCCGTTCAGGTGCTCGTGGCGGGCAAAGCGGAACGTGGTCCGCTCGATGACCCACCCCAGGAGGCCCACCGCCAGCATGCTGATCACAGCCGCCACCAGAAAATTGACCCCCAACCGGCTGGTCAGCACAAAGGCAATGTAGGCCCCAACCATCAGCATCTCGCCATGGGCGAAGTTCAGGATCCCGAGGATGCCGTAGGTCAGGGTCAACCCCAGGGCCACCGCGGCGTACATGCTGCCGGTGACAAGCCCATGAACGAGAAAGTTGCCGAACTGTTCCAGCACCGCCTGCGCCCTCTTTTCCCCTTGCCCCCTCGTCGCCCCAAAAGCGGCGATCCGCCGTCGGCCCACCCCAATCCAAAAAAGAGCATGAACCGCCAAGACGCCAAGGTCGCCGGGGATATAATGGTTCTGGCTCTGGATCGGAGAACGCGAAACCGGGTTCATGGGGGCTTCAGGATTTCCCTTGCTTTGCCCACATGGCCCCTTCCTGCCTTTGCGTTCTTGGCGCCTTGGCGGTTGATATTTTCGGATCGGGCCCTGCTCCCTGACCGCGGATCGCCGCCGTCTCGCTCGCTCCGGAAGCCCCGGCTATTCCAGCGGCACGTGCAGGAGCTCGGTCTTTCCCTTCTTGATCATCCCGATGAAGTAGTCGTGGACGAAGCGGCCTTCCTTGCTGACGGTCATCTTCATGACCCCGTCGTAGGTCATGCCGATCAGGGCCTGGCGGATCTTGTCCAGGTCCGAAGTGGTCCCGGCCTTCTCCACCGCCTTGGCGAACATGTACAGGGGATCATAGAAGGTGAAGCTCCAGATGCCGCTGGGCCCGGGCTCCTGCCCCACCAGGGCCTTGTACCGCTGGACGAAGGCCTTGACCTTTGGATCGTCGGAGGAGGGGCTCCGCGTCCCGATCACCCAGGTGTAAAAATCCACCTGGTCCTTGTAGGGGAGGGCCGGGATCTCGCTGGGCCCCTGGGAGGTGAAGAACTTCTTGGTCACCCCCACCTCCAGGGACTGGCGGATGATGAGCTTCCCCGACTCGTCGGTGTAGCCCCAGATCAAGGCGTCCGGCTTCAGGGCCTTCAGCTTGTTGAGCTGAGGGTAGAAGTCCGTGGTCCCGGCCCGGTCGTACCGTTCCACCGCCACCACCGTCAAGCCGAGCTCCTTCACCTTGGGAACGTAGGCGTCCAGGATCGACTGGCTGTAGTCGTCGGTCGAGTCAAGGAACGCCACCGTCTTGACCCCCTCCTGCTTGGCGATCTTGACGATGAAGGGGGCGTAGGTGTTCACCCGCCCCTGGGGACCGAATTCCCAGTTGTAGGTCTGGAAGAGGTACTCGTACCCCGGCTTTCCCATGAGGGGACCGACCTGGGTGAGCGGGGTGAACTGCATGACCCGCTCTTTCCGGGTGACCTCGACCACCGGCATCCCGACCACGGACCCGATGGGGCCGAAGATGAACTTGACGTTGTTCTTGGTGATCAACTCGATCGCGGCCGCCACGGCTTCAGCCGGGACACCCCGGTCGTCCTTCAGGAGCAAGTCGATCTTCACCTTCTCACCGCGCACCGTGATGCCGCCGGCGTCGTTGATCTCCTTCACCGCCAGCTTCACGGCGTTGGCCGAGGGCACCCCCAAGAGCGCCAGCTTGCCCGTGAGGGAGAAGACCGCCCCCACTTTGATGGTCTGCTGGGCCGGGGCCGTCGCCACCCCCAGGATTAGAACCAACGCCGAGACCGCGGCCGCTCCTCCGATCCAACGAACCCATTCCCTACGCATGGCTCCCCTCCCTTGATGTCCGAAACAGGCAAGACCCGACGTCCCACCCAATCCACCAGTGCGGCCAGGAACATCCGGTGCCCCTCCGCCGGAACGGGCGAGTATGCCTGCCCCAGGTCCGTCCGGTGCCGCCGCTCCGGCGGAATCAGCGAAGAGAACATCCGCACCTGGACACCCGTAATCTTCATCCAGTGTCGCCTCGCCCGAAGAATTGCTCCACCTGCTTCCGGTACAGACCGCCGGTCCGGCACGCCTGGGCCAGCAGGCTGTGGTAGGCCGCCTCCTGGCCGGCCGCCAGCACGGGATCCGGCGGCAGCGCGGCCTTGGTTCCCTGGACCGCGATCGGATTCCGTTGCGCCAGGCCGCGCGCATATTCCATCGCCCGGCTCAGGACCTGGTCCGGCTCGCAGAGATAGTTGACCAGGCCGATCCGCCAGGCCTCTTGCGCGTCAATCTTCCGCCCGGTCAAGAGGAGATCCGCGGCGATCCCCCGCCCAACCACCGCCTGGAGTCGCTGGATCCCTCCGGAACCGGCGACGGTGCCCAGCTCCACCTCCGGGAAGCCGAGGATCGCAGTGGTCGCGGCGAACCGCACGTCACAGGCCAGAGTCAGCTCCAGGCCGCCACCCAGGGCGTATCCCCGGATGGCGGCCACGGTCGGCTTCCGACACTGGGCGATCCTGGCCTTGCAGCGGAAATCCAGGAGGACGAAGCGCCGGAGCGCTTCGCCCTCCAGCGTGCCGGTCTCGTTGAGGTCGGATCCGGCGCAGAACGCCCGATCCCCCGCGCCGGTGAAAAGGACGACACGGACCGCCGGATCCCCGTCACTGACGCCCATGGCCCGGATCAGCTCCCGGAACGTCTGCGACGACAGCGCGTTCAGGACCCGGGGCCGGTTCAGGACGATCGTCGCCACGCCGTCATCCAGGGTGACGTGGAGGTGCTCGAAGGCGCCAAGCGAACGCTCCGATCCCTCAGCCATCTTGGACCTCTCCCCGCTGCAATCCCGGAAGACTTCTCCGGTGTCGCTCGCCTATTTCATCTCCTCACCGATCTTCCGGATCAGGTCGATCCGCTCCTTGCCCCCCACCTTGTCGTAGAACTGGGGATAGATGCTCGCCGCGACCTGCTGGAAAGCCTTGATGTCGGGATGCGTGACCACCTTGCCCCGCTTCTTCCATTCCTCCTCGATGCCCTTGGCGTACTTCGCGTCCGCCTCGCGCTGGAAGGGCCGGGCCTCCGCCTCCGCCTTGAGGATGGCCTGCTGGATATCCGCGGGGAGTCCCTTCCACCACCGCTCGGCGACCGAGAAGGGGTACAGCAGGATCACATGGTCGGTCACCGCCGCGTACTTCAGGACCTCGATGTGCTTGAACTCCAGTTGCGCCGGGAGGCTGCCGTCGATCCCGTCGATCGTCCCCTGGCTGAGCGCGGTATAGACCTCCGTGATGGACATGGGAACCGGGATGGCGCCCATGGCCTTGTACAGCGCCATGAACGGGGGCGACTCCATGGTCCGGATCTTCAGGCCCTTGTAGTCGTCCGGCTTGTTGATGGGACGGGTGCGGTTCGACGTGTTCCGGGTCCCGATGACCCACCAGCCGAGAGTCCGAAAGCCCTTCGCCGTCATCTTCTCGTTGAACCAGGCGCCCGTCTCCCCATCCACCACCTTGAACGCGTGGGCGGTGTCCTTGAACAGGAACGGCAGGTTGAACAGATCCGCCTCCGGCACGAACCCGCTCAGCGGTCCGGTGGAGATGACCGCGCCCTCCAGCGTGCCCAGCTGCAGGGCCTCGTAGAGCTGCCGCTCCCCCTTGCCCAGGGTGCCCTTGTAGACCACCACCTCGACCTTGCCGCCGGTCAGCTCCTCCACCCGCTTCTTGAAATAATCCGTGCCCACGTACACCGAGGAGCTGGCGTCCACCACCGAGGCGATCCGGAACTGGATCTTCTGCTGCGCCCCGGCCGGCCCGGCCCCGGCAATCAGCCCCACCACGAGCGCCGCGATCCCCAAAACGATCCGCCCACTCCGTTGCATGGCTCCCTCCTCTTGTTATGCCCTGGCCCCCCACGGGGCCTCCTTTGTGCCCTCCCGGGCGCCTCCACCGGCCCGCAGGATGGGCGTGGAGAACGCCGAGGGCCTCCGCGCCGACTGCGCCCGGGTGATCTCTCCCAGCATGGCGACCAGCCCGGCATTGACCTCGAGATCGATCCCGTCCACCGCGAGGCGCGCCCGGCCGCTCATGCCGTCCACCCCGCCGTGCTGGACCGCGGTCCGGATCAAGGCCCGCTCCATCTCCGGGGTGTGGAGCAGCTCGGGATCGTCCTTCATGGCCGCCAGGCACGCCGCGATCCCGTAGGCCCCCCAGTTGGACACCTCGGCCGGGATCACGACATCCACCGTGGTCTGGTCAGCCACCCCGCCCTCGCAGGGACACCGGCAGCGCGCCCCGTACGGGAGCAGCGCCTGGACCACGTCGTGGACTCGACCGAAGCCGATCTCATTCCCCCGGTCGCCGATCCCGATGGTGAGAACCCCCCGCCGCTGCGCCTCGCTGAACAGCAGGCCGGCCTTGGCCACGCCCTCCGACACGTCCTGGCCGCCGACCATGTGATAGACGCCTCGCCCGTTCGGCCCGCTCTTTTCGATCGCAATCACGGCCTGCGGGGCATGGTCCCGAAAATAGTCGCCGGTCTGTGTCGCCGCCTCGCTCGCCTGGCTGGAGAGCGGCACCACGGTCGCGACCGGCCGGTGCGTCCCGGGATCCTGCCGGAACAGCTCCGGGGACACCACCTGCAGTTCGGCGGCCCGGCAGGTGGCAGCGACCATCCCGACCAGATCCGTTTCGGTGACCAGGAGCACCTTGGCCTGGAGGCCCAGCGCGAGCGCCCGGGCCAGGACGGCCGCCCCCACCGGCCCGTCCGTCTCCCCGTACGGCGCGTGACCCGGGAGGATCCATCCGGTGGTGATCATGGCGCAGCCGCCCGGCCGCACCCGCTCCGCCAGCGCCCGGGCGGCGAACAGGCACAGTGGAGGCTCCTGGCGCTCCCGGGCGGCCCGATACAGGGGGCCGATGACGCCGTACCCCAGCACGTCAATGGTCACCAGTTGATCCACGCTCTCGCCGATGTGCAGCAATAAGGGGTCCATGGATCCTCAAGCTCCCGCGGCCTCAGCCGCGCATCAGGAGGCGTGGCAGCATCAGGACCAAGTCTGGAAGATATGTGATCATGAAGAGCAGCAGGACGAGGGCCGCCAGGAACGGCCAGGCGGCCCGCGCGTATCGGGCGACGCTCACCCTGCCGATGGCGCAGCTGACATACATCGCAAGCCCGACCGGCGGGGTCAGCAGGCCGATGGTCAGGTTGAGGGCCATCACGACGCCGAAGTGCACGGGGTCCACCCCGAACCGGGGGAGGATGGGCACCAGGATCGGGGTCATCAGGACCAGGATGGCCGTGACCTCCATCACACAGCCGAGCAGCAGGAGCACCAGGTTGATGAGCAACAGGAAGACCCACGGGCTGCTGGAGATCGCGCCGAAGAACCCCCCGATCCGCTCGGCCGCCTGGACCAGCGCCAGGACATACCCGACCAGGGCGGCCGCGGCCACCGTGAACATCACGCTGCCCAGCACGACCAAGCTTTCTCTCAGGACCCGCACGATGCTTCCTGGGGTGAGGGTCCGATACACGAGCGCGCCGATCAGGAGGACGTAGACCAGGGCCACGGCCCCGGCCTCGGTCGGGGTGAAGATCCCGCCGACGATCCCCCCGATGATGATCACGGGCAGCAGGAGATCCAGCATCCCTTGCCGGATGGCGCGCCACTGCTCAGCCCAGGCAGCGCGCGTGGTCCGGGACCCGTACCCCATCCGCTTGGCGATTCCGTAACTGACGGCCATCAGGTACACGCCCATGAGCACACCCGGGACGGCTCCCCCCAGGAAGAGCTGGCCCACCGACACGTTCCCCATGGCCCCGTAGATGATCATCAGGATGCTGGGAGGGACGATCGGGCCGATGGCACCCGCCGCGGCGGTCAGGGCGACGGCGAACTCGACGTCATACCCGTCCCGCTTCATCGCCGGGATCATGACCCCGCCCAGCGCGGCGGCATCGGCCGTCCCCGAGCCCGAGACCCCCGCCATGATCATCCCGGCGATCACCACCGCGTGCGCCAGCCCCCCGGTGATGTGGCCCACCAGCGACCGAGACAGCCGGACCAAGCGCTCCGTCACGCCCGCCTCACCCATCAGGCTGCCCACCAGGATGAAGAACGGCACGGCCAGCAACGGGAACGAGTCCAGCCCGGCCTGGAGCTGCTGGGGGACCACGATGAATCCGATGCCGGGTGCCGTGGCGACGAACAGCGTGCCGCTCACCAGCATGGCGAAGGCGATCGGCATCCGCCCGAGCAGCAGGACCACGAAGGTGCCAAGTAGCCAGCCCATCGTCCCCTCAGTCTCCTGACGGACGGGGACCCCGGCGATCCCGGACCGCGTCCCGGGCGAGGTACCCCAGCATCAGGGCGCCGGAGACGGGGACGGCGGCGTACACGACGCTCATGGGCAAACCCAGCGCCGGCGAGCGTTGCGGGTGGAACACGATGCTGAGCTGCAGGCCGTACCCGACGACCCCGAGCAGGAAGAGGAAGCACACCAGGCGGATCACCGCGTCCAACCGGGCGGCCAACCGGGGACCGCCCCACAGGCTGCCGACCACGTCCACCACGAAGTGCTTCCGTTCCCGGACGGCTATGGCGGCCGCCAGCAGGGACACCCAGATCAACAGGAACCGGGACACCTCCTCGGTCCAGGCCAGCCCCACGCCCAGGACGAACCGGTCCAGCACACCCGTCACGGTCGCGCCGCACATGGCCATCAGCAGGATCATCGTGATCCCGTCCACGAGCCGTCCCATGGGTCGCCCGCGCTCCTCCCTACGACCGCGTGGGGCGGCAGCGGACCATGGTCACGTGCTCGCCGGTGACGACGACCTCTTTCCGCTGGTTCACCAACCGGCATTCCTCGGTGATGATCCCCAGGTGCGGGCGGCTCTGGCTCACCCGCTTCTCCTTGATCCGCCAGGAGGCCCGCACCGTATCGCCGATGCGCAGCGGCGCCGTGAACTTCAGCTTGTCCCAGCCGATGGTGGCCACGCCGGTCCCCTGGGTGTAATTGGTGCGCCACATCAGGCCCTGCATGATCCCCAGGGCCAGGATGCCGTGACCGATCCGCTCGCCGAACTCGCTCTCCTTCATGAACTCGGCGTCCGTGTGCACCTGGCTGAAGTCGCCGGTCAGTCCGGCGAAGAGGTCGATGGTCCCCTCGCCGATCGTCCGCCCGGCCGAGATCATCTCTTCGCCCACCACGAAATCCTCGTAATACTTCCCCTGCACCAGTGGTTCCGGCATCCCTTTTCCTCCTCAGATCTGCCCCGCCAGCCCCAGCGGCTCCGGCCGGAACAGCGCCGCCTCCATCGGACGCGCGTCCGGCGCCACCCGCAGGGGACAGCGCATCCGCGCCCGGATGTCCCGTTCCACGTCCACCCCCGGCGCGACCTCCACCAGGGTGAGCCCCTCGGCCGTCAGGCGGAACACCGCCCGCTCCGTCACGTAGACGACCTGCTGCCCCTTGGCGTGGGCCCGGGCGGCGTTGAAGGTGAGCTGCTCCACGCGCTCGACCAGCTTGGGGTGTTTCCCCTCGCGCAGGATCTTCAGCCGCCCGTCGGTCACCTCCACCTCGAGCCCGCCGGCCGTGAAGAAGGTGCAGAACACGATGCGCCGGGCCCGGTCCGTGATGTTGTGGAAACCGCCGCACCCCGTGATCTCCTCGCCGAACCGGCTGACGTTGTTGTTCCCGGCCCCGTCCAGTTGCCCGACGCCCAGGAACGTGATGTCGAGGCCGCCCCCGTCGTAGAAGTTGAATTGGAAGGTGGAGTCCATGATGGCGTCCGGGTTCAGCGCCACCACAAAAGTCGTCCCGATGGCGCTGCCCATGAGGCCGCCGAAGATCCCGTGCTCGTTGGTGAAGGTCACCGCATCCAGGACCCCCTCTTCCAGGGCCACAACCGGCAGCTCCGTGGCCAGCCCCGCGCCGAGGTTGACCACGTCCCCGCGCCGGAGTTCCCGGGCGGCCCGCCGCAGGATGACCTTGCGCCCGTCCAGGGGCAGCGGCGGGATGGTGTCCAGCGGAACGCGCGCGTCGCCGCAGAGGGCCGGGTTGTGGCCCTCCCGTCCGCCGGGCGTCGCCGGCGTCAACTGCGTCTGGTGCCGGTGCACCACCACCGCGTCCACCAGCGGCGCGGGGATCCTCACCAGACGGGGGTCCAGCGTCCCCCGCTTGGCCATCCGCTTGACCTGGGCGATCACCGTGCCGCCGCTGTTCCTGGCCGCCATGGCGATGTCGGCCATGGCCAGCGTGTTGGGCTCCTCCTCCATGCTGATGTTGCCGTCCTGGTCCGCCGTGGTGCCGCGGACGATGGCGACATTCACGGGGAAGGTGGGATAGAACAGGTACTCCCGGCCCCGGATCGTCATCACCTCGGCCAGATTCTCCGTGGTCCGGTCATTCAGGCGCCCGCCCTCGACCCGCGGGTCCACGAAGGTGTGCAGCCCGACCTGCGTGAGGACGCCCGGCTTGCCGGCCCCCACCGCCGTGAGCCACTGGACCAGGGTGCCCATGGGCAGGTTGTACGCCTCGACGCGGTTCTCCAGGATCATGCGGATGAGCCGGGGGTGCCGCTTGGCCGTGTAGCTCCCGCCGATGATCCGCCGGAGCATGCCCTCGTGTGCGAGGACGTTGAGGCCCCCCTCTCCCGGCCGATCGCTGGGGAGCATGGGGTTCACGTTGATCAGGTCCCGGGGCTCTCCCGTCTCCAGGAACCGCCGCTCCAGGGCGTGGAGGACCAGGTCCGGCTCCAGGACCGCGCCCGTCCCGCCGATGACCAGGGTCGCGCCGGTCGGGATGAGTCGAACCGCCTCGTCTGCGCTCAGGAATCGTGCGCTCATCGCTGTGTGGAGTCTCCCCAGACCTCAGGCGCCGTCGCGAACTCCCTTCATCACATCCCGGAAGGCCGCGCCGATCACCGAGGTGCTGCTGAAGGTGAGGAACCGGACGCCCCGCGCCATCAGGCTCTTCGCCCCCGCCGCGTCCCGGACGAAGTACCCGACCTCACGTCGCGCCGCCTCGGCCGCCTTGAAGATGCGGGTCACCGCCTCCTGGACGGCCGGATGGTCCGCCTGGCCCGGGTACCCCATGGAGATAGAGAGGTCGGCGGGTCCCACGAAGAGGACGTCCACCCCGGGCACGGCGGCGATGGCCTCGGCCGCGGGGACGGCCGCCCTGTCCTCGATCTGGACGGCCACCAGGATCTCCCGGTTGGACCGCGCGATGTGCTCGGCCACGCTTCGGAAGCCGTGCCGGCCCGCCCGGGCCGTGGTGGCCAGACCCCGGATCCCCTCCGGGGGATACTTGCAGGCCGCCACGGCCGCCTGGGCATCGGCCACCGACAGGACGTGCGGGACCAGGACCCCCAGCGCCCCCGCATCCAGGGCCCGGAGAATGAGGGCCCGGTCATTCATCGTCACGCGGACGATGGGGGTCGTTCCGGCCGTCTCGGCCGCCCGCACCAAGTGCTCCAGGCCCTCCGGGCCGGCCGCGCCGTGCTCCGTGTCCAGGATCACGAAATCGAAGCCGGCGTGGCCCGACATCTCGACCAGGGCCGGGGAGGGAACCATGACGAACATCCCGAGGGCCGCCCGCCCCTCGGCGAACGCCTGCTTGATCCGGTTTTCCATACTGCTCCTTTCGGGTTCCTAGGCGTTGGCGAAGAGCGCCGTCAGATGCCTCAGGCCAAGCCCTGCTGGGCCTCGGTGAGAAAGTTCCGTCCCGTTCGCATCAGCCAGCCGGCTGTGCCGATCAACACGATGTCCGCGCCACGCTCCAGGCATCGCCGCGCCCCGGCCACGTCCATCGCGTTCAGGGCGACCCATTTGCCATTCGCCTTGGCCCGGGTGATGACGCGACTAATGGCGTCCTGCACGGCCGGGGCCGCGGTATCGCCCCGGAATCCCAGAGACTGGGAGAGATCGGCCGGCCCGAGGACGATGGCATCCACCCCCTCGGTGGAAGCGATGGCATCGACCTGTTCGACCGCCCGGGCAGTCTCGATCATTGCGAAGAACAGCACCTCCCGGTTGGCGAGGTCCATGTAGACTGGCACGGGTGTATCTACCCCGTACCCGGCAGCTCGGGTGCTGGCAGCCAGCCCGCGTTTCCCCTGGGGAGCATACCGGATGGCGGCGACCGCAGCCTCCGCCTCGGCGGCGGACTCGATGTGGGGCACCTGGATTCCCGTGGCGCCGACATCCAGGAAGACGAAGTCGAAGCCGATGAGGCCGCAGATGTCCACAAACCAGGAAGAGTTGAAATTGAGGATGGGGCCGAACAACCGCGCTTCCTGGCTCAGGCGCTGCCGGAGCCGGTGGGGTCCAATCATGGCATGGCTCCCTGAAATATGGTGTCCGGCCCGCTGGGCAGACCGGCGATTACTTCAACTTCCACTCCAAACTCTCGGCCGAGCCGCCCAACCTGGATGCAGGTTCGAGCCGGGGGATTCACCGAGAAATAGGCCTTCCAAATTTTGTTGAATCCCGCATAGTCGTCCATATTCCGAAGATAGCATGTCGCCTTCAGCACATTCCGCAAGGAGGTTCCCGCCGCCTCCAGAATGGCCTCAAGACTGCTCAGAACCTGCCGGGTCTCGGCCTCGATTCCCCCGGTAACCACCTCGCCGGTCGCAGGGTCCCGCGCCACTATCCCGGGCACGCAGGCGCGGGATAACGAGTATGCCGTTTGGTCGCCGGTCGACGCGATTCTACTTGACCCGCTTCCAGCTTCGCCTGGCCTCCACCACTAGCGGCGGGTCGGATGCAACGGTGAAGCAGCGGACTTTGTCCTCAGGTGCACTGATTTGATGAGGTTCGTTTGACGCGATCGCCAGCACCGTTTCGGGCCCCACGGTTCGTTCTTCGTCGCCCACGCGCACGAGAGGGTGTCCCTCGAGGATGATGTAGATCTCTTCGGCCGGATGCGATGCGACGTGCGTCTTCTGACCGGGCTCGAGCTCCAGCATCACCGCCGTCAGCTTGCGCATGTTGGTCCGTTCTGCATCCACGAGAAAACGCAGGACGCGTGTTAGTTCGCCCGGGGCTTCGTACCCCTCGACTTCGCTGATATGGACTATCAATGACGTACTCCTTTCTCGGGTCGGTTGCCGGCTGGCTATCTGGCGCCCATCAGGGCGTTGGGCAGGAATGTCACCAGGCCGGTCCAGTAGGTGACCATCAGCAGCACCACGACGAGCGCCACTATAAACGGCCAGACTTCCATTGAGAAGTCCCAGATCGAGATCTTGGCGATTGTGGACGTTATATACATACTCATCCCGACGGGCGGCGTAATCATACCGATCATCAGATTGAGCACCATCATCACGCCAAAGTGGACCGGATCGAAATGGTAGCGCTGAATCAAGGGCATGAAAACGGGAATCGTGATGATCATTATCGGCACCGGATCCATCAGACAGCCGAGGAAGAGCAGTATCAGGTTGATAATCAACAGCACCAGCCGGGGATCGTCCGTCATGACGGTGAAAAAAGACACTATCGCCTGCGGCATCTGCATCAGGGCGGCTATCCAGCCTGTAACCGATGATGCGGCGACGATCAGCATCACGATGCCGCTCGTGACTATGGTCTCAGTTCCTGCGGATCGGAGTCCGGACCAATCCAGCTCGCGATACCCTAACCCGAGTAGCAGGGCGTACACGGACGCGACCACGGCGGCCTCGGTGGGGGTGAAGACGCCGACGAGGATGCCGCCCAACACGATTATTGGTGCGACCATCGCCAGAATGGCGTCGACGCCACTTTCGAGAACGCGCCTCCAACTGAAGTCGGCCCCTTTTCCGTATCCCCGCCGTTTCGCAATCAGGTAGCAGACGAGCATGAGGTACAGGCCCATCAAGACGCCGGGAACGACGCCGCCGATGAATAGCCGGCCGGTCGAAACACCCGTAAGGCTTCCGAAGATCACCATGGCGATGCTCGGCGGGATGATGGGTCCAATGGTTGACGCAGCGGCGGTCACCGCGGCCGCGAACCTAGGTGAGTAGCCGGCGCGGACCATCCAGGGGATCAGGATCGAACCGGTGGCGGTGGCGTCGGCCACGGCAGAGCCGGACATTCCGGCCATGATCATGTTGGCGATGACCGTCGTATGGCCCAGGCCCCCCGTCAGGTGGCCCACCAGAGCGCTGGAAAAGGCGACTAACCGCCGCGTGACGCCTCCGTAGTTCATGAGGGAGCCAGCGAGGACGAAGAACGGCACCGCTAGGAGCGGGAACGAATCGATTCCGTTCAGCATTCTGGTGGGAATGGTGGTGAGCGGTATCCCCCCTTGAATCAGCATGAACAGCAGCGAAGCGAGGCCCATCGCGAACGCGACCGGCATTCCGACGGCAAGGAGCAGCAGTCCGATAATCAGGAGTGCGGATCCCATTGCTCCTCCCGCCGTCGCATGAAGATGGCACGGGCAGCGTGCACGAGCATGAGAGCCGCGCTCACGGGCAGCGACACGTACACGTAGCTCATCGGCAGTCCGAGGCTGGGCGAGGTCTGTACCCACGTCTGGCGTGTCACGAACCACCCCTGCGCCAGGAGCACCGCCAGGAAGAAGATGACGCCGGCCTCGACGGCGATGGTGATGACTGTCCGCACTCGTTCCGGCAGCCCGTCGACGGCGAAGCCGATGCGAATGTGCGACGCTCGCCTGCTGACAACTGTCGCACCGAGAAACGACATCCAAATGAACAGAAAGCGCGAGGTCTCATCCACCCAGGCGAAGGACTGCGTGAATAGCCCCAGATAGCGGATCACCACAGTGCCGAACAGTGTGGCCGTCAACACCGCGATCATAGATAGCCCCGCGATCTGAGCCGCGAGGTCGAGGACGCGGGAGGCTAGATCCAACCCGCGTCCTACCGCGGCGATCAGACTGGTGTTCCTCGCACCTGTCATCGTTGCATCCCGCCGCACGCTCTAAGCGGCGCCCCGGATCGTGGCAAGAAGAGGCGGCGGTGCGAACTCCTTGAGAGTCTCGTAAACCGAGGCCGTGGCCGCACGGAAGGGTGCCTGGTCGGGAGTATTCACAACCATCCCCTTGCTCTTGAGGAACTCCAGTGCCTTGGTCTCGTTCGCCTTCACGAAGGCGCGATTCGCCTTCGTTGCCTCTGCACCTGCCGCTACGAGCGCCTTCTGGATATCGGCGGGCAACTGGGAGTAGAAGTTCTCGCCCACCACGGAGGGGTTGGTTCCCACCACGTGGCCGGTGAGCGATAGGTACTTCTGCACCTCCTGGAAGTTGGCCGACTGAATCGTAGTGGTCGGGTTGTCCTGGCCGTCAACCACACCTTGCTGAAGGGCGGAGTACAGCTCAGAGAAGTCCATCGACACGACCGTCGCGCCCAGGGCCTTGAACAACTCGACGAAGGTCTTGGAGGGCACCACGCGCATCTTCAAGCCTCGCAGATCTGCCGGCTTCTCGATGGGGCGTTTGTTGTTGGTGATGTGCCGGATCCCGATGTCAGCCCAGCCCAGGATGCGGAAGCCCTTCTCCTGATAGAGCTTGCTGATCTCCTGCGAGGCGGGACCATCCTGAAACTTATACATGTGGTCGAGCCCGTTGAAGAGGTAGGGCATGTCCATGATGTTGGCTGCAGGCACCCACTGGCTCCAGAGCGAATTGCCCGTATTCATCATCTCGATGGTGCCCGCCAGGATCTGGCCCGCCACCTCGGGATCCTTCCCCAGTTGCGCGCTCGGGAATATCTGAACTTTGACGGCCCCGTTGGTGGTCATCTCCACGACTTCCGCGAACTTGGTTCCCCAAATGTGGGACGGATGTGTCAACGAAGCCGTGTGGGCGTAACGGATCGTGATCGCTTTCCCAGGTGCGGCGGCGGACGCCGGTGCCAATTCCCCGAGGACGACCCCCGCAGCGCCAGCAGTCAGGAGCCCAAGTAAGTCTCGCCGAGACAATCGGGTGTCTAGAGTGCTCATTCCTACTTCCCCCTTTCTCATCGCCAACGGCTACCCCGGGCGACCGGACATCAACATCGACAGCTCACAGCAAGCGCCTTCGGATTCAAGAATCTATGCCCGAGCCACCTCCTTTCGTACTGATGACGATGTTACCCATATTGTCCAGGTGCGCCGCGCAACCAGGTGGGATCACTATGGTCGAGTCGTACTCTTCGACGATCAGGGGGCCAGCGCGCCAGACGGAGCCAACCCCAACGCGGTCGGTGATCGGCGTCTCGTGCAGTCCGGCCGGTCCGAAGAAGGCCATCCGCGTGTGCAGCGTTCCGGCCGGATGCTCGACGTGACCATCACTTCTACCCGTGGCTCCGACGGCCAGCCGCGGGGGCACAGCCTTCGCCAACACTCGAAGATTGACGACCTCGATCTGCCCCCGCTCGTCCTTGTAGCTGTAGGTACGCTCGTGTTCAGTCTCAAATGCCGCCGCGATAACCCGCACGGAGTCGAGGTCGAGCCGGGCCGGCACCGCGGTCAGCAGCTCATACGATTGCTTGACGTACCGAAGGTCGGCGAAGCGAGTGAGCGTCGAGACGACATAGCCATCTCGCTCCAGGGTGGCTGCCGCTTGCTCTTCAAGCTCACGATACACCTGCTCCATATCGGCCAACGCGCTCGCCTCCAGCAGTGTACGGTGGGTTCGGGTGGTATGGCTCTCCACGTTGGTCATCAGGAGGCCGAAAGCGCTGAAGAGCCCTGGCGCAGGCGGCACGACCACCCGGGGAATCTCCAGCGACCGCGCCATCTCGGCGGCGTGAACCGGTCCGCTTCCACCGAAAGCCACCAGCGTGAACTGTCGTGGGTCCCGACCCCGCTCCGTGCTGACGGCTTTGATGGCGCGAATCATCCTCACGTTCGCCACCGTATGCACGCCGTAACACGCCTCCAGCAGGCTCATGCCGAGCGGTGCCGCCACCTCTGCCTCCAGGACCCTTGCCGCCGCGGCGGCGTCCAGAGGGACTGTGCCTCCGGCCACCCCGGTGGGATTGATGTAGCCGAGCGTGACGTTGGCATCGGTGATGGTTGGGGCCGTTCCGCCGCGCTGGTAGCAGACCGGCCCGGGGACCGCCCCGGCGCTCTCAGGGCCCACCTGCAATGCCCCGCCCTTGTCGATCGACACGATGCTCCCGCCACCTGCCCCGACCTCCGCCAGATCGATGGCGGGGACGCGCAGCAGGTAGCCACCGCCGCTCTGAAGTCGGGCTCCAATCGAGATGCCGGCCCCGACCTGGTACTCGTGGGCGAGGCTGGGCTGTCCGTTCTCGATGATCGACGTCTTGGCCGTCGTCCCCCCCATGTCGAAGGCGATGACGTCGCCGAGGCCCATCTCGCGGGCGAATTGAGCGCTGCCGATCACGCCGGCCGCAGGTCCCGACTCGACTATGTGGATCGGGTGCTGCGCGGCCTCTCTCGCCGGCATGACGCCGCCGCTCGATCGCATCACGAGGACGGGGGCCGTCACGCCGATGGCCCGAAGCCGCCCGAGCAGTTGGTCCAGGTACGACTCGACGGTGGGCCGGATGTAAGCGTTGATGACCGTCGTGCTCGTGCGCTCGTACTCTTTGATCTCCGGGAGCACATCCGACGAGATCGATATTGGAACGTGGGGAAAGGCCTGCGCGAGCATCGCGGCGACCTGCTGCTCGTGCGCCGGGTTCTGGTAGGCATGCAGGAAACACACCGCGATCGATTGGATCCCCTCGGCCGCGAAGCGCTGCACCGCCGCGCGCACGTCGTCATGCCGCACCGGGACCACTTCAGTCCCCTCCGCGTCCAGCCGCTCCTCCACCTCTAGGCGCAGGCCGCGCTGGACGAGAGGCACGGGCTTCTCCCAGAATAGGTCGTAAAGGACGGGCCGGCGCATCCGGCCCAACTCCAGCACATCGCGGAACCCGCGAGTCGTTAGGAGGCCGGTCAGCGCACCGCGTCGCTCCAGGATAGCGTTGGTCGCGACGGTGGTCCCATGCAGCACCTCTCCGATGCTGCCGGCCGCGACGTCTGTCTCCGCAAAAACGTCGCTCAAGCCATCGGCAATAGCCCGGCTATAGTCCCCAGTGGTGGATAGCACCTTCTTCGTGTGAATGCGCCCGTCAGGGCGGAACACGACGATGTCCGTGAAGGTTCCGCCGATGTCTACCCCGACCCGCACTCTGTCCTCGAGCGCCGTCATAGCGCGCCCTCCTTGGCCGTGGA
This sequence comes from candidate division NC10 bacterium RIFCSPLOWO2_12_FULL_66_18, assembly GCA_001771285.1. Classification (GTDB taxonomy): domain Bacteria; phylum Methylomirabilota; class Methylomirabilia; order Methylomirabilales; family 2-02-FULL-66-22; genus 2-02-FULL-66-22. The sequence continues at coordinate 25,885 of METI01000187.1, forward strand.
ACTGCACAGCTTCGCCCTGAGAGCTGCCGTTGCATCGAGATCCACCCGCAGCCGCCGTCCCCTGCCTGTGATCACCACGCCGTAGTCGATCCGTGCCCCACGCCGTGAGACCTTCTCGTCCAGGACGTCGCGGAGGACGCGCTCCGGATCGCGCTCCAGCGGATCGCCGTAGCCTCCGGAGCTGGGCAGAGTGTGCTGGAAGACTTCGCCGGCGTGCAGCGTCACGATGAACTTCGATGGCAGCACGCGCCTTCGGCCACCCCCCTCGATCGCATTCTCGGAGGGGCTGCCGGGCTTGCCCCCGAAGAGCCCGTATGGGAGTATCTTGCGCCGGTCCGACCTCACCTGAAGCAGCGCGTCGGGTCCCAGTAAGCGCGTATCCTTCGCCACGGACATCCCGCCCCTGAAGCGCCCCGGGCCGGCTGAATCCGTAACGAAGGCGACGCGCTCGATTCTGATCGGGTACTCCGATTCGAGCACTTCGGCGCTCGTGGACCGAATATTCGTCGCGAGAGGAGAGATCCCGTCGATGCCGTCGCGGTCCGGGCGCCCCCCCCAGCAGCCGACCAGCGGCTCGACCAGGATGTATGGCGAGCCGTTGGAGTCGCTCCCGGCCAAGGTGACGAAGGAGTTGCCTCCCTCGCCCGCAGCGAAAACGCGGGCCGGCGCCGCCTGGGCAAGCGCCCCGAAGAGAGCGTCCACCACCCGATACCCCGAGATCGCCCGCGCGGCGCACGCGGCCGGCAACACGGCATTGACGATAGTGCCGGGCGGAGCGATGACGTGGATCGGGCGGAAGTATCCCGCGTTGTTCGGGATGTGCGAGCCCATGATGCTCCGAACCACCACGTACACGGCCGACTTGGTAAACGAGGCGGTGGCATTGATCGCGCCCCGTACCTGCTTCGAGGTGCCGGTCAGGTCGACCGTCATCTCATCGCCTCGAATGGTCAGCTCCACCTTCATGGGGATCGGATCGGGATCGAGCCCGTCGTCGTCCAGGTAGTCGGTGAACCGGTAGACGCCATCCGGCAGGGCCTCGATCTCCGCCCGGGTCATCCGTTCCGTGTAGTCGAGGACCTCACGGAAGTAGTTGAGCAGGACCGGCAGGCTGTAACGGGCCACCAGTTCGAGGAAGCGCCGCTCTCCGGTCTGACAGGCTGTGAGTTGGGCCTGCAGGTCGCCGAGAACCTTGTCCGGCACCCGAACGTTGGCCTCTATGATACGAAAGACCTCCCTCACCGGCTGGCCCGCGGCGTACAGCCGCATGGGCGGAACTCGAAGCCCCTCCTGGTAGATCTCCGTCGAGTCGGACGCGTTGCTCCCTGGAACCCGGCCGCCCACATCGGTGTGGTGGGCGACGGTGCCGGTGAAACCGGCGAGCACGCCGTCGATGAAGATCGGGCGAAACATGAAGAAGTCCTGGAGGTGGCTCCCCCCTTCGAACGGATCGTTGAGGATGAACACGTCGCCTGGTACGATCTCCCTCCCAAAGAGGCGGAGGACGGCCTCCATGGCATCCGGCATCCCGCCCAGGTGGAAGGGGAGCGTCAGACCCTGGGCGAGCAACTGACCCTCGGCGTCCAGGAACGATGTTCCGAAGTCCATCGCTTCCCGGACGATCGTCGAGCGTGCCGTGCGCACGATGGTGAGCGCCATCTCGTCCAGGATCGAGTCCATAGCGTTCTTCAACACCTCGAAGGTGATGGGGTCGAACGCTCGGTCGCCGTGCGCTCCTTGGCTCGCGAGTCCTATCGTAGTTTCCACCATGCTCTCGTCTCCTCTCGGAAGCCCCCGGTCTACTTTGCCCTATTCCATTTTGCCCTATTCCATCGAGCTCAGAAGTCCAAGATCCCCTGATCGAGACTCAGCCCTAATCCGAAAAACAGTTCGTGCCTTTGATTCCTTTGACAGAGTCAATCCCAAAGTTAGTTGAAAATGGCGAAGCGGCCTCCCGGTCATGGGGCTACGCAGCGTGAGATGCACCCGTCGCTTCCTCGTCTCGCACCGCTGCCAGCAAGGCGGCCCGGAGCAGCGGCAACGCCCGGAAGCCTTTTATCCGCCGCAAGCGCGGCTCGATGTCCAGGAGCGCCGCAGCCAGCCAGCGCTGTTTCTGATCGGACGTTCGCCAGCGATCGACCTTGTCGGTCCGTTGCCCGACCAGGGCGTTCAGGGATTCGAGCCAGTTCGTCGTCTTCAGACTCACGCCCAATGTGGAGAAGACGCCCAGGCGGTGGAGGGTGAGGGTCTCCTCGAACCCTTCGTCGAGGCTCTTGACCGCCGACTCGTTCACCAGACGCAGTTCCTGGCGGACCCGGAGGAGGGCCGCCTTCGCGTCGGGGTAGGTGGGCTTCTGATAGGCCGCCTGGAGCTTGCGGCGCCAGGTGGGCCGCTGGCCCTTGGGCAAGTACTCCAGGACGTTCTCCCGCTTATGCCACTGACAGCGCTGGACCACCGCCTGGGATCCGAAGACGGTCTGGAGCGCCTTCCGGAGCCCCTTGGCCCCATCGATCACGCAGAGGAGGCCCTGGTCCATCTTCAGACCGCGCTCGACCAGCTCCCGGAGGAAGGCGGCGCAGACCCGGTCGTTCTCCGTAGCCGTCTGGACGAAGCCCAGGATGACCTTCTCGCCGGTCACCGTGATCCCGAGCGCGATCACCATCGCATCCTCGGCGAAGGTCTTCCCATCGAGGAGCAGGGCGACGAAGTCGTACCCCACCAGCTGCCGCTCCTGGAGGACCTGGAGTCGCTGCGCGCTGGCCCGGATGAAGCGGCGGGAGACGCTGGTAGGGCTCAACCCTAAGGCTTCGGGGACGGCCTCCGCACAGGCTTCGTAGTCCCGACAGCTCAGGCCGTAGAGCACCTTCCGGAAGAGGCCCACATCGGTCTGTCGGGGCGTCTGGAGCTGCTGGTAGGTCCGCAACGGGACCTCTTGATTGCGCACCCGATCCCGGACGAGGTTACAAAAGGTGATAGCCTGGGAAATATGGCCGGCCGCCGGAGGCACTCGATCGGTGTGAACCACTCGCGGTTGCATTTCAGCTTACTCCCGACCACCGTGTTCCCAAGATGATGACTTCCGCCACGCCTGGACTCGTCGTCCTGCATGGGGGCGATGCCTGGCCACCTATTCCGAAGGCGACGTATGACCCAGCCATGCTGCCTCAAACGAACTCCCTCTCGTTGAGAGGGTAGGAAGCCGACCAGGGAAGCCGTTAGGCCGGTGGAATCTTTTTCCAATTCTCCTTCGGGGCCAGCCGCTTGGGTTGGGGGGAGGTGGTCCAGACGAATTCCAGGGGCTCTGGGCCCAAGGAGTCGATCTGATGCCGGGCGTTCGACGGGATGAAGATCACCGTGCCAGGTCCGACCTCTTTTACCTCACCCCCGACCATCGCCCTGGCCCTCCCGCGCAGGAGGTAATACGCCTCCTCCTCCGGGTGCTGGGCCAGTACGGTCCCTGTCCCGGGTTCGATGCTGGTGAATCCCATGACAAAGCTCTTGGCACCAGTTTTCTCTGGGTCCACGAGGTACTTCAGAATCCCCTTGCGCGGAAGTGGCGGTTCGTATCCTTCGATGGCGGATGTGTGAATGATCATCTCTGCCCTCCTTGCTGTGCCCTTGGAAGTCTGGCCGGCATGGCCTTGAGCGGGCGCTCCCACTGGTACTCAAGGGCGGCGGCCCGCGGGGTGACGAGGCCATCACGAACATCTCGCTCGACCCGGTCCCGGTCCCGGTCCGCGGGGGGATAGAGACCGCCGCCCCCCGGGTATTCGACGGTGATGGCATCCCCGGGGCGCAGGGCCAAGCGACTCCGAGTCTGCCGCAGGGGCCGGCCATTCAGGAAGAGGCGGTTCGGACGACCTGGCCGTCCGCCCAGCAACCCCTGAGCCGGGTGGTTCAGACGGTTCACCACCAAATTGTGAAGCACTGGTGTGTTCGCCAAGTTGCGGATCGTTATCCGCTGGCCAGGACCTCCACGGAACTTGCCAGGTCCGCCGGAATCGGGGATCAGTACCTTCTCCTCGACGAGCAGAGGCGTGGTCAGCTCGATGACCTCGGCTGGCGTGTTGGACATGTTGCTGGGGAAGCAACTGGTCCGCCCATCTCGGCCCGGAGCTGCCCCGCTCCCCCCATTGAAGCCCACCAAGAGGACGTAGGGAGAGCCGTCCCGACCGGTCCCCGCAAATGCCTCGAGAGTCACCGGCGTACTTCCGCTGTGGGCCATGACCCGGTCTGGAAAGACCTCTGCGAGGGCACTGAAGATGGCCGCCGGGATGAAGTGTCCGACTTGGTTCCGGTTCATCACTGCGGCCGGAGGTTTGGCATTCAGGACGCATCCTTCGGGTGCCGCTACGGTAATGGGGCGATAGCACCCCTCGTTGTTGGGGATACTGGGATTCAGGAGGCATTTCAGCGGGTAGGCAGTGTAGGCATACGTATAGCTGATCACGGAGTTGAGAGAAGAGTGGTTCTGCGGCGAGGACCCGGCAAAGTCAACATGAATGGTATCGCCCGCGATCTCTACTCGAACGCGAAGAGTGATGGATCCTTCGAGCCCATCCAAAGACACCTCGCTGGCGTAGACGCCGGCCGGCGCCGCGCGGATGGCCTCCCGCATGGCGCCCTCGGTGCGGGACAAGATCTCATCCGCCAGGGCGGTGAAGTCCTCGATCCGCTCCTCGATCATCAGTTGGCGGACCCGCTCGGAGGCAACCCAGTTGGCGGCGAGCATCGCGTTGATGTCCCCGACGACATCCTCCGGGACCCGCACGTTGTTGCGGATAAACTCGAGCACGGTCTCGTCGAGGGAGCCCTCGCGGGCCAGCCGGACCATGGGGATGCGAATCCCCTCCTCGTACACTTCCCGGGTCCCGCCATAGTCGATAATTCCCCCGATGTCCGCCATGTGGGCGATCACGCCCGCCAGGGCCACGAGCTCTCCTCGTGGGCCGAAGATTGGGGTGACGATGGTGAGATCCGGGAGATGGCCGGTCCCCAGCCAGGGATCGTTGGTGACCAGGCTATCCCCGGGCCGGAGCGTCTCCGGTGGGAATCGCCGGAGCAGGTGCCGGGCGGTAATCGGGAGCGTCCCCAGGAAGGAGGGCGGACAGTGCCAGGGCTGAGCCACCGAGTTCCCCCGGGCGTCCATCAGCACCACCGCATAGTCGTTTCCCTCGCGCACGACGCTGGAGAAGGCAGTCCGCACCAGCGCCGCACTCGTCTCCTGGGTAATAGAGATCAGCTTATCCCACAGGATGCGCAGCGCGATCGGATCGTGGCCCATCAGGACACCTCGCATAGGGTCATCACGACTCCTCCCAGCTCGTCCAGAGTCGCCCATGCTCCTGGACCGATGTAGATGGTACTCTCCCGCTCCTCCAGGATCACCGGTCCCTCGATCCGGACGCCCGGTTGCAGGCGATAGCGGTCCAGCACCGGGACTTCCACCGACCCCTGGTCCTCGCGGAGGTAGACAGGGCGGCTCCCCTTGATCGCGTCACCGGTTGCCGCGCCGGTCTCCATCCGGAGGTTGAAGCGGGGAGGCGGGGCCAGCGCGGCGGCCCGCCAGGTGACCGCCTCGACGGGCGCCCCGGCGACGAGACGCCCGTAGCTCGCCTGGTATACGGCGTCGAAAGCCTCTGCGAGGGCCGCCCTGTTTCCGTCCTCCAGGTAGACCTCCGGAACCGGAACGGTGACCTCGAACCCCTGCCGCTTGTACCGCATATCCACACTGATCCGCCGCTCCACCAGATTCCAGGCGACGCCCGCCTTGGTGAACAGCGGCTCAAGCTGGCCAAACATGTCGCGGTAGAGGTCGTGGACCCGATCCATGTCCGCGGAGGCCAGATCCGTGACATAGGACGTGCTGAGGTCGAAGGCGAGTCGGGCGCTGAGGAGACCCAGGGCCGAAAAGGCTCCCACGGCGCGAGGAAAGATCACCCGAGCCAACCCGAGGATGCGGGCAATCCGATAGGCGTGAACCGGTCCGGCACCGCCGAAGGCCACCATCGTCATGCCCCGATAGTTCACCCCCTTCTCGACCGCGTGGACTCTGAGCGCCTCCGCCATGTTGGCCGTGACGACCTCATGAATCCCCCAGGCCGCCCGGACTGCAGACAGCCCGAGCCGGGCCCCCAGATCTCCCAGGGCGGTCTCGGCGCCAGCGGCGTCGAGGGCCATCTCCCCCCCGAGGAAATAGGCCGCGTTCAAGTAGCCCAGGAGCAGGTCGGCGTCGGTGACCGTGGGCTCCGTTCCCCCCCGTCCGTAGCAGACAGGCCCCGGGTCCGCCCCGGCGCTCTCCGGACCCACACTCAAGAGCCCCAGGGCATCAGCCCGGGCCAAGCTCCCGCCGCCCGCGCCGATCTCGATCATATCGACGATCGGCAGCCGGACCGGCAAACCACTCCCCCGCATGAAGCGCTTCACGCGAGCGACCTCGAAGTCGGTGGTGATCAACGGCGCCCCGCCCCTGACGAGGCAGGCCTTGGCCGTGGTTCCGCCCATGTCAAAGGAGAGCAGATCCGGACACCCAATAAGCCGTCCGTAAAGAGCGGCGGCCAAGGCGCCCGCCGCCGGGCCGGACTCCAGCAGGCGAACCGGGAACTGCGCCGCCGCCTCCGGGGTCAAGATGCCCCCCTGGGAGCCCATGTAGTAGCTTCCCCGAAACCCAAGAGCGGCCAGGTCTGCCTCCAGACGCGCGAGGTAGCCCTTGACGACCGGCTGCACGAAGGCATTCATGGCGGTGAGGCACGCCCGTTCGAACTCGCGAGCCTGGGCGAGGACTTCCGAAGAGAGCGAAATAAATAGGTCGGGTGCCTCGGTCCGAAGCAAGGCGGCCACGCGCCGCTCGTGGTCCGGGTTCCGATAAGCGTGGAGCAGGCAGACAGCCACTGCCTCATATCGCTCCCGGCGCAGGCGGCGGGCGAGCCTCCGCACCGCGCCTTCGTCGGGAGGGACCCTGACCTCGCCGGTGGCCAGGATCCGCTCCGGAATCTCGAAGGTCCGATGCCGCGGGACGACCGGCTCGGGGACCTCCAGGGCGAGATCGTACACGTTGTAGCGCGACTCCCGGGCGCATTGCAGGACATCTCGAAATCCGGCCGTGACCAGAAGGGCGGTCTTGGCCCCCTTCCGCTCGATGAGCGCGTTGCTGACCAGCGTCGTCGCGTGGATGATGTCGGCGATGGATTCTGGACGGGTGCCCGTCCGCTCCAACAAGCGTCGAGTCCCATCCTGCACTGCCCGCGCTGGGTCGTCGGGCGTGGTCAGGAGTTTTTCCACCGCCAGCGCACCGCTCTGGTTGTTGAGCAGCACCAGGTCGGTGAAGGTCCCGCCGATGTCCACCCCCACACGGTATGGCTGCACCCTCTCGCTCATCGCTCCTCCCGCCCACTCGCCAGATCGCGGGCCGCGTAGGGACCCGGCCGCGCTCGTCCCCCCAGGCCGCGCAGCACGTTCAGGAGTCGCGCCGCCAGTTCCTCACGCACCGTCGCCGGGTCCCGCCCAGCCCAGTCGTAGAATCCCCGGCCGGCCTGCAGGCCGACCTCGCGACGTTCCACCAGCTCCCGAAGGAGGGGGAGCGGCTCTGCCCCGTTCTGCAGGTGCGGGTAGAGTGCCGCTGCCACAGTGAGGAGGAGGTCCAGGCTCCCGAGGTCCTGCTGAAGGAGAATGCCCGTGGCCGCCAAGCGCGGGCCCAGGGCCACCTGGGCCACGATGTCTACGTCCTCGACGCTCGCCACGCCCGATTCCACGAGCGCGATGGCCTCCCGGGTCAGGGCCTGGATCAGCCGGTTGGCCACAAACCCCGGCTGGTCGAATCGGACGCGGATCGGAACCTTGCCCACCTGCCGCCAGAGGTCCATGACGGCGTCCACGATCTCCGGATCCGTTTCCGGACCCTGGACTACCTCCACCAATGGCATGGCGTCGGCCGGGTTCAGGAAATGGCAGCCTATCAGTCGCTCACGCCGCGCCATCCGAGCCCCCACCCCCACCAGGGTCAGCGAGGAGGTGTTCGTGGCCAAGATCGTGGCCCGAGGACAGAGGCCCTCCAGGCGGGCAAACAGCACCTGCTTGGCCGGGAGATCCTCAGGAATGCTTTCCAGGACCAGACCCGCCCCGGCCACGGCCTCCTCCAGGGTTCTGCACATCACCACCCGATCCCGGGCGGCGGCCGCGGCCCTCTCCCCCCATACTCCCGATCGGACCGCACGCTCCAGGTTGGCTCCCAATCGGATGGGGACGGAGGCGAGAACCTCCGGCGCCGTGTCTGTCGCCGTCGCGGTCACCCCTCCCAGGGCCAGGGCGGTGGCAATCCCCAAGCCCATGTGGCCCGCGCCGACTACCCCGACCCGCTCCAGTTCGGTGGGCACAGGTGGACTCCTCATCTGTAGCCGAACAGCCCAGGAATCCAGAGGGCCAGGCCCGGAAACAGAAGGACGAGGAACAGGACCACAAACTGCCAGAGCACGAAGGGCCAGACCGCTCGCACCAGGCGCTCGAGCGTGATCCCGGCCACACCGCAGATCACGAAGAGGACGATACCGATCGGGGGGGTCAGCATCCCGACTACCAGGTTCAGGATCATCAGAAATCCGAAATACAGCGGGTGGAGGCCATAGGCGGCCGCCATCGGCGCCAGAATGGGCACGAACATCACGTAGGCGGCGACTGACTCCATCAGGCACCCGACGATGATCAGGAAGAACATCACGAGCAGCAGAAAGACCCAGGGACTGGATGACTGTGCTCGCAGGAAGGCCCCGATCCGGGTTGGAACCTGTTGGATGGTCAAGAGCCAGGAGACGGTGTTGGCGGTCGCCATCAGCATGGCCACCACGGACGTGCTCATCGCACTGCGCACGAGTATCCCGGGGAGATCTCGAACGCGCAGTTGCCGTGTCACCGCGAACCCGACCACCAGCGCGTAGACGACCGCCACGGCCGCCGCTTCCGTGGCGGTGAAGATGCCCCCCAGAATCCCGCCGATGACGATGACCGGCATCAGCAACATGGGCAGGGCCTGCAGGGTCCGTCGCGCGAACTCCCGGATCCCCAACTGAATGTGGCGAACGGGATAATTCCGCCGGACCGCGATGACGTAGGCGATGACCATCATGCCGAGTCCCATGAGGATGCCTGGGATGACCCCGGCGAGGAACAGCCCGGCCACCGAGACGCTGGGCCCGGCCAGGATGGCATAAATGATGGCCGGCATACTCGGCGGAATGATGGGCCCGATGGTTGCGGCCCCCGCGACGACGGCGCATCCAAAGTCCAAGTCGTACTCCTCCCGGAGACTGGGAATCAGGATACTCCCCAGAGCCGTGGCTTCCGCGGTGGCCGCGCCAGTCACGCCGGCGAAGATCATGGCGCTCAGGATCGAGATGTGCGCCAGGCCCCCGCGGATCCGGCCGACGCAAACCTCGGCAAACGCCACCAATCGGTGCAGAATGCCAGAAAAGCCCATGAGTTCCCCGGCCAGCATGAAGAATGGCACCGCCATGAGCGGGAAGGAATCCACGGCGGCATACATCCGCTGGGCAATGATCTTCAGGGGGACGCTGCCGTCCACGAGCAGAGCTATGGCACCTGCGATGCCCATGCCGAACGCCAGGGGGATGCCGAGACAGATCGTCGCCACGAAGGCGACACCCAACGCGGTCAGCATCGGTCCTCCATGGTGGCCTACTCCACCCCGGATCTCTCGGCCGAAATTGCCTCGCCGGACCGCAGGCGCGCCAACCCATCGAGCACTTGGAGGAACATCAGGACCCCACCGAGGGGGACGGCTGCGCGTGCCCAGGACATGTGCACGCCCAGGGTGGCGCTCCGCTCCCCAGCGGAGTCCACCACCATCGCGATACCCGTGATCACCATCATAGCCAGGAAAGCCAGCACCGGGCCCTGGACCAGGATGGCCAAGCGTCGACGGACCGGCCGGGGGAGCCGCTCCACGAAGAACTCGAGACCGACATGCACCCCGGACCGGACCGCCAGACTGGCAGCGAGGAAGCTAACCCACACGAACAGGAACCGGGCCAGCTCCTCGGAGAAGAACAGCGAAGTACCCACCACGTAGCGCAGGAAGACCTCCACCGCGACGAGGAGGGTCATCATCGCGAGGAGAACAGCCACGGCGCCCTCGGTGAGCCGTGTGATCAGGACCATGGGTTTCATCGTCCGACTCCCATCCCCCTCCTACCGCGCCGCGGCCTGGATTTTCTGCAGGAGCTCCGGGGTCACAGCCTTTTCGAACTCCTTGTAGACCCCCTGGGCGATCTGCCGGAACTGGGCGGTCTCCGCCTCGGTTGGGGTGTTGACCATCATCCGCTGCCGCAACTCTGCCAGCATCTTGTCCTCCTCGGCCGCGTGCTCACGCCGCTGCCAGCGCGCTTCCTCCCGGCCGGCCTCCAAAAGGGTCCCCTGCAGCTCCTTGGGCAGGCCATCGAACCACGCCTTGTTGGCGTAGGAGATGAGCACCTCGAAGGCGTGGCCGGTCATGGAAAGGTACTTGGTGACCTCGTAGAACTTGCTGGAATGGATGGTAGTGATGGGAAGCTCCATGCCGTCGATCACCCCCTGCTGGGTGGCGGAGTAGAGCTCCTTGAAGTCCATCGCCAGCGGGTTGGCTCCAAAGGCCCGGAAGGTGGCCAGGTGAACCGGGTTTGGCTGGAGCCGGAGCTTGATCCCCCGCATGTCGGCCGGCGTCTGGATGGCCCGGCGGTTATTCAGGACGTGGCGAAAGCCGCTGGCGTGCCAGCTCAGAATCTTAATGCCCGCCTTCTCCACCTCCGCCTCGAGCTCCTTGCCGATCGGACCGTCCAGGATAGCGAAGGCCTTCCCCGCATCGTTGAATAGGTAGGGGAAGGTGATCACCGCCAGCTTGGGAGCGAGCGCCTGCACAAACGCCGGGGCCGCCAGCGCCATGTTCAGCGTGCCTCCCTTGACCTGGGACATCAACTCCCCGGTCCCCCCCAGTTGGCCGCTGTGGAAGACGTCCACACGCAGACGACCCCCGCTCCGCTTCTCTGCCTCCTCCTTGAAGACCGCCATGGCCCGAGTACTCGGATCGGTGGCGTTCAGCGCAATGGCGTAGCGAACAACGACCGGACTCGCTGCCTCCGCGATCGAAAGACTGGCAACCGTGAGTCCCCCCAGGAAGAGTGCCACCCATTTCCCGACCATCGTGCACCTCCTCAGCTCCGATCGGAGCCCAGTTGAAAACGCCAGCATGCCCTGACCCCTCTATGGTTTGGCCGAAGTCGTCGCGGGCTGTGTCCTTACCGGACTCGACCGCGTCCCGCGATGCGCCACACCGCCTCCAGACGGCCATCCCGCACGACGTGGAACTGATCGTAGAGGTTCACCGTGGTATCGCAGTGGCTGGGCAGCAGGTGGACGACCTCGCCCAGACGGGGTCGGCGCCCATCCCCGCAGATCATCAGCAATCCGTGCTCATCCCCGGCCGGGGTATACTCCCACCCCGGCAGATCCACCACCGCCGCCGGGCCGGCGTCGTTACTGAGAGCCTTCAGGCCTGCGTCCACCACGAGGCGGTCCGCCGTCGGGGCACTCATGACGGTGGCCAAGACGGTCAGCGCGCACGCGAAGTCATCAAACACCGGGCCAGAGCGCCCCCCAATCTCCCGATACTCTCGGTCCATAAAGATGTAGGACCCGGGCTGGATGTCAGTCATCCCGGGAATTGCCCCTTCGGTGTCATACGTACCCGTGCCCCCACCAGTAACGATCTCCAGTGGCAAGCCCCGTGCTTCGAAGAGCGACCGCGTCTCCATGAGCCGCGCATTGGCCTGGCGGGCGGCCTGGGCGCGCGCGGCGTGGCCGACGACATGCTGAAGCTTCCCCTGGTAGCCCTGAAGCCCTCGCAAGCTTAGCCCGGGCATGACGGCAAGCTTCTCCGCCAGCCTGAGGGCGAGGTCGCCGGGGGCCACACCGCACCGCCCCTGACCTACGTCTACATCGACCACCACCCCCATGGTCACTCCTGCTCGCCGCGCTGCGACCTCCAGTGCATCTGCAGCCTCGAGCGCATCCACCGCCACCGTGACGCGGGCGATCTTCGCGATCGATACGAGCCGGGCCAGCTTCGCCACACCCACGACCTCGTTGGATAGGAGCACGTCTCGAATGCCACCGGCCACCATCACCTCGGCCTCGCCGACCTTCTGGCAGCAGATCCCCACCGCGCCTGCCGTCAACTGGAACTGCGCGATTATCGGGGTCTTGTGGGCCTTGCCGTGAGGCCGGATACCGACCCCCGTCCGGGCCCCAAACTCAGCCATCCGACGGATGTTTCCCTCCAACCGATTCAGATCCACGAGAAGTGCCGGGGTATCGATCTCCTCGACCGGGCAACCGATCCGATCCCAGGCATGTTCGATGCCCATGGAACCTCCTCCTTGTTGCGCTTCGGACCCGGACGGCCCGAGTAGGGCCACGATTGCCCTCCTTCCACCCGTGGACCGCCTGGCCATCTTGAGCCGAGCTACACCGAAGCGATCGCGTCGATCTCCACAAGGAGGTCGGGCAGCATGAGATCAGCCCGGACCGTGGTCCGTGCGGGGGGGTTCACCGGAAAGAACTCCCGGTAGACCTCGTTCATGGTCTCGAAGTCCTCTACCCGGGTCAGGTACACCGTCGTCCGCAGGACCTGGTCGAGCCGGCTGCCACCGGCCTGGAGGATATTGCTGATATGCGTGAGGACCTGTCGGATCTGCGCCTGCACGTCCCCTTTGCCCACTAGCTGGCCGTCCAGCCCCAGCGCTACGATCCCAGAGACATAGATCGTGTCCCCAGCACGCGTAGCCTGGGCATAGGGGTATTTCGGGGTCGGGACCTTGGACGAGGTCACCGGAATCTTCGGCATCGACATGGCCCTCTCCTCACTGATGGACTTCAGGAACAGGCTCCTATACGACGGAAACCGGCGAGCCGACCGCTATCGAAGCTCGCGGATCAGCTTCAGCAGGTCTTGCACCCCCAACTCCTTCGCCACCTCGTCCTGCACGTCCCGCAGCTTGGAGGCGAACGCCTTCGTGTCCACCTCCGTGACCGTGACGCCCGGCTTGCTCTTCAGCTCCGCCAGCTTCTCGTCGGCCAGCTTGATGGCCGCCTTGAGCTGGACGGCCCCCGCCTCACGGAACGTGTCCAGGACCACCTTCTGGAGGTCGGCTGGCACCTTGGCCAGGGTCCGGTCGCCGAGGAAGTACATGTGCACGTTGTACTGGTGGTGGGTCAGGACGACATGGGGTGCGACCTCATAGTATTTCCCCGTGACGATGGCCGGGAGGCTGCTCTCGGCCGCGTCCACCACCCCGGTCTGGAGCGAGGTGTAGATCTCCGGCGCCGGGATGTTGGTCGGCAGGGTGCCCAGCGTGCTCCACACCTTGAACTCCGTCGGGTTCGCCATCACCCGCATCTTCATGCCCTTGAGGTCATCCGGGCTCTTCACCGGCTTCACCCGGTTGTACAGGTTCCGCGTGCCGGTCAGGGCCAGGCCCACGAGTTCGAAGCCCTGTTTCTTCTCCTTGACGAGCTGTTGCAGCCGGGTGAACAGGCGGGGATCGGTGATCAGGGCCCGCTCCGCCTGGGCGTAGCTCTCGAACAGGTACGCCGCCGCCAGGAAGCCCGCCTCTTTCACCAGGGGCGCCGCGTTGGAACTGGAGACCACCGTGGCGTCCACCCCGCCCACCGTCAGGGCCTTCACCAGGGCCCGCTCGTTCCCCAGGACGGCGCCGGGGAACAGCTTGACCTCGACCTTGCCTCCCGTCCGCTTGGGAAGCTCCTGCGCCAGGAACTCCAGCCCGTACTGGGCGGCGATCCCTGGCGGGGTCTTGAAGGGCTCTTCGCTCCCGAGCCGGATCACCACCTCGGCCGCGTTGGTGACGCCCGCCCCCGCCATCAATAATGTCAGCGCTAGCAGCGCGGCGCCGACCGCCTTCCAATGTCCGTGCATGACATTCCCTCCTCCTGAAAACCTGAGACGTACGTAACGCGTGGGCTCACCGCCCTCCCAGCATCTGGGGGACGAGCCACCGTGGAAGCCAGAGAACCGTGTCGGGTACCAACACCAGCAGGATATCCATCGCCACGAACAGGAACACGAACCCCAGCGAGTGTCGGAACGCCCGCTCCACCGAGATGCCCCCAATCTGGGCCCCGATGAACAGGCAGAGGCCGTAGGGAGGGGTGATCAGCCCCAGGGCCAGTGTGACACAGACGATCACGCCGACGTGAATCGGATTCAGGCCGACCCCGTCGGCCAGGGCCTGGACCACCGGCAGGAAGATGATGATGCTGGCCACCCCGCTCTCGAAGGTGCCGAGGATCACGAAGAGGAGCATGATGAAGAGCAGGGTCGTGGTTTGCCCGAGTTCGAGGTACCGGGCGAAGGCCTGGATGCGGGGCGGGATCTCCAGGTAGGCCATCAGCCAGCCGAACATCATGCCGTTCATCACGCAGAACAGCGTCGGCCCGGTGAAGCGGGCGGCCTCCTTGATGGCGGCGTAGAGCCGGGACAGCGACAGGGACCGGTACGCCAGGCCTGCCAGGAGAAGGCTGTACACGACCGCCACACAGGCGGCCTCCGTGGCGGTGAAGACGCCACCGATGATGCCCCCCAGGATGATCAGGGTCACGCCGAAGGGCGGCAGCCCGATCAACACCGCCCGCCCGACCTCCCGGAGCGGGAGGCGCTCCCCCTTGGGGAATCCGTGTCGGACTGCCATCACGTAGCAGTAGGCGATCTGGCTCAGGCCGATGAGGATCCCCGGGATCGCCCCGCCCAGGAACATGGCGCCGATGGACACGTTCCCCACCGCGCCGTACACCACCATGAAGATGCTGGGCGGGATGATGATCCCGATGGTGGACGCGGAGATGGTCACGGCGACCGCGAACTCGCGCGGGTAGCCCGCCTTCACCATCCCCGGGATCAGGATGGATCCCAGGCCCGCAACGTCGGCCACGGAGGAGCCGGACAGCCCGGCCATGAGCATGTTCGCCACCACGTTGACGACGGCCAGCGACCCCCGCATCCAGCCGAAGAGCGCCTGGGACATCCGGACCAGGCGGTCGGTGATCTCCCCGAGATTCATCAGGATCCCGGCCAGGAGGAAGAAGGGCACCGCCAGCAGCACGAAGCTGTTGATTCCCTGGTACATCTGCTGGACAAAGAGCGCCAGGGGAATCCCCGCCGACCACATCGTCAGGAGCGAGGCGAGACCCAGCGCGTAGGCGATGGGCACCCCGGCCACCAGCATGAGCGCGAAGCTTCCGAACAGGATCGCCAGCGGATCCATCAGGCACCGTCCTTGGGTGGCGACCCGACGAGCAGTGTCTCGAACAGGAAGACCAGCATGCTCAGGGCGCTGACGGGGATTACTGCATATACCCAGATCATCGAAACCCTCAATCCCGGCGACTGTTCTGCCAGGCCGCTGGCCGCCAGAGAGAACCCCTGCCAGCCGAGCACCAGTGTCAGCACCCCCATGAGCAGGACCGTGCCGACTTCAATGAACATCCGCGGCCTTCCGGGCAGGTACTCGATCAGGGCGGACATCCGGAAGTGGCCCTGGCGCCGGACGGCGACGCCGGCAGAGAGGAACGCCAGCCAGATGAAGGCGAACATGGCCAGCTCCTCTCCCCAGACCAGGGGAATGCGGAAGATGTAGCGGAGGAGCACTCCCCCGAATACCACCACGATGAGTCCGAGGGACAGCACCCGGATCGCCAGATGCTCTGCCCGTTCCAGAACGTCCGCCACGCCCCGCAGGATCTTCGCCGCCCTCATGACCGGTCCCTCTCCTTCTCCTGCCCTTCGGCGAAGCGGGCCGTGCGGTCCCGGTAGTGCGGCGTTTGCTGGCAGACCCAGGACGTCAGGCTGTGGTACCGCGCCTCCAGGCCGAAGTCGCTGAGACGGCCGACCTGCAGAGCCATCTTGGCGTGCTCCACCGCCACCGGGTTGTGCCCGGCGATGGTCCGGGCCAGCTCGCAGGCGACACTCAGCACCTGGTCCGGGGGGACAACCCGATTCACCAGGCCCCAGGCCAGGGCCTCCTCGGCCGGCAGACGACGGCCGGTCAGGACAAGTTCCTTGGCCCGCGTGGGACCGACCAGGAGCGGAAGTCGCTGGACGCCGCCCGACCCCGGCACGCTGCCCAGCGTGATCTCGGGCAGGCCGAACTGGGCATCTCCCCCGGCCACCCGCAGGTCGCAGGCCATGACCAGCTCGAACCCTCCCCCCAGGGCATAGCCCCGAACGGCGGCGACGCTGGGACGGGGGAAGTAGGCCAACCGATTGGTGACCCGGTAGCTGAGGAGGATGAACTCCTGTCGGGTCTCCCCGTTCAGCGCGCGCATATAGGTGAGGTCGGCCCCTGCGCTGAAGGCGCGCTCCCCCGCCCCCGTGACCACCAGCGCCCGGATATCTTCTCGCGCCTCCAGGTCCTCCAGCGCGGCGTCCAGCGCCCGGTACGTGGCATCGTCCAGCGCATTCAGGACGGCCGGACGGTTGAGAGTGAGCGTTGCCACTCCCTCAGCTCTCTCCACAAGGATCGGGTTCTCCGTTTGCGTCATGCGAATCGGCCCTTGCTGAGGCTGGCCTTTCCCCCGTCCCGGCGGATGAAGATGGGACAGGCCCACTCCTCGTCGTTCCGTTCGGGGAAGTCCTCGCGGAAGTGACTGCCGCGGGATTCGGTGCGCATGAGAGCCACGCGGGTCATCAGCTCGCCCACCTCCAGCAGGTTCGTGGTCTCGTGGAGTCCCACGAGATCCTTGGGCGTCCCCACGGCGATGGCCGGCAGGAGTTCCTCCCGGATGGCCTGCAGGCGCAGCAGGCACGCCTCCAGGCCTGGCCCGGTCCGGATCACCAGGACCTGGCGGCTCATGGCCGTCTTGATCTCGCGCTTCACCTCGGCCACCTTGCGGGTGCCGGGTCGCCCCAAGAGCGACACCACCTGCGCCGCGAAATCCCGGCGGCGCCCCTCGGAGATCCGGGGCCGCTTCCCCGGCGCCGTCTGGCCGGCGTGTCGCCCGGCCCGAGCCCCGAAGACCTGGCAGTTGAGGAGCATGTTGCCGCCCAGGCGGTCGGCCCCGTAGGGCCCGGCCGAGGCCTCGCCCGCCGCGTACAGGCCAGGCACCGTGCTCTGCGCATCGGCATCGATGCGAAGCCCCCCATTGATGGCGTGCCCGAAGACCGCGATCTCCAGGGGACGGCTCATGACGTCAATCCCCTTCGACTTGAACCACTCCTTGGAGACCGGCCACATCGTCGCGATGTCACTGCCGGGCGGGATGCGGTCTGCCTCGTTCACCTGGCGGAGATCCAGGAAGACCCCGCCCCGCGCCGTGCCGCGACCGGCCTCGATCTCGCGCTTGGCCGCGATCTCCAGGAAGCGCGAGGGGTCCTGGATGCTGAATGGATAGTGGCGGACCTTGGCTCGGAAGCAGGTCTCCTTCGCCAGCCCCGGCGGCAGGTAACGTTCCAGGCACTCCTCCCCCAGGCGGTTGGTGAAACTGGGGGCCAGCAGCCAGAACCAGGCCATGATGATGTTCGTGAAGGGGTGAATCAGGCCGAAGCCGGCCTGCATGAACTCCAGGTTCGCCAGCTCGGCCCCCGCCCAGGAGCCCAGGGCGTAGCCGTCCCCGGTCACGTCGGGGGGCATCAGGCTGTACTCGAAGAGCTGGCCCGCGCCGCCCGTGCCCAGGATCGTGGCCCCCGCGACCACGGCATGCAGTGTCCCGTTCAGGTCCACTGCCAGGAGTCCCTGACACCCTGCCTCCTCCCGGACCAGGTCGAGGACCACCGTGTTTTCCATGACCTCCACGCCGGCGGCGGCACAGGCATCCTTGAGCGCCAGGACGATGGGCCGGCCGTGCCCGTAGATCTTGCGGTTGCGCGGCCGCGAGGCGAAATCCCCCATGGCGGCGAGCACCTTGCCCTGCGCGTCCCGGATGAACTCCACCCCCCAGGATTCCAGCGCCGCCGCGGCCAGGTGCGCCTCCTCCGCCAGGATGCGGACAAGTTTCGGGTCGGCGCACCCGGCGCCGTTCCGGAGGATGTCCTCCGCGTGGACGTCCGGGTTGTCGAGCGGGTCCCCCGCTCCGTCCGCCACGGCGAAGCCCGCCAGCGAGGCCACGCCGAACGAGGTCGCACCCGTCGCCCCCAACCGCCCCTTGGTCACCAGGAGGACCCGGGCACCCGTGCGGCGCGCCTCCAGCGCCGCCCGCAGCGCCGCACCCCCACCCCCCACCACCACCACGTCGGTCTCGTGTACCTGCACAGTCGTCACGCCACTCTCACTCCTTCTCTTCTCCTGCCCGCATGGCCGTCCAGGCCGGAGAGGCCCCATCTCCGACCCCGCGGATGGAAGGATCCCCCCCATCCCGCAGGCTCATGCCGCGTCGTCCAGGACGGCGATCGCCCGAACGGGCGACCCGGTCGCCCCGCGGATCTTCAGCGGCAGGCAGATGAACAGGAATCGGCGATTGATCAATTCCAGTGGGATCGCAAGATTCTCGGTGTTCAGCATCTTGCGATCCCTGCACACCATGTGCGCCGGGTAGCGGGGCGGCACCTCGGACGGCGTGCGCCGGTCGATGCTCCAGGCCTCGGTGCCGATGTTGTTGACCCCCCGGTCGGCCAGCCACTCGGCCGCCTCGCGGTCGAGGCCCGCGAACACTGAAACCTCCGCGGGGTCCGTCTTCCGCGAGTGGCCGGAGTAGAGGAGCACGGCATCGCCCGTCCGGATCTGCTGGCCGCTCCGCGCCAGTGCCGCTTCCAGGTCAGCCCGCGTGATACACGCGCCCGCTGCAACGCCGGAGACGTCGAGGCAGATGGCCGAGCCATAGAAGCGCTCCAGGGGAATCTCGTGGATGGCTTCCGCGCCGGGTCGGGGATCGAGGTGGGTGAACGCGTCCACGTGGGTGCCGCAGTGATCCGACATGATCAGCCCCATGGTCATGAAGCTCCACTCCGTGGTCCGGAGCTGCGCCGCGGACTCCTCGTGCGTCACGTGGGTCCAGATGGCGGGGGGCATCTGGCTGCCTGGCACCGGGCGCCGGTGGTAGATCTCCTGCGACAGGTCAACGATCCGCACGGATCTCCCTCGTGGTCAGCGGACACTCCTACGGCATCAGCGCGCGCGGCAGGGCCAGCACCAGGCCGGGCGCGAACACGCACAGGAACAGGACGATGATCAGCCCGAGGATCATGGGCCACCCCTCCGCGACGAACTCCGGGATGCTCACCCTGGCGATCGCGGAGGAGATGAACATCACGACGCCGAACGGCGGGGTGAGCAGCCCGATGGTCAGGTTCAGCACCATCACTACCCCGAAATGGACCGGGTCGATCCCCAGCGACACGACCACGGGCACCAGGATGGGCGTCAGGACGATCAGCATCGCCAGGGCGTCCAGGAGACAGCCCAGGACCAGCAGGATGAGGTTGATCAGCACCAGCATCACCAACGGGCTGGAAGTCACCGAGAGCAGGAATCGCGAGAGTTGCTCCCCCATCCGCTCCAGGCCCAGGATCCAGGCGAAGATATTCGCCGCGCCCACGATGAACATCACGGCGCCCAGCGTGTACACAGTGGACCGGAGGGCCGCCATGATTCCCGAGAGGGACAGTCGCCGCGTGATGAGGGTCCCGACCACGAGAATCGCAGCCACCCCCAGAACACCCGCCTCCGTGGGCGTGACGACGCCCCCCACGATCCCCCCGATGATGATCACCGGGATGAGCAGCGGGAACGCGGCCGCACGCAGGCGACGCAGGAATCCCAGGACGCTGATGCGCTCCTTCATCGCCCCATACCCGCGCCGGCGTGCCACCGCGTAGGCATAGATCATCAGGCTGACCCCCATCAGGACACCCGGCACCGCTCCACCCAGGAACAGCCGCCCGACCGACACGTTCCCCAGCGCCCCGAAAATCACCATGAAGATGCTCGGGGGAATGATCGGCCCGATGGCGCCCGCGCTGGCGCTGAGGGCGGCCGCGAAGGGACGCGGATACCCGGCCTGCTCCATGGCCGGCACGAAGACCGAGGTCAGGGCCGCGCTGTCGGCCGAGGCGGAGCCGGAGATGCCCGCCATGAGCATCCCGGTCACGACGTTCACGTGCGCCAGCCCCCCGCGGATCCGCCCCACGATGGCCGCCGAGAGGTCGGCCAGGGCATCGGTGATCCCGGCGTGATTCATCAGGTCGCCCGCCAGGATGAAGAACGGCACCGCGAGCAGGGGGAACGAGTCGAGCCCGGTGACAACCTTGAGCGCCAGCGTCGTCCATTCCGCTCGCCCGCCGGCGGCCACGTACACGATCGCGCTGAGGAGCATCGCGATAGCGATCGTCCCACCGAGCGCAACGAGTCCGAGGAACGACCCGATGAGGAGGGGGATCATGCCGGTTTCTCACTCCGTCCCCTCGGGCTCACGCCGACCTCCCGGACTTGCCCCCCGAGCGCACCATCTCCAACGTCTGGGCGACCAGGAAGAGGATCATGACCCCGGTCGCAACCGGCAGGCTGAGGTAGATCCAGTTCATCGGCAGGTCCATGGCGGGAGAGGTCTGGATCCGCATGATGTCCGCGACCCGGACCCCCTGCACGAACACCACCGCCAGGACGCCGATCGCGAGGAGGTTCATCAAGATGGAGATCGCCCGGCGTGGGCCCGTGGGCAGCAGGTCCACGAGGACGGCGACGCAGAAGTGGGCGCCCCGGTATACCACCACCGCGGCCGAGACGAGTGACGCCCAGATCAGGAGAAATCGCGCCAGTTCCTCCGTCCAGCCGATTCCCGTCTGCAGCAGGTACCGGTCGAGCACGCCCAGGAAGGTGACGGCACAGAGGATCGCCAGCAAGATCATCGCCACCACTTCCAACCCAAGGTTGATCGCCGCGCTCACCCGTTTCATCCGCCTGCCCTCGGCGTGTGCCGACCACTGCCCGGATTCCGCCCCGTCCCCGGCTACTGGTACTGCTCGCCCAGCTTCAGGATGCCTTCGATAATGTCCTTCCCGAACTTCTCGTAGTACTGGGGGTAGATCTTTGCCACGGCCTGCCGGAAACCGGCCAGGTCCGGTTTGATGATCTCGGACGACTTGGCCCAGTCCCGAAGCGCGGTCTCGTACAGTTTCGGCTCCTCGACGTCCGCGAACTTGGCGGCGGACTTCGCCGAATCCACCACGATCTTCCGCTGCTCGGGCGTCAGGCCATCGAGCCACCGCTTGCTGGCGTAGATGCCCGCGATGCTGTGGAATGTGTTGGTCAACGAGAGGTACTTGGAGACCTCGGGCAGCTTGGAATCGCGCCCATCCGACACCGTCGTGTCCACCGCGCCCACCGTCCCCTGGCT
The DNA here is from genome assembly GCA_001771285.1 of candidate division NC10 bacterium RIFCSPLOWO2_12_FULL_66_18. Taxonomy (GTDB): domain Bacteria; phylum Methylomirabilota; class Methylomirabilia; order Methylomirabilales; family 2-02-FULL-66-22; genus 2-02-FULL-66-22. The sequence goes on from METI01000187.1 coordinate 47,269, forward strand.
CATGGCAAGGTAAGTCTCGCCCCAGGCGATGGGCACCGGTGCAGCCCCCTCGGACTGGTAGGTACCCAGCATGACCGGGTCGTTCATGATCCGGACCTTCAGCCCGGACATGTCAGTGACCTGCCGGACGGGCTTGTTGGTCGCGAGCACCCGGGGCGAATAGGCGAACCATCCGAGGCTGGCGATGCCCTTGGCCGCGCCTCGCTGTTCCAGCGCCTTCCCGACCTCGGAATCGCGCAGCGTCTTGTTGATGTGCTCCCGCCCCTTGAAGATGTAGGGAAGCGAGAGCGCCCCCACGGCCGGCACATAGGCCGTCAGGAGCGACTTCTCCAGGACCACCACGTGGTTGGAGCCGAGGACCAGCCCCTCCATCACTTCCTTGCCGGTCCCCAGGGTCCCCTTGTACAGCTCGACCTTCAGCTTGCCGCCGGAGGCCTTTTCGACCTCCGCCTTGAACTGATCCAGAACCTTGTTATTCAGCCCGTCGACCGAGGTGATTTCGCTTACGGCCTTAATGGTGACGCTCGATCCGGCCGGAGTCGCCGCAGAGGTGTTGTCGGGATTACCCCCGACGATCCCGCCAAGAATGATGATCGAGGCAAGCACGACCAGCCAGTCCGTACGCATATCAGGCCCCTCCCTTTTCACCGGGGTTCTTGTGGCTCTCCTGCTCTCGCCGCCCGACACGGGCTGTTACGCTGCCCCCGCGGACCGGAGGCGCTGCGCCGCACGCGCCACGGCGGCCCTGGCCGGATCGTTCTTGATGATGACCGACTGCACCATCTCGATCAGGTGCGGCCCGTCGAAGAGCTGTATGGCGTTCAGGCTCAATCCCCCGTCCTCCATGTGCACCGGCATGGAAGTGGACTTCGCCATGATCTCCAGGAACTTCTGCTGTACCGGGAGGTTGGCCTTGATCAGGGGATGGCTGAAGTACTTTTCTGACTTGGCGACATCGCCCAGCGTGGGGGCCATGTGGCCGGGGACGGTGTGGAGGTATCGGATGTACCGGTCGGTCTCCATGCTCCAGCGGATGAACTTCTTGCCCTCCTCTACTGCCCGGCTCCCCTTCATGAAGCTGTACCCCTTGGTGAGCAGGTAGGCCGACCGGGCGCCGTGCGGACCGCGCGGGGTCTCGGTCACCCGCGTCACCTCGGGCGAGAGCAGCTTGGGCGCGTGCCGCTCCAACTGAGTCATGAGCCGCGGGGCGTAGTCGGAGTGGGCGCTCTGTTCCGTGTAATAGCTCTGCATTACCTCCAGCCAGGTGTACTGCGCGATGCCGGGGGGGCCGTACTTGGTGGCCTCCTTCCAGAAGTCCAGGGTCTCGGCGATCCGTTCCAGGTTGGGACTCTTGTCCATCACCAGATTGCCGTTCCGGTCGAAGAATCGGGCCCCATTGCTCCAGGCGTACGGCATGAAGATCCAGGTGGTGTAGCGCGAGGTCCCCATGGGGAGATTCACGCCGTATCGGCCCTTCCCCGTGTCCGTCAGGGCCTTGCCGATCCGGAGGTAGTCGTCCCACGTCTCCATGGGGGCCAGCTTCTTTTCACGATACCAGTCGGCCCGATAGTAGGTCGCTTCCGACTGGAGGGTGGCCGGGACCCCCCAATCCTCATTGCCGAGGCGAACCGCTTTGAGCGTGCCCGGGATGAACCGCTCGCGCCCGATGGCATTTACCACGTCACCGGCTGGGAGCAGGAGTCCCTCCTTGGCGAACTTCGCCATCTGGAGATCTTCGATGTAGACCACCTCCGGCGGGTTCTTCGCCGCGAGCGCCGACATGAGCTTGGGGAACATGTCTCCCCAGGACAGGAACTCGGGCTCGATCTTGATGCCGGGATTCGTCTGTTCGTATTCCGCGATCAGCTCCTTGAGCACCCGGACCGAGTTCGGATCGGTTTCCGTTGTCAGGACGCGGATGGTCTTTGTCTGCGCGGGGACCCGCCGGACGAAGGGACCGAATGCGCTCCCCACGACGGCCCCGGCCGTTGCGCTCCCGGTGACCTGGATGAATCTTCGACGGCTCATAGCGTGCTTCATGACCATTCCCTCCCTTTCCGACTGCAACCCTGGCATTGACCGGACCCCTGCCATCCGGCAGCTACCGGCGAACCCACGTCTCCGAGAAGGCCAGGAAGGCCGTGCTGCTCGCCTTGCCGGCGACATCGCGGGGGAAGGGGCGACCGGCCACCCCCCCACCATTGATCGAGACCCGCGCGCCGGAGGCATTGACGAAGAGCGAGAACATCTCATGCTGCCCCGTGGCGGACTTGTCCTTGGGCATCTCCACCATGAACACGTCCCCGAGGGGCTCCCAGGTCAGGCGGATTTCCCCTCGCTCGCTGCTGAAACGCTCGGTGTAGGTCGCCCGGGCGTCACCCGCGGCAACGAAATTGTTTCCCTTCTCGAACCGGCAGCTTGCCAGGGCCGGGACCCCCTTGAACACACCGAAGTGGGCCACGAAGTGGTCCTTCAGATAGCGCGCCAATGGCTCGTTGTCCGTGACGCAGACATTCGGCTTCCCGGGCGTCTTCCCATCGCCGTGGGGATCCTGGAAGATGAAGGCGGCGTGGCCCCGTCCGTGGGGCGAGAGAACCACCCGGAAGAAGCTGATGAGGGTGACAAATGGGCCCTCCGCGGATTCCTTGAGATACATCCCGGGATTCTCGCCGGACCAATCAATCGTTCCGGGGTTGATCGGAATGCGTTCCATGTCTGATCTCTCTCCGCCTGCTGGGTTCATGGCCGCTGGGTGACTGGCGCCTCACAGTTCGTAGAGCTTGAGCGGGGCCCTCGACAGGCTCCGGTGGCCGGTGCGGGTCACGACGACGGTGTCCTCGGCATGGAAGGCGCCCAGCCCCAGTTCGTAGTGAGTCGGTTCCAGGTTCAGGACCATCCCCTCTTCCAACGGGCGATCCTCCATCGCATTGATGGCGAGGCCGTCGTAACACCACATCCCGATGGCGTGGCCGATGTACGTGGTGTTGAAGTACGGGATCCCCGCCTTCCGGACCGTCTCGATGGCCAGGTGGAAGAGCTCGGCCGGCCGGGCCCCGGGCCGGATCGCGGCCTTGACCTCGTCCAGACCGGTCTGGACCGCCGCGTAGTAGCGGCGGATTTTCTCCGACGGCCTGCCGATGATCGCGGTGCGGCCGAGGTCCGCGAAGTAGTAGTTGTACAGGCAGTTGAAGTCGAGCTTCACGACATCGCCCTTGCGAGGCCTGGTGGCCGCCGGGGGTTTCGTGGGCACGGCGGAGCGCGTACCATACCCGACGTTGGCGAAGTGTGGGGTCCCGCCCCCGCGCCAGACTGCTTGCCGATAGGCACTCGCGGCTTCCCGCTCGGTCCCCTCGCGGCGGATCCGGGCGAGACACGCCTTCAGGCCCATCTCGTTCACGGCCGCCCCCTCTGCCATGATCCGGAGTTCCAGCCGGGTCTTGACCAGACGGACCTTGCTGATGAGCGAGGCCGCGGGCTGAAGCGTGGCACCCGTCAGGCCCTCGATCATTTCGTCCCATCCGCGGGGCTGCGGGAGCCCCGATTCATCCAGCCCGATCCGTCTCTTGAGGAGGCCCCGCTTCTCGAGGCCGGCGCGCAGGGCCTGGACGGGCTTGGCCGGCAGGTCCACACCCTTGGAAGCCTGATAGATCAGCCGTTCCTCGGTGGTCATGGCGCTCGGCTTCACGCTGTCCGGGAGGCACACGAACGGCTTCGAGTACACCTCCACGTCCCGGATCCAGCACTTCTCCTGATGGTGGACCGGCAGGCTGGCAGCCCGCAGGACCAGGAACGGCGGAATGGCGGGGTCGGCCGGGAGGACCGCAAACACCGTCGGCGTCAGCGTGCATTCGTGCATCTGGGGGTAATCGCTGAAGTACGTGACATTCCGCAGGTGGGTCGCCACCAGCGCGTCGAGCCCGGCCTCCTTCATGATCGCGTGCGCCCGGTCCCGGTTCAGATACATGGAGGGTTCTCCTCTGCCGTGGGGAGAAGAGGACTACTCCTTCACGGCGCCCGCCCCGAACCCTTGCACCAGAAACTGTTGCACCGCACCGAAAAACACGATCACCGGCAGGGTGACCACGACGCCGGCCGCATTGATGAGTCCCCACTCCACCGCCATCGGGCCGATGAAGGTCGAAACGCCGAGCGACAGCGTCTTCTTCCCCTCGGAGGTCAGCAGGATCAAGGCGTACAGGTAGTCGTTCCAGGAGACCAGGAACGACAGCACGCCGATGGCGATGATCCCCGGCAGGGACATCGGGATCACGACCCACGCAAAGGCCCCCATCCGGGACGCCCCGTCGATCATGGCCGCCTCCTCCAGGGCCATGGGGACACTCTTCATGTAGCCCCACATGAGCCAGAGACAGAACGGCAGGGCGAAAGAGATGTGCGCCAGGGCCAGGCTGAGCAGGCTATCCGCCATCCCCAGCCGGGTGATGACCACGAAGAGAGGGATGGCCAGCAGGATGGGCGGGAACATGTAGGCCAGCAGGGTGAAGGTCGCCAGGATCTGGCGCCCCCGGTACTGGAACCGCGTCAGGCTGTAGGCCCCCAGCGTGGCCACCGCCACGGTGATGCCGGCCGTCAGGCACGCCGCCAGGGTGCTGTTCCAGATGTAGATGGGGAAGTTGGTGAGGGCCAGCAGATCGCGGAAGTGCCGCAGCGTGGGATGGCGCGGGAGCCAGGAGGGCGGAATGGTGACCAGCTCGTCCAGCGGTTTCAGGGCGCTCAGGAACATCCAGAGGATCGGGAAGACGATCGGCAGGAGCGAGCCGACCACCAATCCGTAGAATCCCACGCGGGCGATCCGCCGTCGCGCCAGGCAAGACCGCCAGCCGACCGGCAGGGCCAGCGCGGGCGCGGGGGTGGTCGCGACCGGCCTCATAGCTCCGCCTCCACCGGGCGGTGCATCTTGAGGTACACGGCCGAGGCGGCCGCCAGGATCAGGAAGCCCAGGACCGCCACGGCGGCGGCCTGCCCCATGCGGAAGTTCACGAAGAGCTCGGTATAGGCGAGGATCGGGAGGTGCTGCGTGGAGCGCAGCGGCCCCCCCCGGGTCAAAAGGTAGATGACCTCGAACTTCTGGAACATCCAGATGCCGCGCAGCAGGATCACCACCGCGAGGATGGTCTTGAGGTGCGGGAGGGTGATGAACCAGAACTGCTGGGGCGCCGATGCCCCGTCGATCCGCGCGGCCTCGTACTGCTCCTCCGGGATCGTGGTCAGGCGGGCCAGGAGCGTGACCACCACGAAGGGGAAGAATTGCCAGACGTTGACCAGGACCACGGAGACCATGGCCATCCCCGGCGTGCCGAACCAGATGATCGGCGCCTGGATCAGGCCGAGCGCCTTCAGGAGGTAGTTCACGATCCCGTAGCTGTCATTGAGCAGCCACCGCCAGATGAGGACGGCGACGATGGTCGGGACGATGAAGGGGAACAGCGCCAGGGCCCTCGCCACGCCCCGGCCGCGGAAAGGTTGGTGCAGCAGCAAGGCCACGGCCATTCCCACCACCACCTGCAGGGCGACCGTGGCCGCGGTGAACACGAGGCCCACCCGGAGGGAGTCCCAGAACTCTTCCCCCTGCAGCAGGCGCTGAAAATTGGCCATCCCGACGAAGGTGGTTACCTGCCGGAACGGATCGCTCTGGTTCAGGCTCAGCCAGCCGGCGTAGAGGACCGGGAAGACCACGAACCCGGCCATCAGGATCAGCGTCGGCGTGAGGAGCAGGAGGCCGAGGCGGTTCTCGCGGGTTCCCATGGATCCCTGCAGGCCGGGGAGGCCGCGGTGGCTCTGTCCCCGGAAGGGTAAGGAGTATCGGAGGGGGCTGTCCCGTCGTTCAAGAGCCACCGCCTCACCCCCCCCACGGGGCAGCCGGCTCTGCTCAGGGAGCTGCGGGGTCAGGCTGGCGGGGTCGATGATTCACGAGAAGATGGCATGGGCCATCACCCGGTCACGAGCCGATGACGTCCTACTCCCCCACGGCGACCTTGAGGCCGTGAGACCGCAGGAGCTTCCCGGCAATGATGAGTCGCTGGATGTCCGAGGTCCCATCCAGAATCCGGTAGGCGCGGACGTCGCGATAGAAGCGCTCGACGGGCGTCGGCTTCATGAAGCCCATGGCCCCGTGAATCTGGACCCCCATATCGGCGATCTGTCCGGCCGCCTCGGAGCTGAACAGCTTGGCCATGGACGCCTCCTGGACGGCCTCCTCCCCCTGGTCGATCTTGCGGGCGGTCTGGTACAGCATCAGGCGCCCGGCGTGCAGCAGCGTGGCCATGTCCGCCAGCTTGAGCCGGACGGCCTGAAACGCCCCGATCGGCTTCCCGAATTGTTCGCGGGTGACGGCGTATTGAAGACTCAGCTCCAGGATCCGCTGGGATGCCCCGACCGACCGCGCGGCCGCCCAGAGGCGCGCCCGATCCAGGATCTTCCGCATCACATCGAACCCCCCGCCCACTGCCCCCACCACGTTGGCCGCGGGGACCTCGCAATCCTGGAAGACCACCTCCGCGCTCTCGGAGCCCCGCAGCCCCATCTCGTCGTCCTTGGACCCGACGCTGAAGCCGGGGAACTCCCGCTCCACGATGAAGACCGTGATCCCGCCCTTGGCCTTCCGGGCCGGATCGGTGACGGCCGTCACGATGAAGGTGCCGGCGATGGCCGCGCGGCTGATGTACAGCTTGCTCCCGTTCAGGATGTACCGATCCCCCTTGCGCACGGCGCTCGTCCGGATCCCCGTGGCATCCGATCCCGCCGTCGGCTCGGTGAGACAGAAGCTGGCCAGGCGCTCCCCACGGGCCAGGGGTGGCAGGTACTTCTGCTTTTGCTCCTCGTTCCCCGCCAGCGCGATGGTCGCCGCCGGGGCGGTCGGGCAGATCACCATGCTGACCGCGCCGTTCGTGCGGGACAGCTCCTCCAGCGCCACCACCGACCCCAGTTCGCCGAATCCGGTCCCGCCATATTCGGGCGGGATGGACAGCCCGAACAGGCCCATCTCCGCCGCCTTCTTCAAGAGGATCGACGGAATCCGGGCGTCACGCTCGATCTGCTCCGCCAGGGGCTCCGCCTCGTTCTCGACGAAGGCCCGGACGGCCTTCCGCAGGAGTTCAATCTCTTCCGGCAGGGCAAGAGTCATCGCCGTCATCGCCCCCGTTTCGACGCAGATTCCCGGAGTTGCGTCTGGGTGAGAAACTTGATGATCTCCTCGCCGCCCGCGAGGATGTGATCCCGCCACAGGCGTTCCGCGAGCTCCGCATTCCGCTCTTCCAACGCCGCCAGGATGGCGGCATGCTCCGCGTTCCGCCGCTCCATGTGCCCGGGCACATTGGGCGCCCCGGTCCGTCGACGGATTCCCCGATGCCACAGATCGAACAGGAGTCGTTCGAGTTGCTCGTTCCGGCTGGCCCGGAAGATCAGATGGTGCCACTGCTCGTTGGTGGCCAGCCAGCGCTTGGCGTCCTTCGCCCTGGCATACCGGGACATGTCCCGGAGATGCTGGCGCATCTTGCGAAGGTCGGATTCCGTCAGGTGGCGACAGGCCAGATGGACCGCCAGGCCTTCCAGCCGGCTGCGGGTGGCGAAGAGTTCCTCCAGCTCCGCCACCGAGATACTGGAGACCCGGACGCCGCGCTGTGGGGCGATGACGACCAGTCCTTCTGCTTCCAAACGCGTCAGTGCCGCCCGGACCGGCATGGAGCTGATGTGCATGGCCCTGGCGATCTGCCCTGTGGAGATCAGCTCGTCGGGCCGGAGCCGGCCGTGGATGATGCCGTCTCGCAGCCGCTGGTAGGCGAGTTCCGCCAGTGTCTTGCGGGGGCCCAGGGGCCGAACGGATTTGCGGGGCATCCGCACCTCGCGAGCCCGGAGAGAGGGGGGGAAGAATCTGTGATCTTAGATCTTAGATTCCTCCCTCTATCAAAGACGGCAAACGCGTGTCAAGCGTTTTCTTGGCGCTCCGGCAACGTCTGACAAGCTGCGGAGACGTCTTTCGAGAGCTAACTCGTTGAATCCGTGGTCCGGCCCACCAGGAGGCAGGGAATGCAAAAATCTATTTGGGATCGGGGGGGGCCGTGCGGGGAAGCGGTGAGGCGAATCCCCCGACCACCCCTCGCTCAGTCGCTCGGGCGGCGAACTCAACGTCTGCCCCGGCGAACAAATTTTCTGGGTGGACGGCAGCGCCATCTTTTCCAGCTTGACACCCCACGGGGCCACGGATATAGTGCGCGTGGAAATTGACAGTCATTTTCAATTAGGACCGACCATGGCCGAATCCGACCCCCGCTTCCAACGCTTTGCCGACTTCCTGGCGCGCTCGGGCCTCAAGACCACCCGGCAGCGCGAGCGGATTGTGCACGCGTTCTTCGCCGCCGGCCGGCACCTCAGCGCAGAGGAACTGTACAACCGCATCCAGACCCAGGATCCCGGCATCGGCCTGGTGACGGTGTACCGGACCCTGAAGCTCTTGCGGCAGGCCGGACTGGCGACGGAACGCCAGTTTGGCGAAGCCTATACCCGCTTCGACCCCAATCCGGCCGACTGGCCCCATGATCACCTGATCTGCAAACGCTGCGGCAAGATCCAGGAGTTCGAGGATGCCGGACTCCACTCCCTGCGGGAGAAGATCGCTCGCAGCCTGGGCTTTACCGTGACCGAACACAAGCTGGAACTCTATGGCTTCTGCCGCGACTGCGCGCGCCTGGGGAAGGGCCGGGCGGCGCGTACCGCTTGACCCTGAAGGAGATCCCGAATGCACCTCCCCCACCCCGCTCCACCGACTGACGAGGTCCTGGAAGACTGCCTGCAGGCCATCCACCGGCTGGAAGGCCAGGGCGGCCCCGCCAACCTGCGGGAGGTGGCCGCCTTCGCCCGCATCACCCCAGCCACCGCGAGTGAGGCTTTGCGGGACCTCCAGGACCGCGGCCTCGTGCGAAACGGCCAGCCGGGCAGCGTCACCCTGACCAGCGAGGGCCGGCGACAGGCGGCGGGCGTCCCGCGTCGCCACCGCCTGTCCGAGCGGCTCTTCGCCGACGTCCTCGGGTTGCCCTGGGACCGGGTGCACGATGAGGCCATGCGGCTTGAACACGCGCTGACGCCGGAGGCCGAGGCGCGGCTCGCCACCCTCCTGAATCACCCGGAGACCTGCCCGCACGGCGGTCCGATCCCGGCCCCTGACGGCAGCCTGACCGTGCCGCCGACCCGGCCGCTGGACGGGGTGCCGGCCGGAACCCGTGTGTGGATCCAGCAGATCATCGAGGAAGAGGCAACGCTCCTCCGGTACCTGGCCAGCCTCGGGCTGCTCCCGCGCACGGAACTCCGGGTGGAAGAGGTCGCCCCGTTCGGCGGGCCGCTCCTGGTGCAGGTGGGGGACGCGCGCTACGCCCTGGGGCGCGAGGTGGCCGCCAAGATCCTGATCCGGCTCTCATCCGAACAGGGGGACTGATCCATGCCCATGAGCTGCCACGGGGCCCTGCAGGAACTGCGAGGCGATGTCCAGCTCTCCATCGCCCTGGCCGGGAACCCCAATGTCGGCAAGTCCAGCATCTTCAACCGCCTCACCGGCATGGGCGTCATCACGGCGAACTACCCGGGAAAGACGGTGGAGGTTCAACTCGCGGAGACCCGGTTCGGGGATCGCTCCATCGGGATCATTGACCTGCCCGGCACCTATGCCCTGGGCGGCATCTCGGAGGATCAGTGGGTTGCCCGCCAGGCCCTCCTGGACGGCAAGCCGGATGCCGTCATCCTGGTCCTGGACGCCACCAATCTGGCGCGCAACCTGTACCTCGGGCTCCAGATCCTGGACATGGGCCTGCCCATGGTTGTGGCCCTGAACGTCGTGGACCAGGCCAAGGCCCGCGGCATTCAGGTGGATGCAGAACGGCTGGCGCAGATCCTCGGCAGCCCCGTCGTCCCGACGGTCGCCACGCGCGGCACCGGCCTGGATGCCCTGATGGCCCGGGCGGTGGATCGTGCGACGCATCCCGCGCCGCTGCCGCCGCGGCTGCGCTACAGCGTGGACGTGGAAGGAGCCATCGGCAAGCTCGAAAAGCGGCTGGCCGCTCGTGCCGACCGGCCCCACGGGCTCTCGCCCCGGGCCGTCGCCACCCTGCTCTTGGAGGGCGACCCCGAGGTGGGCGCCTGGCTGGCCGGCATGGACGAGGCGGACGACCTCGTCCGCCTGCGGGACGAGATGCTCGCGGTCCTGCGGGATCTTCGCGGCGAGGACGCGGCGCTCCTCCTCTCCCGGGAGCGGCATGGTCTCGCCGGGCTGATCGCGGTCGAGGTGGAACGCCGCGAGGCCCGCCGACCGCTCGTCGCCGACCGCCTCTGGCGGCTCACCACGGCGCCCCTCACCGGCCTTCCCCTGCTCGGCCTGGTGCTGGCGGGAATCTTCGGCTTCCTCTTCTACGTCGGCGATTGGCTCTCCACCGGGTTCAGTGCCCTGTGGACCGCCTACGCCTCGCCGGTCATCCAGTGGCCATTCCGTGCCCTGCTGGGGGACGGGATGCTGTCCCGGACGCTGCTCTGGGGATTCGACGCCGGGATCAATGCCGCCCTGGCCGTGGGCATCCCTTACGTCCTGACGTTCTATATTCTCCTGGCCCTGCTGGAGGACACGGGATACCTGAACGCCGTGGCCTTCCTGACCGACCAGGTCATGCACAAGATGGGGCTGCACGGGCGGGCGGTCATCCCGCTGGTGGCGGGCGCCGGGTGCAACGTGCCGGCCATCATGGGCACCCGCGTCCTGGGCAGCATGCGCGAGCGCGTCATCGCCAGTACCTTGATTGTCCTCACCCCGTGCAGCGCCCGGACGGCTGTGATCCTGGGCGCCGTGTCCCTGACCGCGGGCTGGAAAGCCGCCCTGGCGATCTATGCCGTCACCTGCGCCCT
>METI01000188.1:0-3239 GCA_001771285.1 candidate division NC10 bacterium RIFCSPLOWO2_12_FULL_66_18
GGAATGCGCGGGCTCTGCCCCGGGTTGTCGAAGGAGAAGTAGGCCACGGTGCCGATTTCCGCCGGCAGCCAGTCGCGGGCCTGGATGATCTGCGAATACGAGCACTGCTGCACCGCGATGGTGCGGGCGCGAGCGACCGTTCCGGGCTTGAGCGCGTTGACCAGCGCGCCCAGGTCGGCGTTGCTCCAGTTGTTCGCGATCGGGCTCTTGACCGCGGCAGGTTGGCCCTCGATGGGCTGGCCGCGACGATCAAGGTTGGGAACCATGAGGTTCCTGGTGGCGTCGAGCTCGGTCCCTTCGTAGGTCTCCCGGTAGTAGGCCAGAACATGCTGGATGGAGACCTTCTCGTCGGGCTTGACCGAGAAGGGCAGCTCTTCCATCTCCATGGTGAGCTTCAAAGAGGGGGCCAGAGTGTTGAAGATGTAGAACTCGCGGGTGGAGTACGGCTGTCGGCCGCTGTACGCCTTCCACCACTTGAACTCCTCGCCGCTCGCCGGATCCCAGTACCCCATCTCCTTCGCCAGGGAGTAGACGTTGTCGGACGCCATGTAGTGGTCGGGGTCGTCGAGGTCGAGCGCCGAGATGCGCGGAATGTTCGCGGAAACACCCACGTGGTCGTCCGGAATCCGGACGGCCGCCCAGACAGCGCCCACCTCCAAGGGGCCGGCGCCCATGATCTCGAAGTGCCAGACCTCCTTCGAATCGGCGAAGGTCAAACACTCTCCGGAGTCGCCGTATCCGTACTTCTTGACCAGCTCGCCGATGAGCGTGATCGCCTCGCGGGCGGTGGACGTGCGCTCGAGGGCGATGGCCTGGAGATTCTCGATCAGAAAGAGCCCTTCGTCGTTGTTGAGCTCCCGCTTGCCGCCGATGGTCGTTTCCCCGATGGCCAGTCCCTTCTCGTTCATCGCCGGGTACGCGACGTTGAAGTAGCGATACGTCTCCGCCACCTCGGGAATCTGGCCTTTGAGAGACACGCGCCGCATGTCGTCGGGGGTCTCCGTGTGGAGCAGACCCCAGTAGATCGGCCTCATCGATCCGGGCGGGTTCTTCCGCTCGGGCTCGATCTGCAGCCAGGTCCGGTAGTTGCCGTCGCAGCTGTGGGCTGTCATCACCGAGCCGTCGGTGGATGCCAGCTTGGCCACCTGGATGCTCGTGCAGCCGCAGTCCTGGACTTCCGGATCGCAGCCGCAGCTCCCGTCCTCCAAGGTACAGACGGGACTCGCCTGCGTCTGATCCTGCACCTGGGCGGATACGGTCGTCACCCCGGCGGTGAAGACCACGATCAACGTCAGTATGAAGCCGCCCAACACACCGGTTCGAATGAAGTTCTTCACCAGAACTCTCCTTTCGAGCTCCACTCCCTCGCGTCCTCGCCCGGGTCTGACTCCGTGGTCATTCCTCGGGCATTTCGTGGCCATTCCGTGGACATTCACTCAACTCTCAGGCGGCTCACCGGCGCCGATGCCGGATCCCGCAGCCAGTGCCCCACGCCTCTCTCGATCACCTCCGCGTAGCGTGGCACTCCTCGAACTCTCATCGGCCGGTCGGGATTCAGCTCTGTCCACGCCTCCATCGTCTGAAGCACCGTCGAGGTGTGGCGTCCCACCCGGACGGCTATCGGCCAGCCACGTTCGTCGATCCGCTCGAACAGGAGGCCGGCCTCCCCCGCCTTCATGACGAACTCGTCCTGCCCCGTGAGGAGCTGCTCCCGGGTCGTGCGGCCCCGGGTGGCGTCCAGGAAGGGCTCCGGCGCCTCGAAGAGGAGCGATACGGCATCGGAGTGGTCCCCCACCTCCCGGTGCGAGAGGCCGTGGAGATTCACCGGCGAGTACTCCATGCCGATGTTGAACTCCATGTCGCTCAGCATCATCGAGACGTAGGTGGCCAGCTCCTGACCGCGGTCGTGGGCCACGATGGTGCTGATGACGGGGTACTGGAGCTCCGCCTCGTGGAGGTCGATGAAGACGCCCACGCCCTCCCGGCGGACGAGTTCCATGAAGGCGTACGTGGTCCGCTCGGTCAGCGTGCCGGTGGGCCGCCCGGGCCACGTCCGGTTCAGGTTCCGGATGTCCACGTAGGCCAGGTACTGCCCGCTGGGGTGGTGGATGTAGACCTCGGGATCGGGCCATTGGTCGAGAGGATTCGACCAGCGGTCACCGAGGCGGAAGGTCCGCTCACCCCAGTCGGTCTCGATGGTGAAATCGGGAGGGTACGCGCCCCCGACCCGGGTCACGGTCGTGGCGCTGCGATTGCCGCTCAGCACGACGATGAGCCGGCCCGCCTCCATGACCGCATTCTCGGCCAGGAGCCATGCGGCCAGCCGGCCCGCCGGCTCCTCGGGGTGGGTGCCCCCCAGCACCAGCATGGTGGCTCCGGGCACCCCGCTGTCGAGGAAGTAGAGGTTGGCGTCGTTGACGGTGCCGCGGACCCCTTCGAAGTAGTCGCCGAGCCGCTTCACGTCGGTGACGCCGTCGCTCAAGACCACGGGCTCCTCCAGGCGGCGGCTCTGGTAGAAGCTGACGCCGGAGGTGGCGAAGAGAACGAGCCCCAGGGCGCTGATGAGGAGCTTGCGCATCACTTCAACCGGAAGAGACGGAGGAGAAACGGGATCAGCACGATGACGTAGAGGACTTCCTGCTTCCAATCCCGGGTCCGGGTTAGATTCCAGACCAGCATCACGGACACGAATGCCACCAAGGCGTAATAGAGGAGTGTGACGAGCGTCTGCAGCACGGCCATCACGGAATCCTCGTTACGAGCCGCATAACGGGCTACACCCCAGTCAGGAACGACAGACGGCTCGAGAAGATCACCATGAGCGTTCCGACGATCATGATGATCACGGCAGGGACCAGACACGCTTTCAGAAACCTCGTGTAGGCCTCCTTGTACCCCACCTCATCGACGGTGAGGCGACCGATGATGGCCGTGGGCGGAAGTGCGTCGCCCAGCGGCCAGATCATGCTCATCCCCGCCAGCGCGACGATGGGGTTCAGCCCCATGGTGTTGAAGAGCAGCACCAGGGGAACGCCCAGGACGGGGGCCGCGCCCCACATGAGCACGGCCTCGGAAACCGGGAGCACGATGAACAACGTGGCGAAGACCACGGTCGCCGGAAGCGTGACGGCGGTCACCGCCAGGAGCCCTCGCGCTCCCGTGAGCGTCATGATCTGCACCAGGATTCCCACACAGGTGAGCGTCCCCACCAGGGGAAGCAGCTGGTGCACGGTCTCTCT
>METI01000188.1:3285-3634 GCA_001771285.1 candidate division NC10 bacterium RIFCSPLOWO2_12_FULL_66_18
GTCGCCGCGGCGAACACGAACATGAGCGGCAGGCCGACGATGGGGGTGCTGTGGGGCCACTGGCGGCCGACCCAAATCAGCACCACGAAGGCGACGAAGGGGAGGATGACGCGGTGCCAGGTCATCCCCTCGGGCGGCTTCGGAAGCTCCTGCAGGGCGCGCTGGAGATCGATCCTCTCGCCCCGCCACCCGAGGAGGAAAATCGTGACGAGCGACAGCAGCACGCACGGGATCAGCAGAGGCCAGAAGAAGCCGACATACGGCATGTTCACGCCCGCGGCCGTCATCATGGCCCACAGGCTCACCGGCGGCGCCGCGGCGCTGAGGCCCGCGATGATGAAGATGATGG
>METI01000188.1:3694-4413 GCA_001771285.1 candidate division NC10 bacterium RIFCSPLOWO2_12_FULL_66_18
TGATCAGCACGGTGACGCTCCCGGCGCCGGTGAGCGCGCCGGGGAGCAGGAGCAGCACGGTGAGGAGGATCACCAGCAAGGCGCGGCTGCGGTGGAAACGGACCAGGATCCCGCGAACCGTGTACGCCACGCCTCCCGATTCCTTCAGGATGTTCATGAAGAGGGTGGCGGTAATGAAGATGAGGTTGATGTCCAGGTAGGTCATCGCCCCTTCGGCGATGTGCCGGGCGGGCAGGCCGAAGCCCCCGGCCAGCGCACCCCCCAGGGCGGCGGCGAACATGGCCAGCTCGGTGGAAAGCTTGACGAGCTTCGCCCCGACGTAGACCCCGACCATGACCGCGAGAACGATCCCGGCCCACGTGAACATGCTCACGTGCGCCTACCTGCCGAAGACGCCGGTCAGGACGTCGCCGAGCTCCATGTTCTTCTCGAAGAGGGTGAGCGGGATCCGCTTGTTCGCCGAGATCACCGTGAAGCGCTTGTCCTCGTTGCCGTCCTGCCGCACGACCATGAGGTTGGACAGCGGCATCACGGCGTCGATGGACATCTCATCCGAATTGTCTCCCGGCGCCGCCCCCTGGGCGCGCCGGGCCATGCCCTCCACGTGAGCCCCGATGATCGTCAGGCCCTGGCGTTTCGCTTCCGCGATCAGGGCCGCCGTGCGGTTCAGCTCATCGGTCATGGAGACGCCCGCGGCGCCCATTCCCTTGAGGCTGGCG
>METI01000188.1:4552-5180 GCA_001771285.1 candidate division NC10 bacterium RIFCSPLOWO2_12_FULL_66_18
TCTGGCCGCAGGAGGTGAGGAGCACGGGTAGCTGGGCGGCCACCGGGGCGCCTTGGGACGCGAAGACCACGGCGCCGATCGACGCCAGGCAGACGAGGGCGGTTCCGAATACGGTCAGCCTGTATGAGGACTTCATGGAATGTTCCTCCCCGCGGTTTCGGCGGGATTCCGTCGCGATAAACTTCGCCAATCATAACCGGTTTCCCGACGACTTCGTGTTCCAACCGACCGGCCCTGAGAAACCGCGGCGCACCGCTGCCGACCCTGCCAGCGGACCGCCGTCCTACGGGCCATCCTTGCATTTCTGGAGCGAAGATCCATAATTACATGAATGATTCCCCGCCGGCTCTTCCCGGCGCTCACTTCCGCTCTGGCCGAAGCCCCGGCCGTGGCGCTGCTGGGGCCGCGTCAGGCGGGCAAGACCACGCTGGCGCTCCAGGTGGGCGCGACGCGGCCGGCGGTCTATCTCGATCTCGAGTCCGAACCCGACCGGGCCAGGCTCTCCGAGCCCGAGCTCTACCTGGCGCAACACGAGGACAAGCTCGTCATCCTCGACGAGATCCAGCGTACACCGCAGCTCTTCCGGAGCCTGCGGGGGCTCGTCGACTCCGGAAGGCGGCGCGGGCTG
>METI01000189.1 GCA_001771285.1 candidate division NC10 bacterium RIFCSPLOWO2_12_FULL_66_18
CGCCAGCAGGCCCCCGTCCACATAGATGACCTGCCCCGTCACGTAGTCGGAGGCCCGTGAGGCCAGGAAGATCACGGCGCCCATGAGATCCTCGGGCGTTCCGGTGCGTCCCCAGGGGATCATCGCCGTGACGCCGCGGGCCCACGGTTCGTCCTGGAACAGGACATCGTTGAGCGGGGTCCGGAACCAGCCCGGGCCGATGGCATTCACGTTGATGCGGAAGGGCGCCCACTCCATGGCCATCAGCATCGTGGCCTGCTTGACCCCGGCCTTGCTCGGCGCATAGGCCGCCTGGTTGGGGAAGGTAGACGCGCTCGCCAGCGAGGCGACGTTGATGATCTTGCCGCCGCCCCGCTCCTTCAGGATCCGCGCCGCGGCCTGGCAGCAGAAGAAGAGGGACTTGAGATTCAGGTCCAGCACGGTATCCCAGTCTTCCTCGGTGTAGTCCAGGGCGGGCAGCCGCCGGTTCGTGCCGGCGTTGTTGACCAGGATATCCAGTCCGCCGTGGCGTTTGACCACCGTCTCGAAGAACGCCGGAAGCTCCTTGGTTCGGGTGACGTCCAGGGCCATCCCTACGGCCTTGCCACCCGACGCGCGGATCTCCTCCGCCGCCTGGTCCACCACGTCCTGACGCCGGCTGGCCACGATCACCAGGGCCCCCGCCTGTGCCAGGCCGGCCGCCATGCCCTTGCCCAGGCCGGTGCCTCCGCCCGTGACCACCGCCACCCGGCCGCTGAGATCGAAGAGGTCAGTCCCCATCCGTTCTCCTCCTATCAGAGAATAGTAGGTCGGGTCATTGGCAGATACAGCCGCCTGCTTTCAGCCGTCAGCCATCGGCCCGCTGTGCCCCGGTCTCCGGTCCTCGATCCCCGATCCTTCCTGCCGTGCGCTGACTGCTGAATGCTAACGACTCTCCTGCACATACCAATAAACCGAAAGGCCGTCCAGCACTTTCTCCCCCCGATCCTCCTCCTGCTCCGAGGGTGGGAGAGCAGTTGTTCAGTACGCGATACAATTCACAATTCGGCTTGGCGGATTGAGTCTGGCCCTGTATATTCCTTTCCGACGCGGGCGGACTTGGGAAGTCCTCTCGAATCCTGTCCGTGTCACGACGGTCGGGACCTTGTGGAAACCCTCCCCCCTCCCCGCCACTTGGTCCCGGCCGTCGTGTTTTTTCACCTCGCCCAAGGAGTCCTGCCATGAAGGCAATCCGACTGCATCAGCCCGGCGGACCTGATCAGCTTCGATATGAAGAAATTCCCACACCGCGGCCCGGCCCCGGAGAGGTCCTCGTCCAACTGAAGGCCGCCGCGTTGAACCATCGGGACGTCTGGATCCGGATGGGAATGCAGATGGCGGATCGCCTCCCCCTGATCCCCGGGTCGGATGGGGCGGGGCTGGTCGCCGAGGTTGGACCGGGAACCAGCCAGCTGAAGGTTGGGGACGCGGTGGTGATCAACCCGTCCCTCAACTGGGGGGATCGCGAGGATCGTCCCTCGCCCAGCTTCAAGATCCTGGGCGGCCCGGATCCCGGGACGTACGCCGAGTTCATCGTCGTCCCGGCAGAGATCGTCTTCCCCAAGCCCTCACCCCTCTCCTTCGAAGAGGCGGCGGCCGTGCCGTTAGCCTCGCTGACCGCCTGGCGCGCCGTCATCACCCGGGCGCAGGTGCGGCCGGGGGAGCGGGTGGTGGTCCTGGGGATCGGCGGAGGGGTGGCAACCTTTGCCTTGCAAATTGCGCGCGTGGCCGGTGCGACGGTCCTCGTCACGTCATCCAGCCAGGCCAAACTGGCTCGGGCCAGGGAGCTGGGTGCGGACATCGTGATCAATTACACGTCCGAGGACTGGGAAAAGATCGTCCTCGAGCGGACCGGCGGCGGGGCGGACGTGGTCATTGACAGCGTCGGCAAGGAGACCTGGGGCAAGGCCCTGCGCGCCCTCCGCCCCGGTGGGCGATTGATCTCCTTCGGCGCGACGACGGGCCGCACGACCGAGGTGGACATTCGACACGTCTTCTGGAACCAGATCAGCATCCTGGGGACTACCATGGGGAGTCCCCGGGAATTCTCCGCCATGCTCGCCCTGTATGAGGTGGGCCGGATGAAGCCGGTGGTGGACAGCGTCTTTCCCCTCCGAGACACCGCGGCCGCCCACCGCCGCATGGACGAGGCGCAGCAGTTCGGCAAGATCGTCCTGGTCCCCTAGGGCGCGTTAGCGTCAGCCGACTCCGAGGGTTGCCTGCAGGTGGTTCGGAGGGAAGAGACATGCCGGTCAGCGGGAATCCACCGCCGAACGCTCGCAGCGCCCGTCTCGCGAGGAAAGACGCGCGGTCCTTTGGGGAGCGGTGAGCCCCAATGGGCTTTCGTGTTTTGTGGGCAGCGTAACCCGCACAGGCGGTGGTGCCTTCCAACGGTCTTCTAACCCATGTCCAATGGAGGAGGCCATGAACCTGTCAATGGGAAACAAGAATGTCGTGCTGGGGCTGGTGGTGATCATGGTGTACATGGCCATGTCGTTTTTCATCGAGCGGACCGCGGCGCTGCACGGGTTTCATTCCAAGGCGGCTGGCGTGGTCGTGGACACCAAGGGCACAGTGGATCTGCTCGATGATCAGGTGACGGATATCCGACGCGGCCCCGCCTACAGAACGGGTGGGATTTACTTCACCAATTACTATCCCGCTTCGTATGTCCCGGTGCCGAACTCCTTCCGGGATGCCGGGTATAACATGCGGCTCTATGCGTGGATCTTCGCGCTGTTTGGAATCGCCGTGGGGTTCATCGTGGGAGTGCAGACGCAGGCCAGCAAAGGTCTGCGGTCCTGCGCCTCGTGGCTCGCCGTCATCGGGGTCGTCCTCTATCCGGTACGCGATGCGGTCTACTTCTGGGGGCGCTGGTTGAATCCCGGCTTCTCCCCCGCCGGGGTCGGGCCGGTGCTCTATCCGATCATCTGGATAGCCGGGACCGCGATGTTTGTTGCACTGCTCCTTTCGCTGATCGTCTTCGTGGAGGGGGCGACGCACGCGGCCGCGAAGGGGGTTTCCTAGGACCGAGCCGGGCCTGCGGTGGGTGTGGGAATCGTTGGTGTTGAACCCTATTGCCCGCCCAAGACGCAAGACGAATGATCGCCGTTTTTTATGGAAGGGGCGGCTCCAGGATAGCAAGCCGCCCCTTCGTGTTGCCCAGGCGAGATCCTCCGCTCCCCATGTCAGATCCGAGGCTGAGTACTGACCGCCGACCGCCCGATCAGGGCCTACCCTCCAGGAGAGGCCCCCGTCGGGTCAGGGGCAGAGTCTCTGTCGCGGAATACCGGGAGGCGCAGGAGTTTCAGCAACTCGAAGAGCCGGGCATCCCGGGCGGCGATGGCGGCCTCGGCACTCCCCGCGGGATAGTCATAGAACCCCCGGCCGGCTCGGGCCCCCGTCTCGCCTGCGGCCACCTTGGTGGCCAGGGCATGCTGGGGCTCACTGGCCTTGGACAGGTCCTGGTACAGGTAGGCCGCGACCGAGTGGAACGTGGCCAGGCCGCCTAGGTCCATGAGGCGGAGGGGCCCCACGGCGGCCCAGCGCAGACCCAAACCGGCCGTGACGGCCAGATCCACCGCCTCGGGACTGGCGATGCCTTGCTCTACCACGTGGAGCGCCTCCCGGATCAGGGCCAGTTGCAGCCGGTTCCAGAGAAAGCCCGGCACGTCCTTCTCGACCCGGATGGGGACGCGGCCGATGCGGCGGGCCAACTCGCAGGTGAGGTCCAGGGCCGCATCCGCGGTCTGCGCGCCGCGAATCACCTCGACCGTGGGCATCAGGTGGGGCGGATTCATCCAGTGAAATCCCACCACCCGCTCGGGCCGGGACGTGGCCGAGGCGATGGCGCTGATAGAGAGGCCCGAGGTGTCCGTGGACAGCACCGCGCCCGGGGGGACCTGGCGGTCCAGCGCGGCGAAGACCTGGCGTTTCAGCTCCAGGTCCTCGGGGACGCTCTCGCTCACGAAGTGGCACTCGCGGGTCGCCTCCTCCAGGATCGTGGTGGGGTGGATGCGGGCCAGCGCATCCCGAGCGGCCTCTTCCGAGAGCAGGTCGCCCCGGACCATGGCGTCCTGGCTTCTGGCGATCCGATCGCGCGCGGCCCGCAGGGTGCCCTCGTGCCGGGCCTGGAGCCGCACCGCGTAGCCTGCCTGGGCGAAGGTCTGGGCGATGCCGCTGCCCATCACCCCCGCCCCGATGACCGCGACGCTCCTGATCTCGTCAATCCGCAGCATGGATCTGCTCCGTCCTTTTGTCCACGTCACGCCGCCGTGATCGCCTCTTTGATCCGCCCGAACAGTGCCGGCCGGTCAATCGTCTGGAGACGGTGATCGCCGCCGGCGAACTCCCACAGGGTGGCCCCGCCCGTGTCCCGGATCAACTCCGCGTGGGCGAACGGCACCACCTCGTCCCCCCGGGCGTGCACGACGACGGCCGGCCGCGGCGGGACCGTGGCCGTCCAGGTCAGCGCGTCCGCCGTGGCATAGTCCACGGGACGGAAGCTGCCGAATCGCTCGGCCAGCACCTTCTTGCACGGCGGGTAGTCGCGGCGAATCAGCTTGAGGGTGGCGAAGGGCGACAGGGCGAGCCCCCCGGCGAACCATGCGAACTTCCCGGCGGTCACCAGAGCCATGGTGCCCCCGGTGGACAGTCCCATGGCCCACGCGCGGAGGTTCTGCGCCCGGAGCCACTCACCGACGGCCGCCATGTCCTCCGGCCATTTCGCCAGCACGGCCTTCCCCGATGACTGGCCGTAGCCGCGCTGTTCCATGGACGCGACGGTGACGCCCGAGTCGGCCAGGTACGCATGCAGGTCGTCGAACAGATGCGCGCCGCCCCAGCCGTGGGAGAAGACGACCCCGACCCCGTTGGCGCGCGCGGGGAGGAAGAGCTTGGCTGCAAGAAAGGTGCGGCCGTTTCGCAGGTACACGTCGAGCGGCATAGGGCCTCCAGGTCAGTGTGCAGGCGAGTTGTGCAGGGAAGCGGACAAAGCCTTCCGGCGCTGTGCTCTACTTTACTTCTTGAAAGGATGACGCGCAAAGTCTATCCTTGCCCATGTCGTCGGGTAGGATCGCCCTCTCGTTGTTCCGAAAAATGGCGGCGGACCAGAAGAGAAGAGCCTCCATGGTTGCTTTCAGGATCGGGTGGGCCGGGCGGATCGTCCTGCTGGTCGTCGCCGTGGCCGGGTTGCTGGCTGCGTGCGGTCAGGAGCCTGGGCGAATTGCCTCGGAACCGCGAAAGCCGCCCGCCCCCGACCGGGTGCCGATCGTCTTTCTCCCTGGGATCGGCCGTGAGGTCGCCCGCGTCCTGCGCGGCGGTGCCCTCGTCCCCTTTTCGGCCCTGGCCCTGCGGACGGACGCCGAGGCCATTGCCCACCTGGGCGATCCCCGCTTCCCGGCGGACGGCACGCCGGCGGTGGATGTCCCGGCGAGGCTCGACCTGGCGCTCCGGGAAACGGACGTCCGCGGGCTCCAGGGGCTGATCGACCACCTGGTCCGCGAGGAAGGGTACGTGCGGGGCGATCCGGATCAGCCCCGCAACAAGGACTACCCGGAGAACGCGCCGGCCGAGCGGCGGGACACGACGCGCGCCGCCTCGCTGTTCGTCCTCTACTACGACTGGCGGCGGGACCTGGCCGAGAGCGCCTGTGTCCTGGCGGAACGGATCGCACGGATCCGGGCGGCCTCCGGGGCACCGCGGGTCCACATCGTCGCGCACAGCTTCGGTGGTATGGTCGCCCGGTACTCCCTCCGCTACGGCGGACGCGATGCCGTGCGCGACCGGGACTGTCCCCTCGGCGCCGGGTCGCTGGCGGCGGCGGTGAATGCGCCGGGGGCCCCGGGGGTGGGCCGCATGGTTTTGCTGGGCGTGCCCCATCGTGGGTCGGCCCTGGCGTTCCGCTCGCTCCTGCAGGACGTCAGCCTCTTCGGTCTGCTGGCCCTGGGCTTGCGCGAGGCGGTGTTCACCATGCCGCTGGCCTGGCAGCTTCTGCCGCAGCCGGAGGCCGACGGGCGCGTCCCCCTCCTCGTCGGGAGCAACGGCGACGAGCGCGTGTCCCTGTACGCGCTCCGCACCTGGGTCGAGCGGGGGTGGCTGCCCGGCGACGGGCGGGATCCCGAGCGGCTCCGGTTCGCGGAGGCGATGCTCGCCCGCGCCGTTGTCTTCCAGAAGTCTCTGGCCGGCCGGCATCCGGCGGAGGAGGCGGTGCCCCGACTCGTCGTGGGCGGGGAGTGCCGCCCGACCCCGACGCGGGCCATTGTCACCGACGCCGGCGTGCAGTTCCTGGCCCGCGGCCAGACCGACCATCCGCTCTTCGCCCGCGCCACCGACGCGGGTGATGGGGTGGTCACGGCCGCGAACGCCCTGGGCCTGCCGGACTCCCCGACGCTGACTTCCCTCGCCACCTGCGCGGGTCACAACGCCTACTTCGACGATTCGAGCCTCGTGGCACGGGTCGTGGAGTTTCTCCTGCGGTAGGGGGTGAGGTCCCAGACACCGCCGCTTGTTCCTCGGGGCCTTCTGGGCTATGATGAAAGCTCACCACGTCGGTCGTCTCCGGGGAGTTCCGCGGGGCCGCCACCACATACCGGCTGGTCGAGCGAGAGCCTGATCTTCAGGTGGGAGCCGCCGCGCTCCCGAGCATAGGGGGACACCATGAAACCCGACGTCTTCGGCGCCCGCAGCACCCTCACGACCAGCCAGGGCCCGGTCACGTT
>METI01000190.1:0-16537 GCA_001771285.1 candidate division NC10 bacterium RIFCSPLOWO2_12_FULL_66_18
CTTCTCGTTCAGAGCCCGGCGCATCACGGCCACCGAGGTGGGCGGATCGGTCTGGGTGTCGTACACGCTGGTCTCGATCTTCCGGCCCAGGATCCCGCCCTTGGCGTTCATCTCGTCCACCGCCATCAGGATCGCGTCCTTCCAGTTGGTGCCGGGGCCGGAAATGGCACCCGTCAGTTCGGTGACGATGGCAAGCTTGATGGGCGGCTGCTGCGACGATGCCGGCACGGCCAGCAGCAACAGGCCGATCATCGCCCAGCAGCCCACGGCCACGGCACGCTTCACACTCCGTCTGCGCATGTCTCCCTCCTTTGGTTCCCTAACAGGTCGTCTTCCCGGGGTTGAAAAGGTCATCGCGCGGGCATCCGCTCAGCGGCAGGCCCGCTTGGTGTAGGGCCCGCCCAGCATACCCACGACCTTGCTCACCTGGGGTTTCCGGTCCTTCACTTCCACGATGAAGCTGCCTCGGTCGGTGTCCCCCTTGTCGTCCACGTACATGTCCATGAGGAGCCCCGGCTCCTCGGCCGCCGTGAACAGATTGTTGTGGAGACAGTCCCGAACCTTCGCCTGGTCGAAGGCACCCACCCGCTCGACCGCCGCCTTGACCATGTGCGTGCCGATGTACGCCTTGTAGGCATTGTGGTCCGGGACCTTCCCGTACTTCTCCTGGAACCGCCGGTTCATATCCACCATGCTGGGGACGGTCGAGGCCGCGGTCATCCCGACGTGGCACTTCGACCCGTTCATGGCGTCGCCACCCGGATCGATGGCCGTCTGCGCGCACAGGGTGGTCTCGCCCACCGGCTCTACGGTCATCCCGAGCTTGCGGAGCTGCGTCATCAGACGGGCGTTCTCCTCCTCATGGTTGTAGACCATGAGGTGGGTGGCCCCGGAGGCTCGCACCCGGGTCAGCTCGGGGGTGAAGTCCGCCTGCTGCGGCTCGGTGGAGATATCGGCGACCACCGACTTGCCCCGGTCCTTCAGGAACTTCAGGAACATCTCCCGGCCGCCCCGCCCGAAGGCGTTGTTCACGTAGACCAGCGCGATCTTGTCCGCCTTGAGATCCTCCACCAGCCAGCGGACCTGCTTGGCCATGCCGATCTGCTGGGTGAAGGCCGTCAGGAAGATGTTGGGATTGCTCTTCTGGACCAGCAGCACCGACTCGGAGCCGGTGATCTGGGGGATGCCCGCCTGTCGAACGATATCCATGTTGGCCACGGTGCTGGAGCTGTAGACCGTCCCCAGGATGGCGAACGGGTGCTCGTTGAACGCCCGGCGCATCACCGCCACGGAGGTCGGCGGATCCGTCTGGGTGTCCAGGGCGAAGGTCTCCAGTCGCCTTCCCAGCACCCCGCCTTTCTTGTTGATGTCCTCCACCGCCAGGTTGACCGCGTCCCGCCACATCATACCCACGGCCGCCCCGCCACCCGTGAACTCGGCCACGATGGCAAGCTTGATGGGCGGCTGCTGCGACGACGCCGGTACGGCCAGCAGCAGGACGGCTGCCACGGCCGCAGAGCCCACCAGACCGAGGGTTTTCGTGAACCGCGACCTTCCCCTGCACACAATTCGCAACATGGATCCCCCTTCCTTTGGCGCCTCCAGGCACCTTGGTTGAGATGTCCTTCGCGTGGGTGAGCGCTCCACCGTTCGGACCCCGTCAGACGGTGGCCTGTCTCCCCTCCTCGCCGCCTACCGGCAGGCCCGCTTGGTGTAGGGCCCGCCCAGCATACCCACGACCTTGATCACCTTCGTCTGCCGGTTCTGCACTTCCACGATAAAGCTGGCCCGGTCGCTGTCGCCCTTCTCGTCCACGTACACGTCCATGAGAAGCCCCGGCTCCTCGGCCGCCGTGAACAGATTGTTGTGGAGACAGTCCCGAACCTTCGCCTGGTCGAAGGCGCCCACCCGCTCGACCGCCGCCTTGACCATGTGGGTGCCGATGTAGGCCTTGAAGCCGTTGTGGTCCGGCACTCGCCCGTATTTCTCCTGGAATCGCCGGCCCATGTCCGCCATGCTGGGGACCGGCGAGGCCGCCGTCATCGGGACGTGGCACTTCACGCCGTTCATCGCCTCGCCGCCCGGATCAATCGCGGTCTGCGCGCAGAGGTTGTCACCGACCGGTTCGACGCTCAGCCCCAGCTTGCGGAGCTGGATCATCAGGCGCGCGTTCTCCTCCTCGTGGCTGTAGACCAGGAGGTGGGTGGCCCCGGAGGCCCGCACCCGGGTCAGCTCGGGGGTGAAGTCTGCCTGCTGGGGTTCCGTGGAGATGTCTGCCACGATCGATTTCCCCCGGTCTTTCAGGAACTTCATGAACATCTCCCGGCCGCCCTTGCCGAAGGCATTGTTCACATAGACCAGCGCGATCTTCTCCGCCTTGAGATCCTCCGCCAGCCAGCGGACCAGCTTGGCAAATCCGATCTGCTGGGTGAAGGACGTCAGGAAGATGTTGGGGTTTCCCTTCTGGACGATGAGGATCGACTCGGACCCGGTGATCTGGGGGATGCCTGCTTGCCGGGCGATATCCATGTTGGCCACGGTGCTGGAGCTGTACACCGTCCCCAGGATCGCGAAGGGGTTCTCGTTGATAGCTCGTCGCATCACCGCCACCGAGGTCGGCGGATCGCTCTGGGTGTCCAGGAGAAAGGTCTCCACCCGCCGTCCCAGGATCCCGCCCTTCTTGTTGATATCCTCCACCGCCAGGTTGACCCCGTCCCTCCACGTGGCGCCGACGGGGGCGCCGCCGCCGGTGATCTCGGCCACGATGGCAAGCTTCACGTTCTGGGCTGACGCCGGTGGCAGCGTGCCCAGCACAACCAGCAGGATCACTCCCAACCCCAGCAGAATTATTCGGCGTTGCATTGCTCTCCTCCCCGGGGCTCGACTGGGCCCCCTCCCATGTGGATCCCCCCCGACCATTTCTTCGCGGCCGGGCCTAGTACCCCATTCCTGCCGTCTGTCCCCCCTCGACGGCAAGCTGCTGCCCGGTGATGCACGCTGCCAGATCCGAGGCGAAGAACAGGATTGATGATCCGGCCCCCGTCCTGCTCCCGCTTTTCGAGGATCACGGCACGGATGCAGCGGACGTATCCCATGAGCTTCACGTCGATCCGCTGCATCAGGCCGAGGTCCATCACCCCCACCTACTTCGCGGGGAGCTGCCCGGGGGGTCCATATACATACACCAGCCAGAGCGGTTCGTCACCTGTATTGAAATGGCAATGGTGCGTTCCCGCCGGGATGTACATGAAATCGTAGGTGTCGAAGGCAAGCTCCCTGCCGTCAGCCACCAGCTTGCCCCGCCCCTTGATGGCCACATTGATCTCTTCCGAGTCGGGATGCGTATGAAAGGCCGCGCCCTCTCCGGGCTCGAACATCGCCAGGCCCGCCACCAGGTGCTTGCTGTCGTGCAGGTCCACGTCCACCAGGTGGAACAGTTTCCGGCGGGACCCCTCGGTTTCCAGCCCTTTCCAGATCTGCCGGGCATCCCGGAAGGGTTTCAGCACGCATGCCTTGGCCTTCTTCTTGCTCACGGTCGCTCCTTTCAGGAAAGGGACCCCCGAACCACCGGCGCAATCCGGGGGTCGTCGCCGGTTACTTCTGCCCGCTGCCCGGTCCTTTGAACGGCGGGACCCGGGTCATGATCTCATATTTGCCATCCTTGACGACGGCGATGTGAGAGCGGAAATGGTAATCCCCGTTTTCATCCCAGTAGGCGGGAATGATGTTGGGGTCCATGTCCGCCGTCAGGACGAAGTTCTTCATCTTTTGCGCGAACTTCTCCTGGTCAAAAGCTTTGATCTGCTCGGTCACGACCTTCACCATGTAGATGGCCAGGTACGCCTTGTAGGCTTCCTCCGAGGGCTCCTTCCCCCAGCGCTTCACATAGCGGTCCACGAAGGCCTTGGACCGTTCGTCGGGCGAATTGGGAATGAAGCCGGTGTGGCAGAGGATCCCGTCGCCATCCGTCTTGGCCAGTTCCAGGAACACGGGGTCGCAGGCATTGCGGCTGTACTGCAGCGTGTCCACGCCGAGCTTCTTGGCCTGGCGGGCCAGGATGGCGGCCTCGCCCACGTCGGGGTCCACGATCAGGACGTCGGGCTTGGACGCCTTCACCTTCAGGAGCTCGGCCGTATAGTCCTTCTGCCGGACATCCACGACGATCAACGGATCCACGCTCACGCCTTTTTCCTTCAGATACTCCAACGTGGCATCCTTGCTGGAGACACCCGCTTCGTCCCCGCGGTAGATCATGGCGGCCCGCTTGATCTTTTTCTCCTCCGCCAGCCAGCGGAGCATCTTCACCGCATCAATCTTGGTATTCTCCGAGGTCCGGAATATGTAGGGGTTGCCCTTGGTGGTGATGGCCCAGCTCTCCGACCCGACGAAGTGGGGCACCTTGGCGGCGCGGGTCTCGGCCATGTTCACGATGGTGCTCCCGCTGTAGATCGGCCCCACGACGGCGTAGGGCTTGTCCTGGGCCAGGGCACGCTTGATGGCACTGACGGAGGTCGGCGGGTCGGATTGTGTGTCGTAAGACGTGAGCTTGATGGGACGGCCGAGGATCCCGCCCTTGGCGTTGATCTCGTCTCGCGCCATTTGCGCGGCCTTCCAGAAGTAGTCAAACATCACCGCCCCGCCGCCGGACAACTCTCCCACGACCGACACCACCACCGGGTCCTTTGCCTGCGCCGCGGCCTCCCCACTCATCCAGATCAGACACCCGAGCACGAGCATTGCGCCCACGACGTACCGCTTCACGTTGCTCCGCATGGCTCCTCCCTCTCCTTGAACGGAGATCCTATCCCGTTACTTCTGACCGCTGCCCGGCCCCTTGAACGGCGGGACGCGGCCGATGATCTCGTATTTCCCGTTCTTTATCGTCGCGATATGGGAGCGGAAATTGTAATCCCCGTTCTCATCCCAGTAGGCCGGGAGAAGATTGGGCTCGATCTCAGGCGCCAGGTAGAAGTTGTGCAGCTTCTGGACGAACTTTTCCTGGTTGAACTCCTTGATCTGCTCCGTGATGACCTTGACCATGTAGGTGGCGTTGTAGCCCTTGTAGGCCTCTTCCGACGGGTCCTTGTTCCACTTCTTCCGGAACCGCTCCACGAAGGTCTTGGACCGCTCGTCCGGGGAGGTGGGGATGAAGCCGGTATGACAGAACATCCCGTCGGCCTCGGTCTTGGCCAGCTCCAAGAAGGCGGGATCGCACGCGTTCTGTCCATAGTGGATCATCTGGAGGCCGAGCTTGTTGAACTGTCGGCGCAGGATCGCCGCCTCCCCCACGTCGGGGTTCTCGAGGAGCGCATCCACCTTCGCCGCCTTCACCTTCAACAGCTCGGCGGTGTAGTCCTTCTGCCGGACGTCCACCCCGATGACCGGGTCCACCGTCACGCCCTTCTCCTTCAGGTACGCCAGCATGGCATCCTTGCTGGAGGTGCCGTACTCGTCGGTCCGGAAGATGAGCGCGGCCCGCTTGATCTTCTTCTCCTCCACCAGCCAGCGCAGTATCTTGATGACGTCCAGCCGGTTGTTCTCCGAGGAGCGGAAGATGTACGGGTTGCCCTTCGTCGTCACGGTCCAGCCCTCGGAACCGACCAGGTGCGGAACCTTGGCCGCCTGCGTCTCGGCCATGTTGACGATCGTGCTGCCGGTGTACAGGGGGCCGACAACTGCATAGGGCTTGTCCTGGGCCAGAGCACGCTTCACGGCGCTCACCGAGGTGGGGGGATCGGACTGGGTGTCGTAGAAGGTGATCTTGATCGGGCGCCCCAGGATCCCGCCCTTGGCATTGATCTCATCCCGGGCGAGCTGAACGCCCTTCCAGAAGTAGTCCCAGATGACCGCCCCGCCGCCCGAGAACTCTCCCACGGCGGAGATCACCACGGGCTCCTTCTCCTGGGCGGCGGCGACTCCGGTAAACCAAATCAGGCACCCAAACACGAGACTAACACGAAGGGTCCGCTGTTTTCGACCGATCATCATGGCCTTCTCCTCCCTGGGCGTCCTACACGCCCTCCCGCCGCCCCGACATGGGAACAGCGACGTTGTCCCTTCCGATCGGCGTTCGTCTTATCAAGCAATCAGGTCCGATCGGTCTCCTCCCGCATTACCTCTGGCACCGCCGGCCGCGGCCTTTCCCATCCTAGCAACACCCGTCCCATCCGGTCCAGGGCGGGAACCAGGCCGGCCGGGGAAAAGATGAGCATGAGGATGAGCAGGACGGCAAACAACATCAAGTAAACTGCCTGGGTCGCCCGCAAGAGTTCCGGAAGCAAGGTCACGATCCCGGCCCCGACCAGGGGGCCGGCGAACCATCCCGGTCCCCCCACGACCACCATGATCAGGAACTGAAACGAGCGGTCCAGCTCGAAGGAGCTGGGATCGATGTACCGCAGCAGGCAGGCCAGCAGGGCCCCGCTGGCCCCGGCGTAGGCCGCACCGATGGCGAAGGCCATCGTCTTGTAGGTTCGCAGGCTCACGCCGACCACCTCGGCGCGGAGTTCGTTCTCCCGCATGGCCCGGAAGGCCCGCGCCCACTTCGACCGAACCAGGAACCGGTAGAAGGCGGCGAACAGCGTCGCGGTGGCGGCGATGACGTAGAAGTAGTCGCGGTCGGCCCCCAGGTGAACCCCCAGGATTCCCGGCCGGGGAATGTTCCGCAAGCCGGTCATCCCCCCGGTGATCTCGCTCTCGTTCCGGAGGACCAGGTACACCAGGACGTTGAACCCGATGGTCACCATGGCCAGGTAATGGTGACGGACCTTGAGCGCCGGGAATCCCAGGAGGAATCCGAAGCCCCCGGCGAGGAGCGCGCCCAGCGGCATGGCCACCCAGAAGGACACGCCCTTCAGCGTGAGCAGAGCCGTCGTGTAGGCCCCGATGGCCATGAAGGCGGCGTGGGCTAAGGAGACCTGGCCGGCATATCCCAGGGTGATGTTCAGGCCGATGGCACCGATCAGGTAGACCCCTGTCAGGTTGGCCAGGTAGAGGGGATAGTCCCCCGCCACGCGCGGAAAGAGCCCCACCGCCGTCAGTCCGGCGATGAGGGCGCCATACTCAAGGACGCGACGATTACTCTTCCCTGATCCCAAAGATCCCCTCAGGCTTGAGCAGCAGCACGCCGATCAGGACCACGAGGGCAAAGGCATCGCGATACGCCGTCGAGACGTATGCCGCGCCGAACGTCTCCAGCAGGCCGACCAGGAACCCCCCGAACAACGCGCCCTTGACCTGGTTGAACCCCCCGATCACCGCCGAGTAGAAGGCCTTGAGTCCCAGGCTGATCCCGAGGTTGTATTGCACGAAGTAGATGGGCGCAATCATTACGGCGGCGATGCCCATCATCAACCCGTTCAAGAGGTAGACCTGGGCCATGGTCCGGGACACGTTGATGCCCACGACTCGAGCCACCTCGCGGTTCTGTGCGATGGCCTGCATGGCCCATCCCATCTTGGTATGCCGGATGAGCATCTGCACCAGCAGGATCAGGAGGCTCACCAGGCCCAGCACCCACAGGTCTTCGGGGCTCACCACCACCTCCCGCCACCGCCACGGCTTGGTGCTGAAGATGCTCGGGTAGAAGATCGGGTCGGCCGTCCAGAACACGATGATGAAGTTCCGCGCGAAGAGTGCGATCCCCAGTGTGGCGATCACGATGGCGAGAATGTCCCGTCGCAGGAGCGGCTGGACGATGAACTGCTTGACCACCAGCCCCATGGCCATGGAGCCCAGCACCGTGAGGCCCACCGCCGCGGGAAAGGGAAGCTTCAGGACCTCCTGGAACAGCACGACGCCGAAGGCCGGAAGCATGATGAACTCCCCCTGGGCGAAGTTGATCGTTCGGCTCGCCTGCCAGAGCAGGACGAATCCCATGGCCGCCAGGGCATAGATGGCACCGGACAGGAGGCCGCCGACGAACAGTTGGGGGATCATGGCGCCCGGCGTCCTCCAGCTTCCGTTCTGGTTTCCGGAGCAGCGATGCCCGATGGCTCCGCACGCGGCAGATCAGCCACCTCGCTGCCGAGCCCGAGCCGCTCGAGCGTTTCCGGACGCGGGACCCCGTCGGCATTCCAGCCCCGGTAGTCGTAGTATTCCGCCAGCATGGTCTCCAGGTCTGGCAGATAGCCGGCGGCGCCACCCTCGGGCCGCGGTTCCTTCAGGAGCCGAGGCGGCAGCGTATCGTCTTTTCGAGTGATTCCGCAGCGAACGTTGAAGACTCGCTTGAGGTTTGACATCCGGGCGCCGACCCGCATCAGCTCATCCAGATCCACCTCCCGCCCGGTCACGTGGCGATACCAGTCCAGGACCGGCCTGGCACCGATCCGGATGAGGAACCGGCAGAGGCGAAGGGTGTGGAAGGTGCCGATGTAATCCTGCATCTTCGCGGTGAGGATTCCCTTCCCCACGGTGGCGAAGCGATCGACCTGGCTAGGGTACCCGAGTTCGGGGAGCGCGACCTTCCCCTCGATCACGTGGGTGGCCGCCCAGTGGGAGGCCCCGTTGGGCGACGTCGCGTAGCCAACAGCCAGGCTGCTGAAGGCCCGCGGGTCGTGGAACGGGGGCTCCATTCCCTTCACGTGAACGGCAAAGGCCTCCGCCCCGCCGCCCAGCGCCTCGGCGGCCCGGCGCACGCCGTGCGCCAGCAGGTGCGCCATCTCGGGCTCCCCTGTTCCCAGGGCACGAACGAGCCACAGCATCGCATCGGCGTCCCCCCAGCGAAGCTCCCGACCGCCGGTATCCGCCTGTGTGATCAGGCCCCGCTCGAACGCCTCGAAGGCAAAGCCCGCGATGTTCCCGGCGGAGATGGTGTCGATCCCCGCCCGGTTCGCCAACTCGTTGGCCAGCGCCAGGGCCTCCAGATCGTCCACCAGGACCATAGAGCCGAAGCCGGCCAGGGTCTCGTACTCCGGCCCGGCCCCCGCGATCTTGCCGTGAGCCGGCGAGTCCACCTCGACCACCCGGCCGCAGCCCACGATGCACGAGCCGCAGTAGTACTTCCCCTTCAGGATGGTCTCGGTCATCCGCTGGCCGGAGATCCGCTGCGCCCCTTCCGTCCACAGCCCCCCGCGCCAGTTCCGGATGGGCAAGTCCCCCAGCTCGTTGGAGGGCAGGACGCCGCCGGCGGTCCCGAAGTCCTTCAGGGCCATCGTGCGCTGGACGATGTCGCCCGCCACCGCCTTGATGGATTGCTTCAGCGCGGCAGGATCCCGGACCGGCGTGGCGCCCCGTCCGTACGCCGCGATCCCCTTCAACCGCTTGGCTCCCATGACCGCGCCGAGTCCGCCCCGGCCCGCCATGCGCGCGTCGTGGCCGTCGAAGACGATGGCCGCGATCGGGAGCAGGCGTTCGCCGGCCACCCCGATCGTCCCGGTGACTGCCTTGGCGTGCGTTTCGCGCCGGATGGTCTCCTCCGCCGCGAAGGCGTCCAGGCCCCACAGGTGCCCCGCCTCCCGGATGGCGACCGCGTCCTCGCTGATCCAGAGATAGACCGGGCGGTCCGCCGCGCCCGTGACGATGAGGACATCGTAGCCGGCGGCCTTCAGCGCCATCCCCCACTTGCCCCCGACGTCCCCCTCGCCCCAGATCCCCGTGAGGGGAGACTTGGCCACCACCGAGTGCCGGCCCGAGAGGGGGATGGGCGTCCCGACGAACGGGCCGACGGCGAAGATCAGGGGATTCTCCGGGGCCAGCGGGTCCACGGCCGGATCCACCAGATCATAGAAGAGGCGGATGCCGAACCCATGGCCGCCCCAGTACTGTTCCGCCAGGGTCCGGTCCAGGGGCTCGGTGCGGGAGCGCCGGGTGGTCAGGTCCACCTGGAGGATCTTTCCCATGTAGCCGCCGGGGAGCATCGTCATTTTGAAATGTTCCGTTGCGCCATGGCCGGCGTCATCCTCCCGCGTGGGGGACGAAGAGTTTGACCTCTGTACCATCCGGGATCATGTCTTCGGGCAGCACGATAGTCTCCCCGACGCAGGCCAGGAAATAGTTCTCGAAGTCTACCGGGCCATGCCCCGTCCGCTTCAGGATGTACCCCCCGAGTGCGGGGTGCTGTTCAACCAACCGCAGGAGCACGTCGGCCAGTCTGGGCGTGCCGGAGAATTCCGCGACCACATCCCTCCGGCCGCACAACCGGTCGAACGGCGCAAACAACCGGACGCGCACCAGGCTACCCACGCATACTCCCGTCCGCCGGGCAGAGGATTCCGGCGACCGGTCTCATCTCAGGGCGCTCACCCAGCCTTCTGGGAGATGAGATGCAGCGCCGCCTCCAGCCCCAGGATGTAGCCCTGGACCCCGAGTCCCATGATGACACACTGGGCAGTCGGGCCAGGGATCGAGGTCATCTCCTTCGGGTACCGGGCGAAGAGATTGGACACGTGGACCTCCACGTACGGGATCCGCGTGCTCCGGACCGTGTCGGCCAGGGCGTACCCGTTGAAGGTGAACCCGGCCGGATTCATCACCAGCGCGTCCACGCCCGCCTCCACCGCCTGGTAGATCCGATCAATGGCAGCGCCCTCCGTGTTGGTGTAGAAGATGTCCACCTCGTACCCCTTGACCTCTGCGTGCCGGCGGATCATCGCATCCAACTCCGCCGCCGAGGTGGAGCCGTAGTGCTCGGGCTGGCGCTTGCCCAGCCAGTTCATATTCGCGCCCTGAACGACGAGGATCTTTGGCATGGTCTCCCTCACGGTCGTGCCTCCTGGGAAGCGGCCCTCTCGCTCTCCCCCGTCACACGACGCGCCTCGGCGACGATCCGGTCCACGATGGCCCCCGCCAGGCCCGTGTACGCCCCGGGCTCCAGCAGTCGCTCGAGCTCTTGGGAGGACAAGACCGCGGCGATTCCCGGGTCCTGCAGGAGCAGATCCCGAAAGCGCCCCCTCCCCTCGAACGCGGCCATGGCCGCCTCGTAGACGCGGTCGTGGGCCGCGTCGCGGCCGATCGCAAGGCCGAGCTGCAGCATCACCGGCTCGGACAGCAGGAGCCCGCCGAGCCGGTCCAGGTTCTCCTGCATCCGCTCGACGTTGACGCGCATCCCGCGGGCGATGACGAGCGTCCAGTGCGTCGCCGCGGCCGCCAGGCAGCCGGCTTCCGGGACCAGCGCCCACTCCGCCCGTCCGACGCTCATGTCGCGTTCGTGGGCCGCCACCATGGTCTCGAGGGCCGTGGCGGCGAGGCCGCGGAGCATCCGGCCGATGGCCACCACCCGCTCCGCGTGGGACGGGTTGCGCTTGTGCGGCATGGTCGAGCTGCCGACCTTCCCGTGCGCGAACGGCTCTTCCAGCTCCATGACCTCGGACCGCTG
The DNA here is from genome assembly GCA_001771285.1 of candidate division NC10 bacterium RIFCSPLOWO2_12_FULL_66_18. GTDB lineage: Bacteria > Methylomirabilota > Methylomirabilia > Methylomirabilales > 2-02-FULL-66-22 > 2-02-FULL-66-22. Next base: position 11,315 of record METI01000190.1, read on the forward strand.
GAGCTGGATGACCTCGTTGGCGATGCGGGCCAGGGTGCCGCCGATGAGGGCGAGGAGCGTCACGAACTCCGTGATCACGTCCCGCGAGGCATGCCAGGCGATGGAGGGGACGCCGAGCCCCAGCCGTTCCAGCGTCCGCCGCTGTACCGCCTCGGCCAGGGGTCCGAAACCCGCCAGCGTGCCCACCGCGCCGGCGAGCTGGCCGGTGAAGAGGCGCGGGGCGACCTCGTCGAGCCGCGCGATCTGGCGGAGGCACTCGGCGATCCAGACGGCCACCTTGAACCCGAAGGTGATGGGCAGCGCCTGCTGGCCGTGGGTCCGGCCCGCCATCACCGTGTCCCGGTGCTGTCCGGCAAGCTCGCCGAGGACCCCGACGAGGGCCAGCAGATCGCGGCGCAGGATCGCGTGGGTCTGCTTGAGCTGGAGCACCATGGCGGTGTCCAGGATGTCCTGGGTCGTGGCACCCCAGTGCACCCAGCGTCCGTGGGTCCCGGCATTCCGCGCCAGTGCCCGCACGATGGGCACCAGCGGGTGCGCCGTCACGCCCAGCTCCTTCTTCAGGCTGGCGAAGTCGAGCTGGTCAACCGTCGCCGCGCGCGCCACCGCCTCGGCGGCCTCGGCCGGGATGATGCCCAGCTCCGCCTGCGCGGCGGCCAGTGCCGCCTCGACATCCAGCCAGAGCTGGATCATGGCCCGCTCGTCGAAGACGGCCCGGATCTCCGGCGTGGAGAACTGGTCGCCGAACAGCACGAAGTCGATAACGTGGCTGGGCATGGAACCGCCGCCTATCCCGTTTGCTGGAACTGCGCCGACCAATTGCCGATGCCTCAACTGGCTTCTTCCACGAAATCGCGCAGGAGCGCGTCCGTCGCTCCGGCCGGGCGCGCCTGCCGCACTCACGTCGTCGATGCCGCGTACAGGACTCCGGCCCGCTTTAGGCTGGCGACCTGCTCCTCGGAATACCCCAGCACTTCCCGCAGCACCTCGTGGTTGTGCTGGCCCAGGAGCGGCGCCGGACGCCGCGGCGAGACATCCGCCTTGGAAAAGTGGAACGGCAGATTCGGCAGCCGCACCTTGCCGGCCGTCGGGTGCTCCATCTCGACGATCATGCCGCGGGCCGCGATCTGGGGATCGTGCACCACTTCCCGGATGGTCTGGACACGGGCGCAGGGGGCCCCGGCCTCCTCGAGCCGTCGCAGCGCGTCGGCGATGGACGGGGACGCCATCACCCAGTCCTGGACCAGGCGATACACCTCGTCGCGGTGCCGGGACCGCTGTGCGTTGGATGCATAGCGCGGATCCGTGGCCAGCTCGGGGCGCCCCATGGCCCGGCAGACCTGGGCCCAGTTCTGATCCGAGGGCGCACCCAGAACCAGGCAGCCGTCCCGCCCCGCGAACACCCCGTAGGGCACCGACCCCGGCAGCCCGCTGCCGACCCGGGTCGCCTCCACCTCCCCACCGCTCAACAGATACTCCTGGATCGCATACTCGTGCAGGGAGAACATGCAGTCCAGGAGGGCGATGTCGATGTGCTGTCCCTCGCCGGTCTTCTCGCGGGCGTACAGCGCGGCGCAGACCGCGGCGACGCCGTGAATCCCGGTCAGGGTATCCGCCACCGGCATCCGGATGATCGGCGGGGGCTGGTCCGGGAACCCGGTGATGTGCAGCGCGCCGCTCAAGGCGTCGGCGATGATCCCGTACCCGGGGCGCTGTGCGTAGGGACCGTCCTGCCCGAAGCTGGAGACGGAACAGTAGACGAGGCGCGGGTTGAGGGCGGACAGGGCCGGGTAGTCCAGTCCCATGCGGGCCATGACGCCTGGCCGGAAGTTCTCCACGACGACGTCCGAGGCCGCAGCCAGGTCGCGCGCCACCGCCTGCCCCTCGGGCCGCTTCAGGTCCATGCACACGCCGCGCTTGTCGTGGTTCTGCTGGAGGAAGTACCCCGACTGGCCCTGGAGGAAATGGGGATGCCCCCGCTGTTCATCCCCGTGGGGCGGGCGCTCGACCTTGATGACGTCCGCCCCCATGACCGCCAGGGCCCGGGTGAGATAGGGGCCCGCCAGGAACCGGGTGAAATCCAGGACCCGGATGCCGTCCAGGGGTCGCCGGGGCTTCGAGGTATCTTCCACGAGTTCACCTGTCGTCGGGGCGTCTCCGCCGGAGCGGTAGCCGGGGGTCAGGGCTTCAGGATGATGCGGCCCACCACCTCGCGATTCGTGAGCTGGCGGTGCGCCTCGGCTGCCGCGTCGAGCGGCATCGTCTTCCAGATGGTCGGCTGAAGCGCGGTGCGGTGCATGAAGTGGAGGATCTCGTTCAGGTCCTCGCGCGAGGCGCTCTCCACGCCGTAGATCTCCCACTCTTTCAGGATCACCAGCGCCAGGTTGATTTCCACCGGCTTTCCGGTCAGCTCCCCGATGACGACGTACCGGCCGCCACGCGCCAGGCTCCGCAGCGGGCCCGGGAAGACGGCGCCGCCCACCGTCTCCACCACCAGGTCCGCCCCGATCCCGCCGGTGAGCTTCCGCACGTCGTCCCCGAAGGTGCCGTCCCGGCTGACGATCACCTCGTCCGCCCCCAGCGCCTTGAGCCGCTCCACCTTCGCCTGGGACGTCGTGATCGCGATAGTCCGGGCGCCGGACACGCGCGCGATCTGGATCGCCGCCATCCCCAGGCCCCCGCTGGCCCCGGTCACCACCACGGTCTCTCCGGGCCGCACCCGGCCAACCTGGCGGACCGCCTTGTAGGGGGGCGCGAAGCAGCAGGCCCCCAGGCAGGCATGCTCGAAAGGCAGACCGTCGGGGATCCGGACCAGATTCGCGCGGGGGATGGCGACGTACTCGGCATAGCCGCCCTGGCGGACCTGGCCGATCTCGCCCCGGGGGTGCATGCACAGCGACACCCGGCCCACGCGGCACCACTTGCACTCGCCGCAGACCTGGTAGTTGATGGAAGCCACGCGGTCGCCGGGGGCGAAGTCCGTGACGGCCGCGCCCACCTCGATGATCTCTCCCGACAGCTCGTGGCCGATGACGAGCGGCAGTTTGGGGCGCGACCGCATCCCCGAGCGGACGATCATGTCCAGGTGACACACCCCGCACGCCCGGACGCGGAGCAGCGCTTCGTCGGGGGCCGGGCTCGGCCGCGGCAGCTCCTCCAGCTTCAGCTCTTCCGGTCCGCCATAGGCTCGCAGCACGACTGCCTTCATCTTCACTCCTTGTCAGCGCTCGCTATTGGCAATCAGGCACCCCGGCAACGTGGCAATCCGGGGTTCCATGTTGGCCAGGTGCCACATTGCCTGACTGCCCAATCGCCGGATTGGCCGATGGCCAGGCTCAGCGTCCCTTGAACCTGGGCGGCCGCTTCTCCTTGAAGGCCTGAACCCCCTCCAGGCGGTCCTCCGTGGTGCACAGGATCGCGTGGCGGTACTCGTCTTCCCGGGACGCGTCCTGCATGTGCATCTCCAACCCCCGGATGATGGATTCCTTGGTCACGCGGAGGGCCACCGGCCCCTGGGCCGCGATGGTTCGGGCCACCCGCTCCGTCTCGGCCATGAGTTCCGCGTGGGGCACCACCCGATTCACCAGGCCGATGCGGTCGGCCTCGGCGGCCGGGATGATGGCGGCGGTCATGATCAGCTCCAGGGCCCGATTCCGGCCGATCAGCCGGGCGAGGCGCTGGGTCCCGTTGGAAGGGAAGAGGCCGAGCTTGGCCTCCGGCAGCCCGAAAGTGGCGCGATCCGAGGCGATCATGAAGTCGCACGCCATGGCGATCTCCATCCCGCCTCCCAGGCAATGCCCGTTGACGGCCGCGATGACCGGCTTCCCCAGCCCCTCGATGACGGCAATCTCCAGGTACCGGTTCTGCTCTGGCCCCTGGGGTTCCGCCAGGCCGCCCGCGATGGAATCCAGGGTCGTGAACCGCTTGATGTCCGATCCGACGCAGAAGGCCTTGTCCCCGGTTCCGGTCAGGATGGCCACCCGCACGCTGGGATCGTTCCCGATGGCGGTGAAGATCCGGACGAATTCCGCGTGCATCCGGGGGGTGGTGGCGTTCAGGGCCTGCGGGCGATTGAAGCGAACCACGGCGATCGGCTCCCGCACCTCTAGCGCGGTTTCCTGAAGATCCGTGAGTCCTCCTACCCCATCGGTCTTGCTCATGTGCGCTCCCCTTTTTGGTCATTGGAAATTGGTCATTGGTCATTGGATCTTGGATCCGGAGAATTCACAGGTCCGTTCGTGAATTATTCGGGTTAACGGCGACCCGTGACGCCGTCGAACAGTCTCTGAAGGGAGGCCATCCCGGCCTTGGCCAGGGCCCCCCGTTCCCGCTTCCAGTATTCGTCGTTGAAGATCTCCAGCGAGTAGAACCCGGTGTACCCCTTGGCCTGGAGGCGCCGCACCAGGTCCGGGATGGGCAACACCCCCTCACCCGGAAACACCCGGTGGTGCCGGCTTATCTGCAGGACGTCCAGGGCCATCGCAGGCGCATCCACCAGGTGCACCATGAAGATCCGGTGGGGCGGGATCGGCTCCAGGTCCTCCAGGCGCGACCCGGCCATGAAGATGTGGAAGGTGTCGAGGATCAGTCCCACGTTCTCCCGGTCGGCGCGCCGGACCACCTCCCAGGCGGTCGCGATGTCCTTGATCCAGGCCGCCCACGCCAAAAACTCGTAGGCGATCCGCATCCCGTGCCGGGCCGCCAGGTCCCCCAGGTCGCGAAGGTCGGCAGCGGCCGCGTCCAGGTCCCGGTCGGTTCCCGCTGCCGTGGTCCCGCAGGCCAGCAGGGTGTCGGTCCCGACCCCCCGCATGAGCCCGAACAGCGCCTCCGCCTCGGCGAAGGCCTGCGCCCGCCGCTCCGGCGTCACTCCCTGGAACTCCCGGAGGACCAGGAACTCCGGCACCGCCAGCCCGCCATCACGGACCACCTTTCCGGCCGCGGGGATACCGCCGGGGCACTCCTGGACGTCCTTCTCCCAGATGCCGATCCCGGCGAACCCGGCTGCGGCCGCGGCCCGCACCTGCTCCGGGAGGGATCCCGGAATCGTGATCGTGTTCAGGCAGAGTCTCGGTGTCGCCATTGTCTTTTCACTCCTGGTGTCCCACTAACCCGCATTATTCACGAACAGACCCGTGAATTCTCCGGATCAAATGACCAATGACCAATTTCCAATGACCAATGATGGTGGGCGCGCACAGCGCGCCGTCAAGGGGGTTCACGGAACTA
>METI01000191.1:0-202 GCA_001771285.1 candidate division NC10 bacterium RIFCSPLOWO2_12_FULL_66_18
CGTGGCGTATTCCGGATTTACAACAATGGTGGTTCGGGGGAGTGCGGGGACTGCGCTCTGGATTCGTTCTGCCTCGTGCCCCAGCACCAGGATCACCCGCTCGATCCCGCCGGCCAGGAGCTGCTCGACCTGGAATTCGAGCAGGGTCCCCCCTTGCCAGGGGAGCAATGCCTTATGCTCACCCATGCGCGCCGTCTCTCCG
>METI01000191.1:281-14609 GCA_001771285.1 candidate division NC10 bacterium RIFCSPLOWO2_12_FULL_66_18
CGCAAAGATCGCAAAGAGTCGCCAACTCTCATCAGGTCAGAGGAGTTGCCGGACCCAAATCTTCCGCGGCGCGCCTCGCCAATTTTCGATTGCGGATTTCCGATTGCCGATTTGAAAATCGACAATCGCCAATCGACAATCGCCAATCAGGGAATACGGGCAGTTCCTTTGCGTGCTTCGCGTGCTTTGCGGTTGACCTGCACTGTTCGGGATGAGAGGAATGCACCGCACGATGCATCCACAGGGAAAGGAGGTCGCTGCAATGAGGTTCCGGCTGATGATCGCGCTGCTGGTTGGCTTCGCGTTCCTCCAGGTCGGGCCGGGGGCGCTCGCCCAGGACAAGCCGCTGGTCATGAAGTGGGGGATCGTCCTGCAGCCCGAGCACCCCTTCGTCCTGGGCATGAAGAAAACGGCCGAGATCGTCACCCAGAAGACCAACAATCGGATCCAGCTCCAGGTGTTCCCGTCGGCCCAGCTCGGCACGGGCAAGGACATGATCGAGGCGGTGGTCTTCGGCAGCCAGGCCATGGCCACCGAGGGGGCGGCCATGTTCAGCCAGTGGGCGCCCCGCCTGTCCATCATGGAGGCCCCCTATCTCTTCCGCGACGTGAATCACATGTACACGGTGATGCGGGGCCCCATCGGCCAGGAGATGCTGGACGAGCTGGTGGCCAAGCGAGGCTTGCGCTCGCTGGGGGTCCTCTACTACGGGGTGCGGCATCTCACGGCGAACAAGCCGGTGCACAAGCCCGAGGACGTCAAGGGCATGAAGCTGCGGGTCCCCGAGGTGCCCTTGTACCTGGAGATGGCGCGGGCCTGGGGCGCCAACCCGACGCCCATGGCCTTTGCCGAACTCTACCTGGCGCTGAAGCAGGGGACGGTGGACGCCCAGGAGAATCCCATCCCCACCATCAACTCGGGAAAATTCTACGAGGTGCAGAAGTACCTCATCCTGACCGGCCACATCATGGTCCCCCAGTTCCACGCCATCAGCGACACGCTGTGGAAGAGCCTGTCGCCGGGCGACCAGAAGATCCTCCAGGAGGCGGTGGACGAGGGGATCGCCTTCAGCAACGACCTCTTGATCAAGCAGGAACAGTCCCTGGTGGACGAGTTCAAGAAGAAGGGGATGACGGTCATCACGCCGGACGTCGAGGCCTTCCGCAAGGCGTCCATGACGGCCATCCCCAAGCTGGAAGAGAAGTGGGGCAAGGGCCTGTACGAGCGGATCGCGGCGATCCGCTGAGACGGCCTGTCCGATGTCGGGGCTGCTGCGGGCGGTGGACCGCATCCTGGACGGGGCCACCCTGGCCCTCCTGACCGCGCTGCTTTTGGTGGTGGGGGCGCAGATCTTCGCCCGATACGTCCTGAACCACTCCCTCTTCTGGTCCGAGGAGCTGGCCCGCTACCTCTTCATCTACCTGGTCTTCCTCGGCGCCGCCATCGTCCTCCGGCGCGAGGGACACATCCAGGTGAGCTTCTTCGTCGAGAAATTCCCGCCTCTCCTCCGGCGAGGGGTGGCCATGCTGGCGGACACCCTGCTGCTCGCCTTCGTGGGGATCGTCCTCATCCAGAGCGTGCGTCTGGCCATCCTGGTGTGGACGGTCCCCACGGCAGCGCTCCTCATCCCGTGGACGTTCGTTTACCTGGGCATCCTCCTGGGAATGGCGGCCATGGTCCTGGTCATGCTCGGGGCCCTCTGGCGGCACGTCACGGGCCGTACCGACGGCGGTCGCGCATGCTGATCTTGCTGCTCTTCGCCTGCTTTTTCCTGCTCCTGGCGCTTCGGGTCCCCATCGCCTTCTCCCTGGGAATCGTCTCCCTGGGATTTCTCATCGCGCGGGGCGAGGTCCTGCTGGCCGTCTCCCAGCGCATGTCCGCAGCCGCCGACTCGTTTCCCCTCCTGGCCATCCCGTTCTACATCCTGATGGGGAAGCTGGTGAACGAGGCGGGGCTCACGGACAAGATCTTCGGCTTTGCACAAGCCCTGGTGGGCCACATCCGGGGTGGGCTGGCGCACGTGAACATCCTGAACAGCATGATCTTCGCCGGCATGTCCGGGGCCGCCGTGGCGGATGTGGGCGGGATGGGGGCGATGGAGATCAAGGCGATGGTGGACAATGGATACGACGTGGACTTCAGCGCGGCCGTGACCGCGGCGTCCTCCACCATCGCCCCCATCATCCCGCCCAGCATCGCCATGGTGGTGTACGGCGTCCTGGCCAGCACCTCGGTCGGGGCGCTGTTCCTGGGGGGCGTCATCCCGGGGGTCCTCGTGGGCCTGTTCATGATGGCCTACTCCTATGTGATGGCCGTCCGGCGAAACTACCCATTGCAGCCGCGCGCGAATCTGCGGGAACTGTGGCGAGCCTCCCTCCTGTCCATCCCAGGCCTCCTCACCCCGACGATCCTCCTGGGGGGAATCGGCCTGGGGATCTTCACCCCTACCGAGGCGGCGGTGGTCGCCGTCTTCTACACGCTGTTCCTGGGGGTCCTGGTCTATCGTTGCCTGGGAGCCGGCGATCTCCTCCGCCTGCTCCGGGAGACCGTGGACATGACGGCCGTCGTGGTGTTCGTCATGACGACGGCCTCGCTCTTCGCCTGGATCATGGCGCGGGAGCAGGTGCCACAGCGTTTTGCCGAGTTCATCCTCTCGACGACCTCCAGCCCGGCGGTTGTCCTCCTGCTCATCAACATCCTGGGCCTGATCATGGGGTGCTTCTTCGACGGGATCTCGATCCTGGTCATCGTGGTCCCCATCTTCCTGCCGATCCTCGACCGGCTGGGCATCGACCGGGTCCACTTCGGGGTCCTGTTCGTCCTCAATACCGTGATCGGGCTCATCACGCCTCCCGTCGGTGTCGTGCTCTACGCGACCGTGGAGGTGGCCAAGATCTCCTTCGAACGGGTGGTGCGGGCGACGCTCCCCTTCCTGTGGCCCATGGTGGCGGCCCTGATCGTGGTCACCTACGTTCCCCAGGTGGTGTTGGTGCTGCCGAGGCTCTTCGGGTTCCGCTAGGGTCGCGACGCGCATGGCTGGGTGCGGTCCCCCTCTCTGACCATGACCCCAAAGTCCCGCTACGTGCTGGACGGCATCGTCCCGATCCTCCAGACTCCCTTCCATGAGGGTGGAACGCTGGATGCCGACTCGCTGCGGCGACTCGTGGACCACGTCATCCAGGCGGGAGCAGTCGGCGTGATCTGCCCGGCCGTGGCCAGCGAGGTCCACAGGCTCACCCCGGACGAACGACGGGCGATGGTGGAGATCGTCCTCGACCAGGCGCGGGGGAAGGTCCCGGTCTTCGTGGGGGTGAGCACGGGAAGCGCCGAGGAGAGCCTGGGACTGGCCCGCCACGCGGCGACCCACGGGGCCGCCGGGATCCTGGCCCAAGCGCCCGAAGCGATCGGGGCCGACGGCGGCCAACTCCGGGCGTATTTCCGAACCCTGGCCCGCGGCGTGGACCTGCCGTTGATGATCCAGGACCTGGATTGGCGCGGGGGCGGGATGGATCTGGCGCTCATCTGCGAGCTGTTCGAAGAGCTGCCCACCTTCCGCTGCATCAAGGTCGAGACAATGCCGGCCGGCCCCAAGTATTCCCGGATCCTGGCGGCCACCGGCGGCCGCCTGCACGTCTCGGGCGGGTGGGCCGTGACCCAGATGCCGGACGGGCTGGAGCGGGGCGTCCACGCCTTCATGCCGGAGGGAAGCATGGTCGCCATCTACCGGGCGATCATGGCCCGGCATAGGGCGGGGGACCGGGAGGGCGCCCGGCACCTCTTCGAACGGCTGCTGCCCATCCTGGCCTTTGCCAATCAGCACATCGACATCTCCATCCAGTTCTTCAAGCGCGTGCTGGTGGCCAAAGGCATCTTCCGGACGCCCGTCGTGCGCGAGCCGATCCTGCGCCTCGACGGCGTGCAGGAGCGGATCGCTGCCGGCCTGGTGGACCGCGTCCTCGCGCTGGAGCGGGACCTGGCCTGAGGATCCCGGTGCGATCCTGTCCGGAGAACCACGCGGTCTATCGCGCCCGGGGACGCTCCTGAAGTGGGACTTGACAGGTCCGTTCCGACTGGATAGGTTGCACACAGAAATCCTACCCGACAAAGCCATTCAGGAGGGGGAGGAGGCCATCATGAAACAGCGGAGACAGCCAGCCGTTGGTTCACGCGGGATGACCCGCCGGGAGATCCTCCGGCTGGGAGCCGCCGTGACCGCCGGCGCCGCCGCCGGGCCGTTCGTCCTCAGGTACGCGGGGGCGGCGGACGCCTTCAGCTGGCGGCGGTTCGCCGGGCAGAGCATCTTCATCCAGTTCACCAAGAACCCCTGGTCCGACACCATGGAGAAGCTGCTGCCGGATTTCGAGAAACAGACCGGCATCAAGGTCGAATTCTCGGACCTGCCCGAGATCCAGGCCCGGCAGAAGCTGACGGTCGAGTTCACCGCAGGCTCGGGCGGCATCGACGTCTGGTACACCAGCCTGCACGTGGAGAAGCGCCGGTTCTGGAAGTCGGGCTGGTACGCCGACCTCGGCAAGTTCCTGAAGGACCCGACCATGACGTCGCCGGAGTATGACTGGAACGACATGGCTGGCGGCGCCAAGCAGGCCGTGACCCAGCCGGACGGCAGCATCTCCGGGCTGCCGGCCTTCGTGGACCCCTGGATCCTCTTCTACCGCAAGGACCTCTTCCAGCAGAAGGGGCTGAAGCCGCCCAGGACCCTGGCAGACATGGAGGGGTTTGCCCAGAAGTTCCACAATCCGCCGAGCCTGTACGGCTTCGTGGCGCGCGGGCTGAAGAACGCCAACGCCCCGGCCTGGGACTGGGTCCTCTTCAGCCTGGGCGGGAACTTCCTCACCAAGGACGGAAAGGCCTCCATCCAGACGCCCGAGGCGATCAAGTCCATGGACTGGTACGCCGGGATGCTCCGTCGGTTCGCCCCGCCCGGGGTGGTGAACTTCAACTGGTACGAGTGCAGCGCCGCCTTCATGCAAGGCCAGGTCGCCATGTACTACGATGGGGTGAACTTCGCCAGCCAGTTCGAGGACAAGGAAAAGTCCAAGATCGCCGGGAAGGTCGGATACGCCGTCCTGCCCGCCGGGCCCGGCGGCCACTTCTCTCCGATCTTCAGCAACGCGGTGGCCATCAGCGCCCAGAGCAAGCGGCAGGGGCCCGCGTACTTCTTCGCCCAGTGGGCCACCAGCAAGCAGAGCGCGATCAAGGAGCTCCTGGCCGGCGTGGGAAGCGCGCGGACGTCAGTCTGGAACGATCCCGAGGTGAAGGCCAAGGCCAAGATGCCGGTGGACTGGTCGCAGGCCTACGTGGACAGCCTGAAGATCGGCCGGCTGGGCCTGCCCGAGATCGTGGGGGTCACCGAGTACCGCGACATCATCGGCGTGGCCATCCAGAAGGCCATCGAGGGGGCCAAGTCCGCCGAGGTCCTGGCCCAGGCCCAGAAAGAGTTCCAGGAGGTTCTGGACAAGACCGAGAAGTAACCTGTGGGGAACAGGCGCTTCGGAGGGCGCCTGTCCCGAGGACGGACGAGACGGGTCTGCGTGAGTCTGGAGAGGGCGCGGAAGACGTGTTGATGGAGCAGACAAGGGGGAGGACATCATGACGCAGCGGCGACGGAACGGGATCGGTTCTCGCGGGGTTACCCGCCGGGAGGTTCTCAGGCTGGGGGCGACCGTCGCCGCCGGGGCGGCGATCGGTCCCTTCATCGCCACCCCGGGACACGGCCAGACATTCAACTGGCAGCGCTTCAAGGGGAAGGAGCTGTTCCTGCTCCTCTACAAGCACCCCTGGGTGGATGAGATGGTGAAACATCTCCCGGAGTTCGAGTCCCTCAGCGGGGTCAAGGTCAAGTACGAGATCCTCCCGGAGGTGCAGGGGCGCCAGAAGTTCACGGTGGAGATGACGGCCGGCGCCGGCGGGATAGACGCCTGGCACGCCAGCATGCACGTGGAGAAGCGGCGGGCCTGGAAGTCGGGCTGGTTCCAGCCCTTGAACGCCTTCCTGGAGGACAAGACCCTGACGGCTCCGGACTATGACTGGGGGGACTTCACGGCCGGGGCCCGGGCGGACGTGACGCAGCCCGACAAGACCATCAGCGGGCTCCCCACCTTCGTGGACCCCTTCGTGCTCTTCTACCGCAAGGACCTGTATCAGCAGAAGGGGTGGAAACCGCCGAAGACCATGGCGGAGCTGGAGGAGCAGGCCCAGAAGCTCCACAACCCGCCCGGCATGTACGGCTTCGTGTCGCGCGGGCTGAAAAACGCCAATGCCACGCCCTGGGCCTGGGTGATCTACTCGATGGGCGGGGAGTACCTGACCAAGGACGGGAAGTCCGCCCTCAACGCCCCCCAGTGGGTCAAGGCCATGGACTGGTACGCCGGGATGCTCCGGCGCTTCGCCCCGCCCGGCGTGGTGAACTTCAACTGGTACGAGTGCAGCGCCGCCTTCATGCAGGGGCAGGTGGGGATCTACTACGACGGGGTGAACTTCGCCAACCAGTTCGAGGACCCCAGCAAGTCCAAGATCGCGGGGAAGGTGGGCTACGCGGCCCTGCCCGCGGGCCCGGCCGCCCACGTCGCCCCGACCTTCACCAATGCCATGGCCATCACCTCCCAGAGCCGGAACAAGGAGGCGGCCTTCCTGTTCATCCAGTGGGCCACCAACAAGCAGAATGCGGCCCGCGAGCTGCTGGCGGGTGTGGGCGTCGGCCGCGTCACACCCTGGAACAACCCCGAGGTGAAGGCCAAGCCGAAGATGCCGGCCGACTGGTACACCGCGTACCTGGAGAGCCTGAAGGTCGGCCGCGCCGGCCTCCCGGAGATCATTGACGTCACGCAGTACCGCGACATCATCGGCGTCGCGATCCAGAAGGCCATCGAGGGGGCCAAGTCCGAGACGGTCATCGCCCAGGCCCACAAGGAATTCCAGGAACTCCTGGACAAGACCGAGAAATAGCCCACCGACCACGTGGAAGAGCCTGGCCTTCCCGCCGAGAGTTCTCGATATGGCGGGAGGGCCGGGCTTTTTTCGCGGGAGGAGACGAGGCGACCCGACAGATGCCCAATCCCACTGACGCCGTTCGACTGTCCGCCCCCGAGCCGGCCCTGGGCGTCGGTGTCCGCCTGTCGCGGTTCGCCCACCGGAACGCGCGGTTTCTCTTTCCCGCCCCGGCCGCCATCACGGTGGCGCTCATCATCATCTACCCGGTTTTGTACACCGGCTGGATGAGCCTCCAGGAATGGTTCGCCTCGAGCCTGACCCTGCCCAAGTTCATCGCCCTCGCCAACTATCAGCAGATCCTGACGGGAGACCCCAGGTTCCGGGAGGCGTTCTTCCGGACGCTCTACTTCACCTTCCTGGCGGTGTCGGTGGAGACGATCCTGGGCGTGGCCATGGCCCTGCTGTTCAACCGGGAGTTCTGGGGGCGCGGCCTGGTCCGGACGCTGTCCATCCTGCCCATGATGGCGACGCCGACCGCCATCGCGTTAGTCTTCGTCATGATGTACCACCCGACGCTGGGGGTGATGAACTATCTGGTGAGCCTGACCGGCCTGGCCCCGTTCAAGTGGACCTACAGCAGCCGGACGGCCCTCTACGCCCTGGCGCTGGTGGACGTGTGGGAGTGGACCCCGCTCATCATGCTCATCGCCCTGGCGGGTCTGGCGGCCCTGCCGAGGGAGCCGTACGAATCCGCCCTCATTGACGGGGCCACGGACCTGCAGTCGTTCTGGTACATCACCCTCCCCCTCCTGCGACCGACGATCATCGTGGCCATCCTGTTCCGCGCCATTGACTCCCTGAAGACCTTCGACATCATCTTCGTCATGACGCAGGGGGGACCGTCCAACGCCTCCGAGACCATCAACATCCTGCTGTTCACCCAGGCCTTCTCGTATTTCAACATGGGCTACGCCTCGTCCATGGCGGTGGCCCTGTTCGCCATCGTCATGGGGGCGTCCCTCATCCTGATGAAAGTCAGGAGAGTCGGATGGTGATGCCACGGGGAGGGACCCGATCCAATTTTCGATTGTCGATTTTTGATTGTCGATTTTGAGCAATCGGCAATCTGCACTCCAAAATCAAAAATCCCGGGGGGATGGGGCCCCGCGTGATCAATGCCCGGAGGGTCGGATGGTGAGCGGAAAAACGCTGCGTAAATGGCTCCGGACGGCGGGGTTCTACGCCCTGGTGATCGCCGTCATGCTGCCCACGGTCTTCGTCTTCTACTGGATGATCACCCTCTCCCTGAAGCCGCAGGTGGAGGCGGCGGGATACCCCCCGAGCTTCTTCCGCTTCTCCGTCACCTTCAAGGGGTACCAGGAGGTCTTCGCCAAGCATCCGTTCCTGCTCTACACCTGGAACAGCCTGGTCGTGGCCGTGGGCTCCACCCTGATGGGCCTGGCGGTCGGGCTGCCGGCGGCCTACAGCATCGCTCACTGGCGGCAGCGCGGCCTGGCCCTCACCATGCTGGTCGCCCGCATCATTCCCGGGATCAGCTACCTGATCCCCTGGTACATCCTGTTCCGGAACCTCCGCATGGTGGACACCTACCAGGCGCTCATCCTCACCCACCTGGTGGTGGGCCTGCCCATCATCATCTGGGTCATGATCGGGTTCTTCGAGGACATCCCGCCGGAGCTGAAGGACGCGGCGCTGATTGACGGCTGCTCCCACTACGGGGCCTTCTGGCGGGTGGCGGTGCCCCTGGTGAAGCCGGGGATCGTGGCGACCTCCATCCTGAGCTTCATCTTCTCCTGGAACAACTTCCTGTTCTCGGTGATCCTGGCCGGCCGGAACACCCGGACCCTGCCCATCGCCGTGTTCAACATGATCGGCTACGAGGAGATCAACTGGGGGCCCCTGGCCGCCGCCGCCACGATGATCACCCTGCCGGTCATCATCCTCACGCTGATCGTGCAGCGCCACATCGTGACCGGCCTCACCTTTGGGGCGGTCAAGGGGTAGGAGGAGAGCCGAGAGTCGCGAGCCGAGTGGGGGCGCTTGATTTGTCCAAAGAAGGAGAGGATGCTCCTGCCGGGCATGATGCCGTCGTGATGTTCCGGAAGCAGCGCGGGGACCAGGAACATCTCTTCGTGCTCATCGTGTTCGGCGACATCGTCGGCGTCCCGGTGATCCCGCCCTATTACGCCCTCCGGCTTCTCCCGTACATCGTCCCCGCCGTCAGTAACTGGAAGCGCCGGATGCTGCGGGAAAAGGACCTCACCGACCTCGCGGGCGCCGGATGACATCCCGCAATTTCAGATTGAAGATTGCAGATTTGCGATTGGTGGGATGTTGGTTCGCCCAGATCCCTGGTCCCCAACCCCCAACCCCAAGCCCCTGATCCCCGATGCTGGAGCGCTGGTTCACCGGGACCGACCTGGCCATCGGCCTCGCAGCGTTCCTGCTGATGTGGTACGTCCTGGGGATCCAGGTCAACCGCCGGCGGGCCGTAAGCCTGGTGCGGCAGGTGCGCGACTCCATCCAGCCCTTCGGCGAGACCGCCTCTATCCGCTGGATAGGGCGGAGCGCCTTCCGGATCGAGGCGGAGCAACTGACGCCCCCCTTCGTCCGGCTGGGCATCAGCGTCCTGCTGGAACCCCGGGAGACCTTCTTCCTCTGGGCCTTTGGCCGGCTGGGTGGACGACGCGACTGGCTGGTGATCGGCGTGACCCTGAACGGCCGCGTCGGCGCGAGCTTCGAGGTGTACCACCCCAGGAGGCGCGGCGCGTCCCAGGTCGCTCACGACATCCGAGAAAAAGGCTGGCGCGAGGAGCCGCTGGTCGCGCGGCCGCCCCTGCTCTGCGCCGGCCCGGACGCCGACGAGCGGGCACTGGCGCGGGAGGTCATGAGCGCCATCGGCGAAATGGATGTCTGGCGCGTCGGCCTGCAACCCGAGGCCCCGCACCTGATCGTCAGTCTTCCGATCCCGGCGACCGAGACCCGAACCCCCCTCCCGATCTTCGCCGCCCTGCCACAGCTCGCCCAGACCATCCTGGCCCGAGGATCTCGACGCTAATCCTCTCCGCCTCTCCCTCTGCCCCGCTCTCCTTGGCGTTCTTGGCCTCTTGGCGGTTCCCAAAAAATGTCAGGCATCACAGACCTCCGCATAGACCGGGCGGGCCTCCGTTCTCACCGGACCACCCGGCCCGGCTGGGACTCGTGGGGAAAGCCCAGGATGTCCGTCGTGTTGCACTGGTGGTCGGCGAGGACGAAATGCCAGTCCCTGGGATCAATCGGCGCCTGCGCGGTATCCACGGCGAGCTGGTAGACCCCCTGGGGGAAGTTCTCCTTCAGGTTCCGAACCCGCCTGGGAGGCTCCATGGCGAAGGCCCGGCGGGTCTTGGCGTTGAACGCGAGAACCTGGGGGCCAAGGTCGTTGTTGGGATCCGCCACATCCATCTTTACGTAGGTGGTCTTGCCCTGGTTGCCTTCCCAGGGGAAGAAGCCGACTCGCTTGATGATCGGATCGTTGGCCCGCGTCGCTTCGGGAACCAGGGTCATCGTGACTCGGATAGACTTCCCCTCCTCCACCAGCACCGCTTCGGGATGGTAGATGTAGCCGCTGGAGTAGACGTGCAGGCCGTACTGCCCCCCCTTTGTGAGTTGGATGCTGAACTCGCCCCGCCTGTCCACCAGGGCGCCCGGTCCCCACACGTTTCCGTGCAGCTCGCCGATCTCGATCAGGGCCAGGCCTGACACGGGCTGACCCGCCGCGTTCTTCACCGTGCCGGTGATGGTGGTCGCGCCCTTCGCCTCGGCCCCCCAGACCGCCACAACGAACAGGACGATGCTCGTGAAGATTTGTCGCCGGCGCATGGATGCCCCTCCTTTGGCCTCCTGTCGAGGCACGCAGACTCTACTATTCTGACTGGCGTTCCTCAAGCATGATCACCCCTGGACGGCGGCGGGACTGTGAGGGGACTTACACGGCCGGGGAACCGGGGGGGTGGTGCGGGCGCAGGGGCGCTGGCGCGGACCGTCGGTCAGGCGGCAGGGGGAGCGGTGGGAAGCTGATTCAGGGCGTCAATGAGCTGGCGGAGCCGGCCGACGTCGCGGCGGTTGAAGTGCAGCACGAGCCGCGGCAGATCGGAAATGGGGTCCTCGTTGCCCTCTTCTGGCAGGGCAGGGCTCACTGTCATGGCGCCATCCACCAGGATCTCATGGAACTGCCGGTTGAGGCGATCCAGGTCTTCGGCTGTCGGCGCACGCTGAAGGCGGATCACCAGGCGGTCCCCCACGTATCGGCTGCTGTGGTAGTTGCGGTAGAACCCGCTGACCTCGGCGATGGCCTCGTCGAGCCGGTCGGTGACCCGGTACAGGCAGAGATCCTGGGGCGCAATCAGGCCGCGCGCCAGCAGGACGTTGCGCACGTAGCCATCCCAGGTCTTCCAGTAATCGCCGCCCGGCCGATCCACGCACACCACCGGCAGCGGGTTGCTCTTCCCCGTCTGGATCAGCGTCAGGATCTCGAAGGCCTCGTCCAGGGTGCCGAAGCCGCCGGGAAACAGGGCGATGGCGTCGGTCTCCTTCACGAAGATGAGCTTCCGGGTGAAGAAGTACTTGAACGTGATCAGCTTGGAGTCGTTCTGGATGAACTCGTTGGCCGGCTGGTCGAAGGGCAGGCGGATGTTCACACCGAAGCTCCGCTCCCGGCCGGCCCCGCCCTGGCCCGCCTTCATGATGCCGTCGCCGGCCCCCGTGATCACCATCCAGCCCAGCCGGCTGATCTCGTGGGCGAAGGCCAGGGCCTGCCGGTATTCCGGCTGATCCTCCGTCGTCCGGGCGGAGCCGAATATCGTCACCTTCCGGATGCCCCGATATGGGGTGAACAACCGGAAGGCGTGGACCAGCTCCCGGAGGGCGGCGTTCATGATCTTGACATCCCCGCGGTCCGCCTGGTCCTCGA
Organism: candidate division NC10 bacterium RIFCSPLOWO2_12_FULL_66_18; assembly: GCA_001771285.1. Taxonomy (GTDB): domain Bacteria; phylum Methylomirabilota; class Methylomirabilia; order Methylomirabilales; family 2-02-FULL-66-22; genus 2-02-FULL-66-22. The sequence goes on from METI01000191.1 coordinate 12,202, forward strand.
TCAGGCGGAGGACGGTCTGCACCATCTCATGCAGGAACTCGGCGTGCGGGGAGCCGCCAGCTGCCTTCACCAGCCGGTCAATCAGCTCGCCCACCTCCCCGCTGCCGGACGGTGCCAGGGGAGGGGGACCAACGTTCCGTGTCTGTTCCACTTCAGACCTCTGGAGAAAGAATCTGCCTGCCTTCCGGCCAGTCAGCCCGGCTGCCCCCCGATTCCGCTGCTCGAACTCCGTCGCAGACCAGCGGCGACCTCGCCGGGGAGTTGTCCTCGGAGCTACTGGAGAACCCGCTCTTGAAAAAGACGCAGGAATCGGGCCGCTTCCACCTCGACGCACACCGTGGCCGTCGGGGCGGCCTGGCTCCGCCGCCGGAGGTCCGCCACCGCCATGCCCGCGGTCAGCTCTCCCCGGCGCTCGATCGCCACGGCCATCGGCTGCCCCCGGACCAGGGAGGGATCCACCACGACTCCCACAGCCAGCGGATCGTGGAGGAACATCCCGTCGAACCCCTCGTGATCCCGGTGAAAGGCCATCGTCACCGCCGTCATCTCCCGGATGAATCCCTGGAGCGTCCCGGCGCTCCCCGCCTCATCCACCATCTTACGGGAGAGGATCACCTGTTCCGTCACATCCAGGGGCACCAGCGTGAGCGGCAGCCCCGCCCCGAGGACGATCGCCGCCGCCTCCGGGTCCACGGCAAAGTTAAACTCCGTCGTGGGTCCCACGTTGCCCGACACGCGGATGGCACCCCCCATTACCGTGAGACCCTGCAGGCGCCGCATGGCGCCGGCATCCCGCTGGATCGCCGTCGCGACGTTGGTCAGCGGCCCCGTGGCGATCAGGGTCAACCCCCCCGGATGCCGGTGGATCATCTGCAGCAGAAATTCGGCTGCGCCCCGGGTGGCCTGCCGCAACGGAGCGGGGTATCTGTGCGTCACGTCGCCCAGACCGTCGCTGCCGTGCACCTCGGCTGCCGTGAAGAGTGCCCGCGCGAGCGGCGCGGCCGCGCCCGCCACGACGGGGATCGTTGACGCCCCCAGCATCTCCAGCGCGAGGAGCGTGTTGGCCGTGGATCGGGCGACCGGCACGTTCCCGCTCACCGTGGTGATCCCCAGGACCTCCAGTTCCGGCGAGCGGATCGCCAGCATGAGGGCCAGGGCATCATCCACGCCCGTATCCACGTCCAGGAGCACCCGCCGTCGCCCCACGGCGCCCTCAGCCCCTCTCTCCGCTCCGGAGGCCGCGGGCGTTGGCACGATCCAACGGGATTCCGACAGGGCTCACGCCCATCGATTCTCCTGCGGTACCGGCGGTTGACGCACGCCACGACGACGGGGCAGACATCGCCGGACCAACGGTGCATGGAAATCGAAGCGGCAATCCAGACCGCGAGAGCGCAGGGAGATGCCGGGCGAGGGGGAAGAAGGAGCGGTGCGGCAGATCAGTTCCGCTCGATGGATTCCAGCGCGCGGGCCAAATCCTCCTTGATCCGCACGTTGATCTTCAGGCGGTTCAGGAGGTCCGGCTGGTGCGCCGTCAGGTACTGCACCAGCGCCGCGGCATCCAGCGGTGCCGTGCGGGGCTGCGTATCCAGGATCCAGTCTGTCAGCGACTCCTTGTACAGCCGCCGCACGTCGGGATCTTGGAAGATGATGTCCAGGATACGCTGGGCCAACGGGTCATCCACGGAATCCTCCTCGGCTTTATCCTCGATCCGCCTGGGATCCATCTGAATGCATATATAGCAGACGAACTGGTGTCTGGCAAGCGGCTCCGGCGGCCGGGCCCCCATTCATCTGTTTTGACGCCTGCTCCTCCGTGAGCGGTCCGCCGCGCCGGTCAATGCCCGCCGAGCCCGAGCAAAGATCCGCTGGAACATGGCAGCGGTGAGCCGACCGGTCTGCGTATTCTGCTGGCTGGGGTGATACGAGGCGAGGAGAAGCACGCCGTCCGGCAACTCAGCCGTGGCGCCGTGCGCGAATCCGGGTCGTAGAGACGGGAGGGACCGTCCGGCCTGGACCCACGCCTTCAGGAACGCCTCGAAGGCGATGCGGCCGAGGGCCACGACTACCCGCACACGGCGGAGCAGGCTGATCTCTTCGACCAGGTAGGGTCGGCAGGTGGCCAACTCGTCCGGGGTGGGCTTGTTCTCCGGCGGGGCGCAGCGGACGGCCGCGGTGATGTAGCAGTCCCGGAGCGTGAGGCCGTCCCGCCGATGGCGGGACCAGGGCTGGCTGGCGAGCCCCGCGCGATGCAGGGCGCAGGTGAGGAAGTCGCCGCTCCGGTCTCCCGTGAAGATCCGGCCCGTGCGATTGCCCCCGTGGGCCGCGGGAGCCAGGCCAACGATCAGCAGTCGGGCATCGGGGTCGCCGAAGCCCGGGATCGGCTTCCCCCAGTATTCCTCATCGCG
>METI01000191.1:14621-14805 GCA_001771285.1 candidate division NC10 bacterium RIFCSPLOWO2_12_FULL_66_18
CTTCTCCCGCGCCACGTGCTCCCGGTAGACCACCAGGCGAGGGCACGTGCGGCACGCCACAACATTGGCCTGTACGACCCGCAGGGAATCCACCTCGTCCCTCCCCGGACGACAAGGGCCGTCAAGGCGGAAAATTCATCAGGTCAATCGCGAACCATCAGGATCGAATGACCAATGACCAATT
>METI01000192.1 GCA_001771285.1 candidate division NC10 bacterium RIFCSPLOWO2_12_FULL_66_18
CCTTTGCCCTCACCAACGCGACCTTCCCCTACGTCCAGCAGCTCGCCGACAAGGGCTGGCTCCAGGCGGCCCGGGAGAACCTCGAGGTCACCAAGGGCCTGAACGTCGTTCGGGGGCACCTGACCAACCAGCCCGTGGCGCTTGCCCACCACCTGCCCTACGTCCCGTGGACCAAGGCGGCGGCGTGACTCTCTGGGCTGACATTTCAACTCTTGAATGAGGCAGGGGATGGGTGAACCCAACGAGGTGTCGGCGCACGACATCTCCCCGGGGGGCCGGGAACGGATTCTGCGGGAAAGCCTGGCCGCGTGGCGGGAGCAGGGGCTGATCAGTGAGGAGCAGTACGACGTGCTCCTGGCCCAGGTCGCGGCAGCGACGGGACCGGAGCGCCCGGCGGCGCCCCGGCGGGCCATCGTCCACGAGCGGAAGTTGGGCCGCGGCGTCAGCATCCTCATTAATCTCGGCGCGATCATCCTGGCCGCCGGCCTGATCATCTTTTTTGCCAGCAACTGGATCGAGTTTGGGCGCGCCGCCAAGATCGCCAGCTTGTTCGCCCTCACGCTGTTCTTCTATCTGGTGGGATTCGAACTGACGCAAGAGGGCCGGTGGAACTTCCCCAAGCTCGGCCTGGCCCTGATCTTCCTGGGTTGCGTCATGTTCGGGGTGGATATCCTCCTGCTGGCACTGATCTACGACCTCACGGCCGAGCATGCCTGGGCCCTGATGATGGATGCCGCTGCCTGGCTCGCGATCGCCTACCTGGTCCGATCCCGGCTGGTTCTGTTCCTGGGCCTGATCGGGGTCGTGTCCTGGTTCGGGGCCGAGGTGGGCTACCTCTGGGGCGGGTACTGGATCTACCTGGGCCGGCCGCTGCACTTCATCGGCCTGGGCGCCTGCCTGGTGGCGATGGCCGGCATCCACGGGTGGCGGGGGCAGCGCAGTTTCGCGGCGCCCTTTGCCCTGGTCGGTCTCCTGTTGATCTACCTGTCCACGCTCATCCTCTCGATCTTCGACGTGCAAAAGGGCTTCCGCGCGGAAGCCTGGTCTGCACCGGTGGCTGTCTGGCTCATGCTCATCGGGCCGTACCTCTTCGTCCTGGCAGCCCTCGTCTTCATTCACGTGCGCTGGCAACGGACCAGGATGACCGATCCGCCCGCCTTGGTGGTCCTCTTCCTGCTGGCCCTCATGCTCTTGAGCAGCGTGATCGCCTGGACCCCTGGCCCCAGGGAGTTCTGGTTCATCCTGCTGCTGACGCTCTTCACCTCGGCCGGCATCTACCTGGGGATCGCCTGGGAGAGTTCGGTGTTCCTGAACACCAGCATCGTGTTCTTCGCCCTGAATGTCTACACCCGCTTCTACGAGTACTTCTGGGATGCCATGCCCAAGTCCCTCTTCTTCATCATCGGCGGGGCCACCCTGATCGCCGGCGGTATCTGGGTCGAGCGGATCCGGCGCCGGCTTGTCCAGCGGTTCGCGGGGGGTTTGGCATGACCTCGACTTCTCGCCCCCGCCGGTCCCGCCGCGGCCCGATGTACCTGATTGTCGCGATCCAAGTGTTGATCCTGGGGGGCATCGTGGCCTCCCAGGAGATCAACCGGGCCCTGGATTCGAGCGTGCGGGTGGACCTGGAGATCTCCCAGGCGCAGGCACGGAAGGATTCATTCCGCGGGGCCGCCGTCTCCGGACAGCCGGCGCTGAATCTGGATGGGACGAACGCGACGGTGCCACCGGAGCGATTCCAGCCCGGCGAGCGGGTCCTGGTCTTCTTCGCCACAGAGCCCGGTCGTCGGCCCCGGATCACCCAGGTCGAACGGCGAGGCTGGCGTGCGGACCCCCTGTTCAGTGCGGACAACTTCAGCGTTCCGGGAAAGGTGCAGCGTGAGGGCAGGGCGAGATCGTTTTCAGGAGGGGGCGGTGGGCTGGTTGCCCGGGTGGGCAAGCCATCCGTACTGGTGGAACTCGATGTGCCCGCTTCGATTCCCATCGAGGATGCAGCGCTCGAGCAACTGTCGGGGCCAAGCCTGATCCGGGCCAGCCTCCGCCGGGGATTTCTGGGGCATCGGTACCTCACCGACGTCCGCTTGATCGGCCGGGGGTGGACGGGCGAGGTTAGCTTTGCGTATGACGAGACCCGGGATCGCCTGATCGTGCTCGCGCCCAAGCAGGAACGCTATGATTCGAGGCGTTTTTCCACGGATCGGCAGGGACGAAGCGAGGTCTTCTTCTTTGACGGTGAGGGAAAGGAGATCGGCTCGGCCGAGGGGGCCGGACGCCTGGTCGAGGGGGCGATCAACCCCGCGGATGGCACCCTCCTGGGGCTGGTGACCAAGGACGCCTGGGGCCACTCGACCGTTCACCTCGTTCGGATCGGCGAGAACGGCCAGGTGGTGCAGCAGGGCCAGCAGATTGAATACGACCGGGTTGTCAGTTTCAACGCGGGGGAAGGCGGTGTGTGGGTTCTGGTCGGTGCGCCGGGGTCGCCCCTGCAGCCGCCCTTCTTCGTGGATTCGCTGACCCTGGGAGGGATGAAGGGGCAGCGGCTGGGTCCGTTCGCGTCAAAACCACGAATCGTCCTCGCCGTGGGACAGCAGGTCTGGGTGGTCGAGCCGGAGCAGCATCGCGTGACCCGCCTGGACCGCGGCACCGGACGTACTGAGCGGGAATATCGGGACGTGAATCGCCCGACGGATATCGCCGTTGACGCGGGCGGCCTCGTCCTGATCGAGGCAAACCAGACGCAGCTCAGCAGGTTCTCCCTGGAGGGTCAGCTCATCTGGCGGATCCCGAGGTTCCAGGGCCTGGCCTGGGTTATCCCCGAGGGGGCGTCCGGTGGGGGTTGGGTGGGGGCGCAGCGCTTCGAGGGACGGGACGGCGGCGTCTTCCGGTACGAGGCCGATGGGAAGGTCTCGCGGGTGTCTGGCCTCGTGGTCCCCCGAGTGACCAGCGAGTGGAATCGCGGACGTCTTGCCCCGGACGCGATCCGCGCAGCCAGGCAGGGTCGGGTCTATATCCGGGAGGGCCAGGCGATCTCCATCCTGGGCGTGGACGGAACGCTGCTCAAACGGATCGAGGGGTTTCGGTACAAGACAGAGCAGCGCGTCCGGGGGTGAACTGGGACGGTCGGTCGGGGTCGCCTCATGGCTCGTGGCGGCGAATGAAGGGAAGGAGATCGAAGTCAGCGTCGTAGGAGACCACTTCGGACAGGTCCCCACGACGCATGAGGGCGGCATTGTAGGCGTCAATGAAATCGCAATTGTGACGGCTCCACAGAACAAGTGCCTCGACCAATGCCTCTTGGTTTGTGACCGCGAGGTTCGGTGTGTTGAGGATCTGGCCGACCTTTTCGATCACCACGGCCTTGGGAAGATCGTAGTAAGAGAGCAGGGTCCAGACGATTTCGGCGATCACAAGCTCCGAGGTCTGAAGGGCGACGGTACCAGCAACAGCTTGTTCAAACAGGCGCCGGCATCGCTCAAACTTGGCGGGATCGTCCCGAGTTAGGAATCGCAGAAAAACATTGGTGTCCACGAACTGCAGGGGCATCAACGCCCTCGGGTGACGGCGCGTTTAGCGATCCGGCGCTGTACCTCCCCACGAACAGCGCGGAAGTCCAACGGCTTCTTTCCGGCCGGGCTCTTCACCGAGGCAGCGGCATCCAGGATCGTTCCCCGCAGCGGGTACAGGATGGCATGATTCCCTTCCATGACCAGAACAACCCGGTCGGCCGGCTTCAGCGCCAGCGAGTCCCGGATGGTCTTCGGAAGGGTCATCTGCCCTTTTGAGGTGATCACGGCGATGGGCATCGAGTGCTCCCTCCTTTCTCCGACACAGTATGCCTCAGGTAAGGAAAAACTGTCAACGGATTACTTTCTAGCCTATGAAAGGAGATTCTGCGGTAGGAGGTTATGAGTCAACGTGGAGCAAGCGAACTGCAAGGGCGGCTGCGTCGGGCCAGGCGCGTTGCTGTCCTGACGGGCGCCGGGGTCTCGGCGGAAAGCGGGGTGCCGACGTTCCGGGGGACGGAGGGACTGTGGCGCCAGCATCGCGCCGAGGACCTGGCCACGCCCGAGGCGTTCCGCCGGGATCCGAAGCTGGTCTGGGAATGGTACGATTGGCGGCGACAGCTCATCGCCAAATGCCTGCCGAACCCGGCGCATCAGGCCATCGCGGCACTGGAGCGTGACGCGCCGGAGTTCCTGCTGATCACGCAGAACGTGGACGGCCTGCATCGCAAGGCGGGGAGTGTCCGGCTCGTGGAATTGCACGGCAACCTGTGGCGCGTCCGCTGCGTTCGGGACGAGCGAACCATGGAAAACTTCGACGTGCCCCTGCGACAGATCCCTCCTCGATGCGAGTGCGGCGCGCCCCTCCGGCCCGACGTGGTCTGGTTCGGCGAGGCGCTGCCGGCTGAGGCCCTGCGGCGGGCATTCGACGCTGCCGAATCCTGCGAGGTCTTCCTCGTGGTCGGGACTTCCGCTGTCGTCCAGCCGGCCGCGTCGCTGCCCATGATTGCCAGGGAGCACGGCGCCTACGTGGCCGAAGTGAACCTGGAGCCGACACCGCTCACCTCCATCGCCCACGAATCGCACCACGGCAAAGCCGGCGAAATCCTCCCCCGCCTCCTCGGCTTTCCTTCCGGCCGTCCCGGCTCCGACAATTTCGAATTTCGCAATTCGAATTTCGCAATCTCTCCACCCGATCCCCACCGGTGAGGCATGTTCACCCTGAGGCTGGCCAGCGGAAAAGAGGCGAGAATCCTCGAGGGACATCCGTGGATCTACCGGAGCGAGATCGCCCGGGTCGAGAGCGAGGGCGAGCCCGGCGCCATCGCGGAGGTCCGTGACAGTCGCGGCCGCTTCCTGGGTCAGGCGATGGTGAACCTGAAATCCCAGATCGCCGGCCGCCTGCTCTCCCGAGGCGAGGAACCGATTGATGCCGCGTTCTTCGAACGCCGCATCTCCGAGGCGGTGGCGCGCTGCGGTCGTTCGGTGAAGGGGCCGGATGCGTGTCGCCTGGTTTTTGGCGAGGCGGATCACCTGCCGGGTCTGATCGTGGACCGGTACAGCGACCTCCTGGTCATCCAGATCCTGACGGCCGGGATGGAACGGGTTCGAGACACGATCCTGGCAGCTCTGCGTAGCGCAATCCAGCCTCGCGCGATCTACGAGCGGAACGATGCCTCCCCACGGAAGCTGGAGGGACTGGAACTCCGCAAGGGCTTCGCCTGGGGCCGGGGGGAGACCGGCCTCTGGATCCAGGAGGGCGACCTGAGCTTCTTCGTCGAGGTGGCGGAGGGGCAGAAGACCGGCTTCTTTCTGGACCAGCGCGAGAACCGCCAGGTGGTGAAGAGGCTGGCGGCGGGGCGGGAAGTTCTGGATTGTTTCTGTTACTCCGGTGGATTCAGCCTGAGCGCCGCAGCCGGGGGGGCCGCCGCTGTCACCGGGATTGACCTGTCAGCGGAGGCGATCGCGTGGGCCGAACAGTCGGCGGAGCGCAACGGACAGTCGTCCCGGTGCACGTTCATGATTGGCAATGCGTTCGATGCCCTGCGGGCGTTCGACCGGGAGGGGCGGCGGTTCGGCATGCTGATCCTGGATCCCCCCGCCTTCACGAAGGGAAAGGAAGCCCTGGCGGGCGCCCTGCGCGGCTACAAGGAGATCAATCTCCGCGCCATGAAATTGCTGGCCCCCGGGGGAATCCTGGTCAGCTGTTCCTGTTCGTATCACGTGGATTCCCCCACGTTCCTGGGGATGCTCAGAGGATCGGGCGCGGATGCCCACAGAGAATTTTATCTCCGGGAGCTTCGCACGCAGGCCAGCGACCACCCGATTCTCCTCGCTGCGAAGGAGACGCAGTATCTCAAGTGCGCGATCCTGGAGGCGCTGAATTGATCTCACCCCGCTGCCCTCTCGCCGGCGGGGCCGTTCGAGGTTCAATGTTCGATGTTCAACGTCGAACATTGCACGTTGCACCCTGACTGCCGGTGTCAGCGGTTTGCCGAGGAGGAGGGAGCGATGACCCAGCAGTCAGTCCCCTGGCGGTGCGGGGTGTGCCGGAAGGAGATGCGAGGAGTGTGGGCGGTCCTGACGCGGAGACCATTTCCGGTTTGCTCCCAGTGCCGACTGATGGTGCACCACGGCTGCCTGGCGCAAGACAGGCCTCCCATTTGCCGCCGCTGCACCGCGATGAAACCCGAAGCCCCGCCCAGTTAGCCTAAAAAGTTGATTCATGGCCAAGCAAAACCAGGAACGTAGTCCCTCAATGGTGTCCGGCACCTATTTCCACGGGCACACACGAAGGAGGGTCTCATGAAACCACCGCTCTCGATGGCCGGCATCTTCCCCCCCATCCCGACACCCTTCGACGCGACCGGGGAGTTGGACCTGAAGGCGCTGGCCGCCAACCTGGAGAAATGGAATCGCTCCCCCCTGAGCGGCTACGTGGTCCTGGGCACCAACGGCGAGTTCCCGTACCTGAGCGAGTCGGAGAAGCTGACCTACTTCGAGGCCGCCCGCACGCATATCCCGCCGACCAAGCTCTTCATGGCCGGCACGGCGTGCGAGTCCACCCATAGCACCATCGCCCTCACCAAGAAGGCGGCGGCCCTCGGCGCGGACGTCGCCATCCTCGTCACGCCCAGTTATTACAAGTCCAAGATGGACGCGGCGGGGCTCTCGCACTATTACCTGACCGTCGCCGACGCGTCGCCCATCCCCGTGAGCCTCTACAACATGCCGGCCAATACCAACGTGGACATGCCGGCCGATCTCATCATCACGCTCTCCCAGCACCCCAATATCCTCGGCGTGAAGGACAGCGGCGGGAACCTGGCGAAGCTGGGAGAGATCATCCGCTCGGCCCGCCCGGGCTTCCAGGTGCTGGCCGGCTCGGCCGGGTTCCTGTACCCGGCCCTGTGCCTCGGCGCCATCGGCGGAGTCCTCGCCCTGGCCAACATCGCGCCCCAGCAATGCTGCGACATCGTGAGCCTGTTCAAGTACGGCAAGCACGAGGAGGCCAGGGAGTTGCAGCTCCGGATGATCGCCCCCAATACCGCCGTCACCGCCCGATTCGGCGTGCCGGGCCTGAAGGCGGCCCTGGACATGCTAGGATACTACGGCGGCCCACCGCGCAGCCCGCTGCTGCCTCTCAACGAGGCGCAGAAGGACACGCTGCGTAGCGTCCTGGTGGGTGCCGGCATCCTCTAGGGCAGGATCACTTTAACCACAGATTACGCAGATTACGCAGATTTGGCAGGGTCGAATGCGTGAATGGTCAGGGAACGAGGCTGAGTACTGATTGCAGTCGCCTACCATACAAGACCCATCCCAGGAGTAATCTTGGCGTTCTTGGCGGTTCAAGAGCACTGGCGGGGCTAAACGTTCGAGGCGCGACGCTGTCCAATGGGTATGGGGGCGATGCTGCCCCGAGGAGGTGAGACCATGAAGATCATGCGGACTCTTGCCCTGGTCGGCTTCGTCGCCGCCGTCCCACCGGCGCAGGTCTGGTCCCAGGCGGGGCCACCGGCCGCGCCGCCATCCCAGGAGCGACCCATGAAGCGGGAGCTCCCGCCGGAGGCCAAGGCCATGATGGAGCGACAGCGGGAGGAGATGCGGGCGCTCCGGGAGAAGCACCACCAGGAGCGTCAAGCGCTCCGGCAGAAGCTGATGCAGGAGCGAAAGGAGCGCGGCGTGCCGGGTGGCCCGCCGGAGAAGAAGTCGTAGTAGGCTGGCGATTTATCGCAGGCCCCGGGCGACCTTCGCCGCCGCGATGTGACCTGGATCAGGCCTTGGACCGGATTTCGACGTGGGCCATCGCCTCGACGACCTTGACCAGGGCGGCGACGTCCAGGTTGCCATAGCCGGCCGTCATGGCGGAGCGATACATCTCCCGTGCGACGCTCGCGATCGGCAGGGGAACCTGGAGGTCCCGCGCCAGCTCGGCGACCAGGCGCAGATCCTTGTCCATCAGCCGCAGGGCGAAGCCGACATTCTCGAAGCTCCGGGCGAAGATGGTGGGCCCGCGGCTCTCCATCATGCCGGTCTTGGCCCCGCCAGCCGACGTGACCTCGGAGACCTGCTGAGGGTCCAGACCCGCCTTCACGGCCAGGGCCAGCCCCTCGCAGATCACCTGCAGGACCGTCGCGCCGATCAGGTTGTTGATCAGCTTCATCGTGTGTCCGGCGCCGTTCGGCCCGACGTGGATGATCCGCTTCCCCATGGCCTGGAAGATCTCCCGGCATCGCTCGAACACCTCGCGCTTGCCTCCCACCATGATCCCGAGCGTGCCATCCGCCGCGTTCACCGGCTGGCCCGTCACCGGGGCGTCGAGCATCTCGATGCCCAGGCCGTGGAGCTCCGCCGCCAGGGCCTTCGAGGCCGTCGGCGAGATCGTGCTCATGTCTACGTAGGTCATCCCACGGCGCAGGCCTTCCCGCAGGCCGTCCGCCCCCCGAACCACCTGCTCCACATCCGGGGTGTCCGGCAGCATGCTGATGACCACGTCGCTGGCTGCCGCCACCTCTCGGGGAGAGACCGCTATCTGGGCGCCCGCCTCTTTCAGCTCCGCTGCCTTCCGGGCATTCCGGTCGTGCACGGTCAGGCTGAACCCCGCCCGCAGCAGGCAACGCGACATCCGGCTGCCCATGGTCCCTACGCCGATGAATCCCACCCGCGGCTTCGCCATGATTCCGCTCCTCTCCGCTGAATGACCAATGACCAATTCATAATGACCATTCGCTCATGACCAGTTTCCGAAACTAATCGACTGATCTACGAAACCACAGATCCACCTATCCCCCAATCCCCAACCCCTAATCTCCAACTCCCAGCCCCTAGCCCCCAATCCCCAACCCCCATCCTCTATCCCCCGTCCCCGGTCAGCTCAACTGATACTGCAGTTGATGCAACCGATAGTAGATGCCCTGCCTAGCCAGGAGCTCCTCGTGCGTGCCTTGCTCGCGGATGCGGCCCTTGTGGATGACCAGGATCCGGTCCACGAACTGGATCGTGGAGAGGCGGTGCGCCACGATGATGGCCGTCCGGTCCTGCAGCAGGACGCGCAGGGCGTCCTGGATCAGCAGCTCGGTCTCGGTGTCCACCGAGCTGGTGGCCTCGTCCAGGATCAGGATGGTGGGGTCAAACGCCAGGGCCCTGGCGAAGGAGAGGAGCTGTCGCTCGCCCTGGGACAGCGTGGAGCCTCGCTCCTGCACTTCCTCCTGGTACCGGCGGGGGAGGCGTTCGATGAACCGGCTGGCGTGCACGCGACGGGCGGCCTCCTGGATCTGCTCAGGGGTGATCCATGGGCTGCCCAGGGTGATGTTCTCGCCGATGGTTCCCGAGAACAGAAACACGTCCTGCAGGACGGTGCCGATGTGTTTCCGAAGGGCGGTCTTGTCCCACTCCCGGATGTCCAGGCCATCCACCAGGATCCGCCCGCGCTCTACGTCGTAGAACCGGCACAGGGCCGAGATGATGGACGTCTTGCCGTGGCCCGTGGGGCCCACCAGGGCGATCTTCTCCCCGGGCTCTACCCGGAAGGAGATACCGCGCAGGACCGGCTCGCCCGGGAGGTAGGACAGCCAGACGTCCTCGAACTCGATGGCCCCCCGCGCCACGCGGGGCTGCCGGGGCATGGACGGCGCCGTGACCTTCGCGGGCTCGTCCAGGAGGCGGAAGATCCGCTCGCTGCTGGCCATGGCGGCCTGGAAGATGTTGTACTTCTCCGCCAGGTCGCGGATGGGCTGGAACATCCGCTGCACGTACTGGATGAACGCCACCACCACGCCCGTGTGCACCGCCCCGTCCAGGATCATGCCGCCGCCCCGCCACAGAATAAGGCTGACGGTCATGGCGCTGCAGACTTCCACCAGGGGGAAGAAGATCGCGTTGTAGTGGATGCTCTTGAGCAGGGCATCCCGGTTCTGGGTGTTGATGTCCTTGAACTTCAGGTAATTCCGCCGCTCCTGGCCGAAGGCCTGGACCGTGGCCATGCCGGAGATGTTCTCGTTGAGGTAGGCATTCAGGCGCGAGAGGATGCGCCGGCTCTCGCGGTAGTTCTCTCGCGCTCTGGCGCGATACACGTTCGTCGCCAGGATCATCACCGGCAGCAGGGCGATCCCCACGAGGCCCAGGCGCCACTCCAGGAGCAGCATGGCCACGCCGATCCCGGCGATCATCAGGGTGTCACCCAGGAAGGCCACCACGCCGGAACTCAGCAGCTCGTTCAGGTTCTCGACGTCGTTGATGACGCGGGTCATGAGGCGGCCCACGGGGTTCCGGTCGAAGAAGGCCAGGTCGTGTCCCTGGAGGTGCCCGAACAGCCGCTGGCGGATGTCGTGCATCACCCGCTGGCCGACGTACTGGGTGGTATAGGAGTGGGCGAAATGAAAGAGGAAGCTCAGGACGACGGCGCCCACGTAGAGGAGGGCCACCCGGTCCAGGCCGGCCAGGTCCTTGGCGGCGATGTGCTCGTCAATGGCGACCTTGACCAGATAGGGTCCCAGGAGCTGGGCGCCCGTGTACCCGGCGAGGAACAGGATGGCCAGGAGGACCAGAAACCCGTACGGCCGAAGGTAGGTGAGCAGGCGCAGGACCAGCCGGGCGTCGTACGCCTTGCCCAGCACTTCATCGTCGATGTGAACGTTCGGCCCGTGCATGGTTACCCGTTGTCCCGCTCGGCCAGGGCCTCCAGCTCGCTGGCCAGGAGCTGCCTCTGGTACAGACGGTGGTAGTGGCCTTCGCGGGCCAAGAGCTCCTGATGGGTGCCGCGCTCCGCGATGTGGCCGTCCTTCAGGTACACGATCTGATCCGCGTCCTTCAGCGTGGAGATCCGGTGGGAGATGAGGATCGTCGTCCGCCCCTCCATGGCGGCCTTCAGCTCGCTGAGGATGCGCTCCTCGGTCTGGACGTCCACGCTGGAGAAGGCGTCGTCCAGGATCAGGATGGGCGGGTTCTTGATCAGGGCGCGGGCCAGGGCCGTCCGCTGCTTCTGGCCGCCGGAGAGGCGCACGCCCCGCTCCCCCAGGAGGGTGTCGAACCGGTCGGCGAACTCCTGGATGCTGGGCAAAAGCGCCGCGACCCGCGCGGCCTCCTCCAGGTCCTCGACGGTGGCGTCCTGGCGGCCGAACAGGATGTTCTCGCGGATGGTCTCGGAGAAGAGGAAGATGTCCTGCGAGACGAGGCCGATGGAGGCCTTGAGGGTGGACAGCGGGATGGTCCGGATGTCGCGCCCGTCCAGGAACAGGGTGCCCTCGGGCGCCTCGAACAGGCGGGGGATCAGGTTGACGAAGGTGCTCTTGCCCGCGCCCACCTCGCCGACGATGGCGCAGCGGCTGCCGGCCGGGATCGTGAGCGAGACGTCCCGCAGGACCCAGCGGCCCTCGAGGCCGTAGCGGAACGACAGGCCGCGGAACTCGATATCCCCGCGGAGGCGCCTGGGCCTTCCGTCCTCCCGCGTGAGGTACCCGGGGGCGACGGGCGTCTCCAGAATCTCTACCAGCCGGGCGAGGGCGGAGGTTCCCCGCTGGTACAGGTTCACGACGTACCCGATGGCCATCACCGGCCAGGTCAACATGGCGAGGTAGCCGTTGAACTGGACGAACTGGCCGATGGTGAGCTGTCCCGTGAGCACGCGCCGCCCACCCAGCCAGAGGACGATGGCGGCCGCCAGCCCGGAGAAGACGGCCATGAGCGGCCAGAGGAGGCCGCTGAGGCGGGCCGTGACCAGGTTCTTCCGCATGTACTCGGCGGAGAGATCGGTGAACCGGCGGAGCTGGTTCGCCTCCTGCGCGTGGGCCTGGACGACGCGAATGCCGGCCAAATTCTCCTGGACGAAGATGCTCACGCGTCCCAGGAACTGCTGCACCTCGCGGTAGCCCCGGTGGATGCGGTTGCCGAAGCCCAGCACCAGGAGCGTGATGCCCGGCAGCGAGAGGAGTGACCAGAGGGTGAGCCAGGGGTCAATCCCGATCATCAGGGGCAGCGCCGCGAGGATGAGGAGCGCGCCGTCCAGGGCCGCCACGGCGCCGATCCCCAGCATCTCGCGGACCGACGCCAGGTCGTTGGTCAGGCGGGACATCAGGTCGCCGGTCTTCGTATGCTGGAAGTACGAGAGCGGCAGGCGCTGGAGGTGCGCGAACAGGGCGTTGCGGAGGTCCCACTCGATGTTCCGGGAGAAGCCGAAGACGTTGGTCCGCCAGTAGAACCGGAAGACCCCCTGGCAGACCGCGGCCAGGACGATCAGGGCGGGATAGCGGAGGAGACTCCAGCCCTGGTCCCGGGCCACCGTCAGGCCATCCAGGGCCAGGCGGGTGAACCACGGGATCAAGAGGTGCACGGCATCCGTGCCCAGCAGGGCCAGGATGCCCAAAAAGAAAAGCCGGCGATGCCGGCGGAGGAATGGCCGGACGTGCTGCAGGAGCCTGGCGATGGCGTGCCTCACAGGAAAAGGGAATCCGGGGGCGACGGGCGAATTATTCTGCTATGCGATGGGAGAGTTTGCAAGCGCTTCGTGCCGGCGCCGGATCGGGCCGACTCAGTGGATGGCACACCCCACTCCGAGCCCGTGGGTGATGGCGTCGGCGATCCCTGTGACCAGGATCGTCTTGAAGCCATCAATGACGGGGCTTCGCCGTGGACTTCAGGATTCCGTCCTCACCGGATTGCTTCCGGCTGACGGCCGGTCCGCGGTGAGTTCCCGAATGACCCGCAGGATTTCCTCCAGCGGAAACGGCTTGCCCAGCACCCGATCCACCAGTCCCCGTTCGCTGGCCTCCTTCACCACCTGATCCCCCCAGCCGGTCATCAGGACGATCGGCAGGCCGGGGAGACGGCTCTTGATGGCACGGGCGACGTCCCACCCGCTCACTTCCGGCATCACAAGGTCGGTCAACACCAGGTCTACCGGACTCTCGGCCAGGTGAGCCAGGCCGGCGGCGCCTCCGTCGGCCTCAGTGACGTGATGCCCAACGGTCCGGAGGAGGTCGCTGAGCGACTCCCGAACCCACGGATCGTCGTCGATTAACAGGATGCGCCGCGGGCCGGCAAGGGTCGCGCTGGCTTCCTGCCTCGCAACCACTGGCCCAAGGGCAACGTGGAACTGGAGCGTAACGGTGCTTCCCCGCCCTGGAGCCGAGGCGACCCGAGCGTGGCCGCCGTGTCGCTCCATGATCCCATACACCACGGCGAGCCCCAGGCCAGTCCCGTGGACCCCCTTGGTGGTGAAGAAGGGTTCGAAGATCCGACGGCGGATCTCCTCTGACATCCCGATGCCCGTATCAGTCACGGTGAGTTCGACCCATTCTACTCCAGGCAATTGGGCAATTGGGCGATCTGGCAATTGGGCAGCTCCGGATTCCAGACTGCCGGATTGCCGGGTTGCCAGATCGCCAGTTCTTCCCGGGAGGGCCCGGGCACTCAGGGTCAGGACGCCCCCTTGCGGCATCGCGTCCACCGCGTTGAGGATCAGGTTGGTCACGGCCTCCCGCACCTCGGGGGCATTCCCCAGGATGTGCGGGACCCCATCCAGCGCGGTCCGGACCTCGATCACGCGCCCCTGGCGTTGGGGCTCGTCGCGCCAGCGCGGGCGGGTCATCTCCAGGGTCTCCTGCACCGCCCGGGCGAGATCGGTCGGGACCAGGGGACTCCGCGCCCGCTGGCGTGCGAAGTCCTGGAGCCGGCGGACGACGTGTGCGCCGTCAGTAACGGCGGTCTCCAGCGTCTTGAGCGTCTCGCGGGTCTCCGGGTCCGAGACCCGGAACCGGAGCAGTTCCACCCGAGCGAGAACAGCCGCCAGAATGTTGTTCAGGTCATGAGCGATGCCGGCTGCCATCTGGCCCAGGGCGCGGAGCTTCTCCGACCGGATCAACTCATCCTGCGCCTGCTGCAAGTCGCGGTAGGACTTGTTCAGCTCGGAGAACAACTGCGCGTTCTGGATGGCGATGGCCGCCTGGTCGGCGAAACTCGTGAGGAGCGCGAGGTGGGCCTGGGTGAAGGCCGCCCCGGGCTGGGTGGCGTGCGAGGTGAGGACACCCAGGAACCGATCGCGGTAGAGCAGAGGAACGCCAATCACCGCGACCAGCTCTGTCATCCCGGGAACCCGGCGGGGGAAGTTCTGGTAGTCATTCACGATGAGCGACGCCCTGGTCTCGGCCACAATTCCATTGACACCTTCGCCCAAGCGGAACTCCTGCGTCCTGACGTGTTCGGCCTCGCTCCCGTAGGCCGCGCCGAGTCGGAGAGTGCGGGCCTCCTCGTCCCAGAGGACGACCTGCGCATGCGGGGTGCCCAGCAGTTCCGTCGTCTTCACCGAGATCAGATGGAGGACCTCCGAGGGATCCAGCGAGGTGGTGAGGCTGTGGGCGATCTCGTAGAGGCTCCGGGCCTCGCGGGCGGCCCGCTCGGTCGCCTCGAGGAGGCGGGCGTTCTCGATGGCGATGGCGGCCTGGGCGGCGAACAGGCTGAGCGTGTTCCGATCCAGCTCGGTGAAGTGCCTCCCCACGCCCTGATTGTCCACGGTGATCGCCCCGAGCAATCGATCGTGATACAGGAGGGGCTCTGCCAGGACGGCGGTGATCTCGGTGCGCTCCAGGAAGAGGGGGTGCGCGTATGTGGAGGTCCGATAGTCGTTCAGCATCAGCCCCTCCCGCCGCTGGGCGACGGTCCCCGCGACCCCCTCGCCGAGGCGGAGGCGCACGTCCTCCAGCCACTCCCCGTGCAGGTGCCAGGCCTCGGGGACGAGGCATTCGGCCGTCTCGTCCCACAGCCAGACCACGCCCGAGACGGCCCCCACCAGCTCCGCCGCCCGGCGGTTGATGAGCCTCAGGAGGGTCGTGAGATCCAGCTCCCGGGTGATCTCCTCCGTCACCGTGCGGACCGCTTCAAGCTGTCGCGTCCGATCGGCCAGCGCCTCCGCGGCCCGCTTGCGCTCGGTGATATCCACGTACATCCCATGGGTGCCGGAGACGCGGCCTTCTTCGTTCCCCTTGGGTACCGCCTGCAACAAGGTCTCGATGACCCGGCCATCGCAGGTGACGAGCTGACGCTCTTCGGTAACGAACTCGCCCCTCAACGCCTGCTGGTATCCGCCCCCCTGCAGGAGTTGGCGGCGCGACCCCGGGGTGTAGAAGTCGGCCAGCGGGCGCCCCAGAACCTCGGCACGGCGATACCCCAGGGTGTGCAAGAACAGTGCATTGCAGTCGAGGATGATGGGTTCGCCCTCTCGATCCCCGGTGATGACGTACATCACCGGTGCCTGCTCGAACAAGTCCCGATAGCGTTCTTGGGTGAGCCGGAGCGCTTCCTCCGCTCGTTGGCGCTCGGTGAGTTCGAGCCGGATGGCGTCGTACAGCTGGTCGTTCTCGATGGCGATGGCCGCGTGGGCGGCGAAGAGGGCAAGCGTTTCGCGATCCTGGGGGGTGAACGGCCGGCCGGTCGCCTCGTTGGTCAACGTGATCACGCCGAGGAGTCGATCGCGATACAGCAGCGGCTCGGCAATGACTGCCGTGACCCTGGTCCGTTCGAGGAACGAAGGATGCGCGTAGGGCGACGTCCGGTAGTCGTTGACGATCATGCCCTCCCGCCGTTGCGCGACGGTCCCCGCGACCCCCTCGCCGAGGCGGAGGCGCACCTCCTTCACCCAGTCCCCGCGACCGTGCCAGGCCTGCGGGACGAGGAGCTGGGCCTCCTCAACCCACAGCAGGACGGTGCCGGAACTCACCCCGAGGAGGTCCGCCGCCCGCCGGGTGATGAGTCCCAGGAGAGTTGTGAGATCCAGCTCCCGGGTGATCTCCCCACTCAGCGCCCGCACCACTTCCAGCTGTTTCCGCCGCTCCTGCTCCTGGTGAAAGGGCCGCGCGTTTTCCAGCGCCAGGGCGGCCTGCGTGGCGAATGCGGCGAGGAAGGCGATCTCGTCTCCCGGGTAGGTCCGCGGCGCGGGACTGCTGAAGACGAGGACCCCGAAGAGTCGATCCGCCAGCTTCACCGGGAGTCCAAGGTAGGAGATGTGGCGAACCTGTGTGGCGGGTGCGGGACTCCGGAAGCGGGGGTCTTCGCGGATATCGGCCACGACGAGCGGGTCGCCGGTAGCGGCGACCTCCCTTGCGAATTGCTCCGCCACCGAGATGCCAGGGGTCGCATTTTCCTCCGCCGGCAGCCCCACGCCCATCCGGCAGCGGAGCACCGGCGGATCATCTTCCAGGAGAAACAGCCTGACCGCGGCGCTGCCGGCAATGGTGGCCGCCTGGTGGACGATCGCTTCAAGGAGGACTTGCTTCCGCAAGGCCGCCAGCTCTGCCAGGAGTTCGGCTTCGGTGGGCCTATCCATTCCCTGGTCCTGTTGCCACAGCGCGGGAGGTGAAATTTCGTGCTGGGGTGGAATGGAAGTCTCGGTGCCGCTGGCGGGACTGTCATGAGATGCCTGCACGCGGGCGACCGACCGGACCTCTCGCTGCCGAGAATTCGCTTGCACACGCTCATCGAGAGACGGGGAGGAGGCTTCTGACTCTGCACACGGATCCAGGCACTGCTGAGACCGGAGAGGGACGAAAGGTTCCGGATGTCCCCCTCGCTCGGGCAGTGTTAGCCCGGATCATTCGCGAACATGTTCGCGAATGATCGCGGGGAATGACCAAATCCCAATGACCAATGACCAATTGCGGATGGTAGTTCCGTGAAGCTTCTTGACGGCGCGCTGTGCGCGCCCACCATCATTGGTCATTGGAAATTGGTCATTGGTCATTTGATCCGGAGAATTCACGGGTCCGATCGTGAATAATGCGGGTGAGCGAGCCTTGGCACGCGTGGCGCCTCGGCGGTTCGACTGTGCCGCCCGGCTTCAGTGGATGGCGAAGGCCAGGCCCAGGCCGTAGGTGATGGAGCCGGCGATCACCGCGACCATCGTCATCTCCAGCCCGCTGATCCACCAGGGCCGCGTGGTCACCAGGCTCTTGGCCAGGCCCACGCCGAAGTGGGCCAGGATGCTCAGGACCGCGGCCCAGATGACCGCGGGGGTCCCACGGCTGAAAAAGAACGGGATCACAGGGATGATGCCGCCGACCGCCGTGGACGTGGTCGCCGACAGACAGGCCTTCCACTGGTTGGGGAAGGTCGTTTCGGAGAGCCCCAGTTCCTCCTGGACGAGCGTCTTCAAAAAGTGGTCCGGTTTTTCCTGGATGCGGGCGACCAGGGTCCGCGCCTCTTCCTCCGTGAAGCCCTTGAGCTGGTAGAAGAGCTCCAACTCCTGCCGCTCCTCTTCGGGGTTCTCCTCGATCTCCGCCTTCTCCCGGGCGATCTCCCCCTCGTACACCTCGCGCTGGGACTTGGCCGCCAGGTACGCGCTGGAGCCCATGGACAGGGCGCTGGCCAGCATGCCGGCCAGGCCGGTGATGAGGACGATGTCGCTCCCTCCCGTGTACCCCGCCATCCCCGAGACGATGCCGAAGACGGCGCCCAGGCCG
>METI01000193.1 GCA_001771285.1 candidate division NC10 bacterium RIFCSPLOWO2_12_FULL_66_18
CATCGGTCCCAACGGGGCGGGCAAGACCACCTTCTTCAACATCCTCACGGGCATCTACCCCCCTGACGGTGGCGAGGTGACTTTCAAGGAGCGCCCCATCCTGGGTCTCCGCCCGGATCAGATCACCGCCCTCGGCATCTGCCGCACCTTTCAGAATATCCGGCTCTTCGCCAACATGACCGTGGTGGAGAACGTCCTGGTGGGGATGCATAGCCGGATCTCCCTCTCCATGCCATCCGTGTTGACCCGGACCCCTCGGTTCCGGCAGGAGGAATCCCTGTTCTTGAGCCACGCCTCCAAGCTGCTGGACGTTGTGGAACTTACGGGCAAGGCGAATGAGCTGGCCAAGAACCTCCCCTATGGCGAGCAGCGACGCCTCGAGCTGGCGCGGGCCCTGGCCTCCACGCCGACGTTGCTCCTGCTGGATGAGCCCACCGCCGGGATGACCCGGGGGGAATCGGGGAGTCTGATGGCTCTCCTGCGGCGGCTCATCCACGAATATGAGCTGACCATCCTGCTGATCGAGCACAACATGCGGGTCGTCATGGAGGTGTCCGACCGGGTGACGGTCCTCGATTACGGCGAGAAAATCGCCGAGGGCAATCCGGCCGACGTGCAAAAAGATCCCCGGGTCATCGAGGCCTATCTGGGGCGAAAACGCTGGGGCAAGGCGACGGACGGCGCGGATGCTTGAGGTCGAGAATATCCACGTCTTCTACGGTAAGATCCATGCCCTGAAGGGGATCTCCCTCCAGGTGGGGAAGGGGGAGATCGTGGCTCTCCTGGGGAATAACGGGGCCGGGAAGACGACCACCCTCAAGACCATATCGGCCCTGCTGCGACCCCGAAGCGGCCGGGTCCTGCTGGAGGGGGAACCCGTCCATGGCCTGCCGCCCCACGAGATCGTCTCCCGCGGCGTCGCGCACGCGCCCGAGGGGCGGAAGATCTTCAACCGCCTCACGGTGACCGAAAACCTGGAGATGGGGGCCTATCTTCGATCCGACGGGACCATCTGGGAGGATGTGGAGCGGGTCTTTACCCTCTTCCCCCGCTTGAAGGAACGTCGCGCCCAGGTGGCCGGAACGCTCTCGGGAGGGGAGCAGCAGATGCTGGCCATCGGCCGCGCTCTGATGGCCCGTCCCCGCATCCTCTTGCTGGACGAGCCGTCCATGGGGCTGGCCCCCATCCTGGTGGAGCAGATCTTCGAAACGGTGCGGGACATCAACCAGCAGGGGACCACGATCCTGCTGGTGGAGCAGAACGCCGCCATGGCCCTGTCCATCGCGCACCGCGGGTATGTCCTGGAGACTGGGACCATTCCCCTGAGCGGCTCGGCCGTGGAGCTGCAAGAGCATCCTGACGTCAAGCGCGCCTACCTGGGCGAAGGCGCCTGAGTGTGGCTGATGCGGTGGAGCTGGCTCCTCCTCGTGCTGGGCCTCGTGGCCCCCACCCGGGCAGGCGAGCTGCGGCCCGTCAAACTGGGCCTGGTCATTCCCATGGCGGGCGAGGCGGGGCGGGTGGGACAGACCATGCGCCAGGCCGCCGAGATGGCCATCGCCGACTGGAGCGAAAAGCTGGGCCGCAAGATCGAGCTTGCCGTCGGGGATGACCAGTTCGACCCGAGGCAGGCGGTCACCGTCGCCGAGAAACTGATCCAGGACGGCGTCTGGGGCGTCGTCGGCCACTTCTACTCCAGCTCCTCCATTCCGGCCTCGGCGGTCTATTACCAGGCCGGCATCCCCCAGGTGACGGCCACCTCCACCCACCCGCGCCTGACGGCCCAGGGGTTCGACACCGTCTTCCGCGTGTCGGGGCGCGACGACCAGCACGCCCTCTCGGCGGCCGAATTCATCCTCTCCCGGCTCCGGGCCCGCCGGATCGCGGTGGTCCACGATCGCACCGAGTATGGCCGCACCCTGGCCGAGACGCTGATCCGCAGCGTGGAGCGTCGCGCGGCCCGGCGGATCGTGGCGACCGAGGAGCTGGCGCAGGGCGACAAGGACTTCAGCACCCTGGTCGCCCGGTTGAAATCCGCAGACCCGGACGTCGTGTACTTCGGGGGGATTTTCCGCGAGGGAGGCTACCTGATCCGGCAGATGCGGCAGGCGGCCCTCACCGCGACCTTCGTGAGCGGCGACGGCGTGCTGGACCCGGAGTTCGTCAAGATCGCCGGCGAGGAGGCGGCCACGGGCGCCTTTCTGACCTTCGCTCCCGACCCCCGCCTGCTGGCCTCAGCCCGAAGCGTCATCCAGCGGTTCGAGGCGCGGTACGGCCCCATCGGCCCCTACGTCCTGTACACCTACGACGCCATGGGCGTCCTGCTACACGCGATCCGGGTGGCCAAGCCCCTGAGCAACTCCAAGGAGGAGTTGCGCAAGGTCCTGAAGGTCATGCACGGCAGCGCCTACGACGGCACCCTCGGGCATCTCCGCTGGGACAAGAACGGGGACCTGGCGGCCTCCCCATACGTCGTCTACGTGACGAAAAAGGGCGGCAGCCTGCAGGGGTGGTTTGAACAGGTCACCGCGATCTCCCCCACGGGGAACCGCGGGAATCCGAAAGCGCGCTGATCCGAAGAAACTGCAACCACAGATGCACACAGATGAACACAGATTTTTCTCGGAGGAGACAGGAAGGGGGGGCCATCTGTGTGAATCTGTGTTTATCTGTGGTTACATGACCGGCATCTCTTCTTCGCTGAACTTCTCGCAACGGAGTGAGGGAACGTGAAGACGCGAGTGACTCAGGTGGATCCGAAGAGTCCCCAGCTTGAGGTTGTTCAACAGGCCTGCGAGGTCCTGCGCCGCGGTGGCCTGGTCGCGTTCCCGACTGACACGCTCTATGCCCTCGGGGCGAACGCCTTGGACCCTGCTGCGATCGAGCGGGTACTCACCGTGAAAGGGCGCCACCACGGCAAGCCTCTGAGCGTCCTGGTTCCCTCGGTGGAGGCGGGCGCGGCCCTGGCGGCGAGCCTGCCGGACGGCGCCCAAGCCCTCATGCGCGCCTTCTGGCCCGGGGCCCTGACCGTCGTAGTGAGGGCCTCTGCGAAGATTCCCTCCGTCCTCACGGCGGCAACGGGAACCGTGGGGCTCCGGATGCCGGCCGGCGCAGTGGCGCAGGCCCTGCTCGCGGCCTTCGCCGGACCCATCATCGGGACCAGCGCCAACAAGACCGGGGCGGCCGATCCCGCCGACGCCAAGACGGTCCAGAAGGCCATCGGCGGCCAGATCGATCTCGTCCTGGACGGCGGCCGGGTGGCCCTCGGCGTCCCGTCCACGGTGATTGACTGCACGGCTGAACCAGCCAGAATTCTCCGCGAAGGCGCCATCTCCCGGACCGCGCTCCAGGGAAAGATCGCCCTGGCGTAAGGGTTCGAATTCCTTCCAGGCTCATCCAGCGATGCGTCCCCGCATCCACTTTCAACTTGACACCGGCTTCGGTAGTGCTACCGTCAGGGCACTTCAACTTCACGTGACCC
Organism: candidate division NC10 bacterium RIFCSPLOWO2_12_FULL_66_18; assembly: GCA_001771285.1. Taxonomy (GTDB): domain Bacteria; phylum Methylomirabilota; class Methylomirabilia; order Methylomirabilales; family 2-02-FULL-66-22; genus 2-02-FULL-66-22. The sequence goes on from METI01000193.1 coordinate 3,479, forward strand.
TCCAGCGAGGATGCATTTTCGAACCTCCGAATTCAGGGTTCCTGGAATGGGTGTAACACCCATGGACGCCTGAGAGGATGAGCAAATGACAAAGACGATCTACCTGACGTTCGACGGTAAGGTCTTCCGGCCGGAGGAGCCGGTCGAGCTAGAACCGGACACTCGGGTGCGAGCGACCATTGAGACGGCGGAGCGTGTCAGAGGCGGGAGGGGAGCCTTCCTTGAAACGGCGCGATCGCTGAATCTTGACGGTCCGCCGGACTGGTCCAGCCGACTCGAGGAATATCTATACGGGGCACCCGGGAATGCCGGCTGAGGTTTTCCTCGACGCCTCGTACGCTGTCGCGCTGTCTTCTTCACGTGATCTGCACCACGCGCGGGCGGTGTCACTGGCGGAGCGTCTGAAACAAGCCAGTACTCGATTGCTCACCACCCGCGCCGTGGTGCTGGAGATCGGGAACGCCCTGGCCAGACTCCGCCACCGGGAAGCTGCCATCCGTCTGCTGGAGGCCATCGACAGCGATCCTCAGGTGGAGATCGTTCCCCTGTCCGACGACCTCTATCGCCAGGCCTTCGACCTCTACCGATCCCGGCCTGACAAGGAGTGGGGTCTTACCGACTGCATGTCCTTTACTGTCATGCAGGATCGAGGCCTTGTCGACGCACTCACGGCTGACGAACACTATCGCCAAGCCGGTCTCCGTGCACTCCTGCTCGAAGAGCCCGGTCCGTAGCGTTTTGCACGCCGTCCCACTTGCGCGAAGCCCCATCCCCCGGAGCAAGCTCCAGCCGAAGATTACCTTGGTGTGAACGGGCCGGCCCCGCCCGCCGGCTGGCCCAGGGGCTTTCTTGCCTCTCCCTCTCGCAGATAATCCTTGAAAGGCTGAAAACCCACGTGTTACACTGCATTTACCGCTCCGCAGCGGCAGGAGCAATGGTGTGCGCATCGAAGGCATCCTGGAGAAAGTCCACGAGTACAATCCCCAGGCGGACGTCGATCCCGTGATGCGGGCATACGTGTTCGCCGCCAAGGCCCACAAGGGCCAGGAACGCATCTCCGGCGAACCCTACCTGTCCCACCCCCTGCAGGTCTCCGCGATCCTCACCGATCTCCGCATGGACATCGCCACCGTGGCGGCCGGGCTGCTCCACGACGCGGTGGAGGACACCCACGCCACCCTGAAGGAAATCCAGGAGCACTTCGGCGCCGAGATCGCCGCCCTGGTGGACGGCGTCACCAAGCTGTCCCGGATCCCCTTCAGCACCCGGGAGGAGGCCCAGGCGGAGAACATCCGCAAGATGGTCCTGGCCATGTCCAAGGACATCCGGGTGATCCTGGTCAAGCTGGCGGACCGGCTGCACAACATGCGCACCCTGGACCCGCTGCCCGAGGCCAAGCGCCATCTCATCGCCCGGGAGACCCTGGACATCTACGCGCCGCTCGCGCACCGGTTGGGGATTTACTGGATCAAGGCGGAGCTGGAGGACCTGGCCCTGCGGTCCCTGGACCCGGAGGCCTATCGGGACCTCGCGGCGCAGATCGCGCGCAAGCGGCAGGAGCGGGAGGGGGACCTCAACCTGGTCATCGGCCTTTTGGAACGGAAGCTAGCGGAGGTGGACATCACGGCCCAGATCACCGGCCGGCCGAAACATTTCTACAGTATCTACAAGAAGATGCGCGACCAGAAGAAGGAGTTCGACGAGATCTACGACCTGACGGCCGTCCGCGTGATCACCGACTCCATCAAGGATTGCTACGGCACGCTGGGGGTCATCCACACCCTGTGGAAGCCGATCTCGCAACGTTTCAAGGACTTCATCGCGGTGCCCAAGAGCAACGGGTACCAATCCCTGCACACCACCGTCATCGGCCCCAAGGGCGATCCCGTCGAGATCCAGATCCGCACCTGGGAGATGCACCGGGTGGCGGAGGAGGGAATCGCCGCCCATTGGAAGTACAAGGAGGGGCGCACCAGCCTCGACCCCTCGGACGAAAGCTTCGTCTGGCTCCGGCAGATGATGGAGTGGCAGCGGGAGCTCAAGGACTCCAAGGAATTCCTGAACACCCTCAAGATAGACCTGTTCCCCGATGAGGTCTACGTGTTCACTCCCCGGGGGGACGTCAAGCCATTTCCGAAGGGGGCCACGCCCGTCGACTTCGCCTTCGCCGTCCACACCGACGTCGGTCTCCGCTGCGTAGGTGCCAAGGTCAACGGGCGCCTGGTCCCCCTCCGGACCGAGCTGCAGAACGGCGACATCGTCGAGATCCTGACTTCCCCGAACCATACGCCCAGCCGGGACTGGCTGAAGATCGTGAAGACGCCCCGCGCCCGGGGCAAGATCCGCCAGTGGATCAAAAACGAGGAGCGCACGCGGAGCCTCAGCCTGGGTCGCGACATGCTGGAGAAGGAGATTCGCCGCCTGGGCAAGAGCCCGAGCCAACTCCTCAAACCGGAAGCGCTGGCCCCCATCCTGGGGCGTTACGGGCTGGGGAGCGAGGACGAGTTCTTCGCGGCCGTCGGCTACGGCAAGGTGTCTCCCCGGCAGGCGGTGGCGCGGCTGCTGCCGCCGGAGGAGATGCAGGCCCTCACCGAGGCGGAAGAGGCGAAGGAGAAGAAGACCGATCGGAAGCCGGCGCGCCCGCGCCCGACCGAGGAAGGAGTGCGTATCCGCGGGATTGACGACATCCTGGTCCGCTTCTCGAAGTGCTGCAGCCCGGTGCCCGGCGACGAGATCATCGGCTTCATTACCCGGGGCCGCGGAGTTTCCATCCACACGGTGGACTGCTCCAACGCGGTGAGCCTGATGGCGGACCCGGAGCGGCAGATCGCCGTGAACTGGGACGGCCAGCGGAAGGGGTCGCACCAGGTGAAGATCCGGGTGCAGATCGGGAAGGATCGCCCCGGCATCCTGGCGGAGATCAGCACCGCCATCTCCGGGACCAACACCAACATTGCGCAGGCCGAGATCCGGGTGACGGAGGAGCGGACGGGCCTGAACACCTTCGTCCTGGAGGTGAACGATCTGCGACAGCTCCAGGCCGCGATGCAGGCGATCCAGAAGGTGGACGGCGTCGTCGGGGTGGAGCGGATCAAATCGCTCTGATCCCCTGACGCCTCACGTTTTACGCCTCACGAGGCGACCCGTAAAGCGTGAGGGGTGAGGCGTAAGGGGGTCAGGCGGCCTTCTGGACCTTTCCAGAACGCAAGCAGCGGGTGCAGACGTGGATGTGCCGGGCCGCCCCGTTGATCATGGCGCGGACCCGCTGGACATTGGGGTAGCGCTTCTTGGCGGAGACGTTGTGGGCGTGGCTCACCTGGGCACCGAACTGTGGGCCCTTGCCGCAAATCTCACATCGCGTGGCAGGCATCAGGACGCTCTCCTTCTCACCCCGCTCGCGGCGGGGTACCCGGTCTGGAAGCCGTGACTGGAATTTCGAATGTCGAATGACGGATTTCAGATTTTTAAATTCGACATCCGAAATCCGAAATCAAAATGACGGCGCCAGACTATACTGAATTGGCCTCCTCAAGGCAAGCCCTTTCTCCCTCTCGGGTCCCCACCAGGGTGACGCTCACGACCCCCGTGCGTTTCCTGAAGGGGATCGGCCCGTCTCGATCGGGGTGCCTGGAACGCCTGGGAGTCCAGACGGTTCGGGACGCGCTGCTCCTGGTCCCCCGGCGCTACGAAGATCGTCGGGCCCTCCTGCCCATCGGTCGCCTCCGCCTGGGAGAGTTTCAGACGGTGGCCGGCCGAGTGAAGGCGGTCGGCGCGGCCCGCACGCGACGTGGCGTTCCGTATTGCGAGGTGATGCTGGAAGACGGCAGCGGGACGCTCCTGGCGCGCTGGTACCGGCAGCCCTACCTCACCCGGACGTTCCGGCGGGGGCAGCCGGTCATCCTGGCGGGCCGGGTGAGCCCGTATCCTCCCCGGGAGATGGTGAACCCCGAGCACGAGATCCAGGAGGGCGCGGATGCCCGGTACCACACGGGGCGGATCGTTCCCATCTATCCCCTGACCGCCGGGCTGACCCAGCGGTTTCTCCGGCGGTGGGTGGCCGACCTCGTGCGGGAGCATGCCCCTCGCATCTCCGATCCCTTGCCGCCGGCGGTGCGGGAGCGGCACCGGTTGCTCCCGCTTCCCCAGGCGCTGCAGAGCCTGCATCTCCCCGACGAGATGGCCGAGGCCACGGCTGCCCGCCACCGGCTGGCCTTCGACGAGTTCTTCCTGTTCAGCCTCGCGATCCTGCGCCAGCGCGCGGCCCGGACCGCAGAGGCCGGGGTCGCCTTCCAGGTGCCGAATGCCCTGGCGGAGCGGGCACGGGCACTTCTTCCCTTCAGGCTGACGCCCGCCCAGGCGCGCGCCCTGGAGGCCATCTGGAATGACATGGCCCAGCCCAGGCCGATGCAACGCCTCCTCCAGGGAGACGTGGGGTGCGGCAAGACGATCGTGGCCGTCCTGGCCGCCCTCACCGCGATCGGCAGCGGCTACCAGGCGGCGATCATGGCGCCGACGGAGATCCTGGCCGCACAGCATGCGGAGCGGGCCCGGGCGCTGGCCGAACCCCTCGGGGTCCCGGTGGTTCACCTCGCCGGCGGGATCACTCCCTCCGTGCGGCGCCAGGCGCTGGACCTCCTGGCAGGCGATTCCCCGTGTCTCGTCGTGGGGACCCACGCGCTCTTGCAGCCCGATGTCGTCTTCGGCCGCCTGGGGTTCGTGGTGGTGGACGAGCAGCACCGGTTCGGTGTCCTGCAGCGGGCCGGCCTCCAGAAGAAGGCCACCCACCCGGACGTACTGGTCATGACCGCCACGCCCATCCCGCGCAGCCTGGCCCTGGTGCTCTATGGGGACCTGGACCTCTGCGTGATCGACGAGTTGCCGCCCGGCCGCCGGCCGGTCGCGACTCTCTGGGTCCAGGAGGCGGAACGTCCCCGCATCGAGGCGGAACTCCGCGCGCGCCTGGCCCAGGGCGAGCGGGGCTACGTGGTCTGCCCGGTAGTGGAGGAGTCGGCCGCGGAACTGAAGGCGGCCGTCCAGACGGCCGATGCCTACCGGCGGGGCCCGCTGGGCGGATTCGGGGTCGGCCTGGTTCACGGCCGGTTGCCGACCGCGGAGAAGGCCGCGACGATCGCTGCCTTTCGCGAGGGGCAGATCCGCCTCCTGGTGGCCACCACCGTGGTCGAGGTGGGGGTGGACGTGCCCGAGGCCACCGCCATGGTGATCGAGCACGCCGATCGCCTGGGACTGGCCCAACTGCACCAGCTCCGCGGGCGGGTGGGGCGGGCGGACCGCCCCGCGGTGTGTTTCGTCGTGGCCGATCGGGAAGAGATCACGGAAGAGGCCAGGGCCCGGCTGGAGGCCCTGATGCGCGAATCCGATGGATTCGCCCTGGCCGAGGCCGACCTCCGGCTGCGCGGCCCAGGGGAATTTTTCGGCACGCGACAATCCGGCCTGGACGGATTTGCCCTGGGGGACCTCACGGCGGATCTTCGCCTGCTGGAGAAGGCCCGTGCCGAGGCGACGGCGATCCTGGCGGAGGTCCCAGCACTCGATGGGGAATGGGCGGGGGTCCGGAGGGCGATGGAAGAGCGCTGGGCCGCCCGCCTGGGCCTGGCCCAGGTCGGTTAATTTGTCAATTAATTGACGAGTTGACTGATCGACCAATTGACGCGAGAGAGCGATGAGAATCAGCGCGGGGGAGCATCGTGGGCGGCGGCTGCAGAGCCCCAAGGGCACCAAGACACGGCCGACCTCCGATCTCTTGCGGCAGGCGCTCTTCAATGTTCTGGGAGCCCGCATCCAGGGGGCCCGGGTGCTCGACCTGTTCGCCGGGACGGGGGCCATCGGCCTGGAGGCGCTGAGCCGAGGTGCTGCGAGCGTCACATTCGTCGAGGCGGATCGCCGCGCCGTGGCGAGCCTCCAGGCGAACCTGGCAGCCCTGAAACTCACGGAGCGCGCCCGGGTCGTGGTTGCCGATGTCCTTCCGGCGCTCACCCGGTTGCAGGCGGCGGGGGAGACGTTTGACTGCATATTTCTCGACCCCCCGTATGCCAGCGATCTGGCGACCCGCTGCATTGAAACACTTGCCGACGGGCGGCTTTTGAGCGACAATGGCGCGCTCGTCACGCAGGCCTTTCACAAGACCGCGCTGCCAGAGCGGATCGGGGTCCTCCGACGGGCCTGGCGACGACGCTACGGGGAGAGCAGCCTGACGCTCTACACGAAGGAGGCGGAATGCGGATAACGGCGGTGTATCCCGGGACGTTCGACCCCTTCACGAACGGGCACATCGATCTGGTCCGGCGGGCCCTCCGGATCTTCCCCCGCCTGATCGTGGCCGTCGCCCGCAATCCGCAAAAGAGCCCGCTCTTCACCCTGGAGGAACGGCTGGCCATCATCCGGGACGCCATCGCCGACCTCCCGAGGTTGGAAGTGGACACCTTCGATGCCCTGACCGTGGATTATGTCCGGAAGAAGGGGGCCCAGGTCATCCTGCGGGGGGTGCGCGCAGTCTCCGATTTCGAGTCGGAATTCGCCATGGCCCTCATGAACCGGAAGATCAGCGAGGAGGTCGAGACGGTCTTCCTGATGCCAAATCAGGCGTTCACATACTTGAGTTCGCGGTTGGTGAAGGAGGTCGCACTCCTGGGAGGCAACGTGGAGGATCTCGTCCCGCCCCTCGCCTCCAAGCTGCTCAAGGAGCGCGCCAACCAAACCCCCTCGTCCGGAAGGAGCAGTCTATGAGTGTCTCGCAGCGGGCCCGGAATCTCGTCCCCTCAGCCACCCTGGCCATCTCCGCCACCGCCCGGCGGATGCGCGCCGAGGGCATTGACGTGATCGGCTTCGGCTCGGGAGAGCCGGACTTCGATACCCCCGACCACATCAAGGAGGCCGCCATCCAGGCCATCCGCGAAGGCTTCACCAAGTACACCGCCACCGGCGGCATCGACGAGTTGAAGGACGCCGTGGTGACGAAGCTGAAGCGGGACAACGGGCTCGCCTACGGGCGCGACCAGATCCTCATCTCCTGCGGCGGGAAGCACTCGCTCTACAACGTCTTCCAGGCGCTGCTGGAGCCGGGCGACGAGGTCATCATTCCTGCCCCCTATTGGGTCAGTTTTCCTGAACAGGTGAAGTTGTGCGATGCCAAGCCGGTCTTCGTTCAGACATCCGAGAGCCAGGGCTTCCGCCTGCAGCGCGCTCTGGTGGAGCCGCTGGTGACGACCCGCACCAAGATCCTGGTCCTGAATTCGCCCTGCAATCCCACCGGCGCCGCGCTCACCCTGGGGGAGCTCACGGGGTTGGCGGCCCTGGCAGTGGAGCGGGGGTTCTGGCTGCTTTCCGATGAGACCTACGAATCCCTGGTCTACGACGGGCACCAGCACGTGAGTATCGCCTCCCTGGGCGACCAGGTGTACGCCGGGACGATCCTGGTGAATTCGCTGTCGAAGGCCTACGCCATGACCGGCTGGCGCGTCGGGTACACCGCTGGCCCCCAGGAGATCATCAAGGCCATGGACGGCTTGCAGAGCCAGATGACGTCCAACCCTACCTCCATCGCGCAGCGGGCGGGGGTGGCGGCCTTGACCGGGCCCCAGGAACCGACCCATCGCATGCGGGAGGAGTTCGATCGGCGGCGCCGGTACATCGTCGAGCGGATCAAGGCCATGCCGGGGGTCAGCTGCCTCAGTCCTCAGGGGGCCTTTTACGTCTTCCCGAATGTCTCGGGGACGTACGGCAAGCGTCACGGGGAGACCACGGTTACGAACTCCACCAGTTTCTCTGCCTACCTGCTGAACACGGCGCGGATCGCGGTGGTCCCCGGGGTCGAGTTCGGCAGCGACACCCACATCCGAATCTCGTATGCGACCTCGATGGCCAACATCGAGAAGGGGATGGATCGGATGGCGGAGGCCATCCGGCAGCTCCGGTGAGCGTGCAGCGAACCCAACGCCTTTGCCCCCTCCCGTACCCTCCCCCTCGTTGGGGGGCGGGCAGGTGGGGGGGAGAAGGAGGGAGAACCCATGAGAGGAATCACCCGGTTGAGCAGCTTAGTCGTGCTGACGCTCCTGATCCTGATGGCAGGACCGGCCATGGCCCAGAGCACCTTCATCTTCGGGGCCCAAGGTGAACCGGTGGATCTCGACCCGGCCATCATCACCGATGGCATCTCCTCCCGGATCACGCGCCAGATCTATGAAGGCTTGACGAAATACAAAGGGGCCACGACGGAGGTCGTCCCCGCGCTGGCCGAGAAATGGACGGTCAGCGCCGACGGGACGGTCTGGACTTTCATCTTGCGGCGGAACGTGAAGTTCCACGACGGGACGCCCTTCGACGCCTCGGCCGTGGTCTGGAATTTCGAGCGGTGGCGCTTCACCAAGCACCCGCAGCACGAGGACCAGATCAAGGCGGGCAAGACCTTCGAATACTACGAGGCCCAGTTCGGCGGCTTCGACGATAAGAGCCTCATCACCAAGGTCGAGGCCGTCAACCCGACCACCGTTCGGATCACCCTAAAAGCTCCGCAGGGGCCGTTCCTCGCCAATCTGGCGATGTTCGTCTTCGACATCGTCAGCCCCAAGGCGGTGGAGCAATGGGGGACCGCCTTCTCGAAGCATCCCGTGGGGACGGGCCCGTTCAAGTTCGTGGAGTGGAAGGTCGGGCAGGAAGTGATCCTGGAGGCCAACAAGGACTACTGGGACAAGGCCAACGCCCCAAAGGTCCAGCGGGTCATCGTCCGGAACATCAAGGACAGCTCCCAGCGCCTGGCCGCACTGAAGGCGGGCGAGATCCACGGGATGGAGGGTGTGAACCCCGACGATGTGAAGGTGGTCCGGGCCGATCCGAACCTCCAGATCATCCTCCGGCCGACCAACACCACCGGGTACGTGGCCCTCAACTACAAGGTGAAGGAATTCCAGGACAAGCGCGTCCGGCAGGCCATCGCCCACGCCATCAACAAGAAGGGGATCGTGGACGCCCTGTACGGCGGAACGGGAATGGTGGCCAATCAGTTCCAGCCTCCCTCGCTTTGGGGAAACAACAAGGACTTGAAAGACTTCGAGTACAACCCCCAGCGCTCCCGCGATCTCTTGAAGGAGGCGGGATTCGGGCAGGGGCTCAAGGACATCACCTGGGAGGATGGCCGGAAGGAGCCGCTCCAGTTCTGGTACATGCCGGTCTCCCGGCCGTATTACCCGAACCCGAAGGAGATCGCCGAGGCCATGGCCGCCGACCTGGCCAAGGCAGGGATCACGGTGCAGCTCCAGACCACCGACTGGGCCGTCTATCTCGACAAGCGGAAGAATGGGCAGCTTCCCCTCTACATGCTGGGGTGGACGGGGGACAACGGCGACCCGGACAACTTCGTCTGCTACTTCTTCTGCAATCCCGGCGCCTCGCGGGAGGGCTTCTACGCCAACCAGCAACTGGCGGAGGTTCTCCTCCAGGCGCAGAAGCTGACGGACCAGCCGAAGCGGGCCGAGCTGTACCGGCGGGCCGAGCAGATGATCCACGACGATGTGGCCCGGATCTTCATCGCCAATAACCAGCCACCCCTGGCCTTCCTGAAGAAGGTGAAGGGCTACGTTGCGAATCCCACCGGGAGCGAGTTCTTCAATACCGTGTCTCTCCAGTAGGAGTGTGACGTAAGGACGGGGGCGACGTGGGTGCCTATGCCATCAAGCGCTTTCTCACGATCGTCCCCGTCCTCATCGGGATCTCGCTCATCGTCTTCAGCTTCATTCACCTGATCCCCGGCGATCCCGCAGTCGCCATGCTGGGGGAGCGGGCCACCCCCCAGAGCGTGGCGGAGGTGCGGGCACAGCTCGGCCTCGATCGACCGCTGTACACCCAGTATTTCCTCTACGTCGGCAAGGTGCTGCGCGGTGACCTAGGCGCCTCTATCCTGCGGGGCGATCCGGTCCTCCGGGATCTCGTCCGGCGCTTCCCGGCCACGGTCGAGCTGGCCACATCGGCGATCCTGATCGCCATCCTGGTTGGCGTCCCCATGGGGATCATCTCCGCGGTCTGGCGGAATTCCCTCGTTGACGGTGCCTCCCGGCTGATCGCCCTGACCGGCGTCTCGATGCCGATCTTCTGGCTCGGCCTCATGCTGGCATGGTTCTTCGGGGTTGTCTTGGGGTGGCTGCCCACCGGCTTCCGTCTCGGGACGGAGGTGACCCTGGCCCCCGTGACGAACTTCTACATCCTGGACAGCCTGCTGACGAGGAACCCGGCCGCCTTGGCCTCGAGCCTTCGCCACCTGATCCTGCCGGCCGTCGCCTTGTCCACCATCCCCATGGCGGTGATTGCCCGGATGACGCGGGCGAGCCTGCTAGAGGTCCTCTCGCAGGACTACATCCGGACCGCGGAATCCAAGGGACTTCCCCAGCAGGCAGTGATCCTGCGCCACGCCATGCGGAATGCGCTCCTTCCCGTCATGACCGTCACCGGGCTGCAGGTCGGGCGCCTTTTGGCCGGGGCCATCCTGACCGAGACGATCTTCTCCTGGCCGGGCATCGGCCTGTGGATCTTCGAGTCCATCCAGGCGCGCGACTATCCCATCGTCCAGGGAGCGACCTTGTTCATCGCCACCATCTTCGTCATGGTAAATCTAATCACGGACGTGCTCTATGCAGCGGTCGATCCCCGCATCAAGTACGATTGAGCTGCCGGTCGCGGCCAGAATAGGGGCGAGAGGCCGGAGCCCCCTGGAAGCGGCCTGGCACCGGCTGCTGGCCAACCGAGTTGCCCGGGGTGGGCTGGTTATCATCGTCGTCTTCACGCTGATGGCGGCCCTGAGCCCCGTCTTTCTTCCCTACAATCCCAACGTGGATTCCGACCTGATCGCCCGCCTCAAGCCCCCGAGTTGGGCCCATCCCTTCGGCACGGACGCCCTGGGCAGGGACATCCTGATGCGGATCCTCCATGGGGCGCGAATCTCCCTCGGCCTGGGCGTGGGATCGGTCCTGGTGGCCGCGCTGGTGGGATCGTTCCTGGGCCTCCTGGCGGGATACGTGGGGCGCCGGACAGACCTGTCCCTGATGTTTTGCATGGACATCC
>METI01000194.1:0-2181 GCA_001771285.1 candidate division NC10 bacterium RIFCSPLOWO2_12_FULL_66_18
CCGCCGCAGAAGACGAGGTCCCAGATCACGAAGAGGGCTATGAGCCCGCCAAACAGGAGCAGCAAGCCGAGCCAGGTCATGTTGCGGGCCCTCCCGTTGAAGCGGTGAGCAACCGGGCGACCAGCGCGTGGCCATGTCGCCACATCGCCCGAATTCCCTTCCACACGAGAAGGGCAAGAAGGGTGGTCGGTCAGGTGCCGCACAGGGAATCGGATGGGGGCTTGTGCTCTCGGACGTCTGGCTCGTGGGTCATGGCTTCATCTCCAAGGCGACCGGCGTCTTCGCAGCGCGAAGACGGGGCTCGCGGGTTGACTGTCTCACGGGGCTTTGGCTTCATCGGCCTCGGACCGGACCATCGCGAGGGTGGCCAGCACCCTCGCGCCGGCGGCCCCGTTGTCCCCCTATACCGAGTAAACACGGCGCCCGATCTCCTTATTCCTGATCGTGCGAGCGCCGCCGAGCGCGTGCCTGCGGAGCGCGCCGCGAGTGCCCAGTCGATGAATCCGCACGCAGAGTCAGGCCGATCCCGGCAAGCGGTACGACGACCGCAACCTGGTCCATCTGGCCCTGATGCTCCTCTCGCCCGTGCAGTTCGGCCAGCTGAAGAGCCGCACGATCCAGTCGTGCCTGGGCAACTGCACCGACTTTCAGAGGATCATCGCCACGCTGGCTACCTCACAGCTGGGAAAAGAGCGCTGACCCATAGGTTCCTCTTTCCCGCGTTGCACGCGCTATCGATCCTCCAGCAGCGTCTCGACTACTTGATGGGCGGCCGGGCTGTCCCAGTGACGTGGCCCAGCCGCGACGGCCGCGATGGTCCCGCCCCGGTCGATCAGGATGCTGGTCGGCAATCCAGCCATCCGATACTCCCCGGCCACGGTCATCTTGGGGTCCAGCCCCACCGGGAACGTCAGCCCGAAGCTCTTCACGAACGGGCCGACCACCTCCTCACCCCTGCTGTCAATCGAGAGAGCCAGGATCGTGAATCCCTTGGACTTGAAGCGGCGGTAAAGACGCTCCATCGAGGGCATTTCCTCTCGGCACGGCGGGCACCAGGTGGCCCAGAAGTTCAGGACGATCACCTGGTCCTTGAAGTCGCGCAGCCGCACGAGGGACGCGCGGAGGCCGGGCACCGTGAAGTCGGGGGCCATGGCCTGACGCTTCGGGCGGAAGAGCTGCAGCGTCTCGAAAGGATCCTTCGCCCAAGCCTTACCCCGGCGGAAGAACAGCAGCAGCACCCCCGCTGCGATCAGGCCGCGCCGGCTGATCACGACAGAGCGCCGTGCCGGCCCCGCATGGGCCAGCGTCGCTCCGGTCCCATCATCGGGGTGGCATCGGGGTACGCGTCGAGGGGCCTTTGCTGCCGTACTTGGCGTCGATCGCGGCCCGGATCTCGCGGAGCGGTTTCCCCGCTCTCCGCATGGCCGTCACGTCACGCGTGACGTCGAGGCAGATGGTTCAGGTGGCCGCGTGGCTCGTGTAGGTCACGGTCCCGTCCTGGTTGAACGACTTCACGTCACAGTCCCGATTGCTCCGGTGGCCGGAGCGAACGCACCCGCAGAAGCAAGGGATGTACTGGAGCTCGTCATCCGCGCCTCCCTTGAGCCTTCACCGTTGGACCGACTGGTACTCGCCCTGCCCCTCGGAGGTGCTGACGATCCCCTGGAGCGCCTCGTCGAGCTTGGCGATGACCGTGTCCACCCCGAGCGCTCCGACGTGCTTGTAGGTGATCCGCCCCTCCCGGTCGATGATGAAGGTCTCCGGGAGACCCCACACGCCGTAGTCGATCGCGATCTTGCTGCCGGGATCCATCCCGTTGGGATAGGTGACGCCGAACTCTTCCAGGAACTTCCGGGCGGCATCTTCCTTGTCCTGGATGTTGATGCCCAGGAACACGACTCCCCGGTCCTTGTGTCCTCGCCAGGCCGCCTCGAGCATCCGGGCCTCGGCCCGGCACGGCGGACACCAGGACGCCCAGAAGTTCAGGAAGACCACCTTCCCGCGCAGCTCCTCGAGCCGCAGCACGGTGCCGTCGAAGAGGGTCAGGCTGAAGGCGGGGGCGGGCTTGGCGAGGAGTGGGGTCGGGATGAACTTCGCCTCCCGCGTGAAGCCCCAGGCGAGCAGGCCCAGCACCGCCATCGTCGGGAGCAGGATCGCGACCGTGAGCACTACCCGCCGGCT
>METI01000194.1:2269-5680 GCA_001771285.1 candidate division NC10 bacterium RIFCSPLOWO2_12_FULL_66_18
CGAAGCGCGCCGCCAGCTCCCGGTCCTCGCGCCGCGCCAGCGCGAGGTACGCGAGGATCAGCAGGGGTGCCATCACGAGCGTCGGCAGGGTCGGCCACTGGATGTTGAACGCCAGGACGATCAGGATCAGGCCCAGATACTGCGGATGTCGCAGGTACCGGTAGATGCCCGAGGTCACGAGTCCGCCACGGCCGCGGTACACCGTCGCCCAGCCGACGGCCACCAGGCCCACCCCCAGCGCGATCAGCGCGACGCTCAGGAGCATCACGACATAGACGCCCACACTGAGCGGCAGAAGCCCGACACGCGCCAAGAGGAAGGCCCAGAGATGGCTCTCGTTCATCCCGAACGCGGCCGGGGGCAGCCCGAGCAAGGGCGCCAGGAGATAGACCGTCAGCGGGATCCCGAACATCTCGGTGAAGAGAGAAACGAGGAAGGCGGTGTAGATCCCGGCGTTGCGCCACTCGACCCGGCGTCGAGGCCGAGCGAAGCCGATGACGAAGAGCGTGAAGACCGCGCTGACGACCAGCATCGCCCGCCAGTTCCCGTACCAGTGGTCGAACGGCATGTTCGTGCCGCCCGGCGCCTCCTTGATGGTGAGCGCGAAGAGCGTGAGGCCAAGGGCCACCACCGCGGCGGCCAGCGCCCACCTGACCGCTGACCAGGCAACACGCCCTCGCTCCGGCAGATCGAGGCGCATCAGAGCCACCAGTAGATCAGCGTGTCGTGCAGCCCGGCCAGGATGAAGACTGCGCCCGCGACCCACTTCACTGGCCGATGCCACCTGGCCACCCCGCCGGCCAGCCGGTCGGCGGCACCCCAGCCCAGAGACACCACGGCAGCCAGCGCCAGCAGGGGCAGGGCAGTGCCAAGGGCGAAGACACCCGGGAAGCTCCACCCGCCGGGGCTGCGAAGGGCCAGGGGCACCGTCAGCCCGAAGAAGAGCCAGAACAGCGTTGGGCAGAAGGCGAACGAGAAGGCGACGCCCAGGAGGAAGGCGCCGCGGCCGCCCTCCCCCCTCTGTCCAGCAAGCTGGCGACTGAGCCGAAGTCCGAACCCGCCGGGCAAGCGGATCAGCCCCAGCAGGCCGAGACCGACGAGGAGCATGAGCGGACCGAGCAGCTTGCGGGCGACGAGGACCACGGGGATCGATGCCCCCTGGAGCTGGAGGCCGAGCACCACCGCGAGCCCGCCGACCACCGAGTAGACGAGAACCTTGCCGGCGACATAGGCGAGGGAGGAGCCGAGCACACGCGCGGTTCCGGCCCGGCTGGCGCTGAAGGCCAGCGCGCCCAGGTTCGTGGTGAGCTGGCAGGGCGAGGTCGCCCCGATGAGCCCGAAGAGCAACGCGCTCACCAGGGGGACGCTGCTTCCCTCGATCCAATCCTGGATCACGAGGATCGGCCCCTGAGTGAGCCCGCTCAGCCACGCGTACCAGGCGATCACCACTTCAGCCATGGCGCCTCGGGCCTCCCGCGATCAGGCCAGCTCCCTCCGCAAGCGATCGAACTCCTCCCGGCTGATCTCACCCCGGGCGTAGCGCGTCCTGACGACCTCGAGTGCGTCGTCCCCCGACCGGTCTCGAGGCGAATCACCCCACGCCCCGGCTAGCCACCTCACGGCGAAGATCACGCCGACCACCGCGAGCGCCAGGAGACCGAGACCCAGGACGAAGTTGAACAGCATCGCGGCCCCCATCCATCCGAACCCGCCCCAGCAGCTTCCCATTCCCATCTCCAGTCCTCCCGAAGTGATTCAAGGCTTCCGGTCATCGAGCAGATGCCGAATCAGCCGCTTCGCCGCCTCGCCCTGCCAGTCGCGCTCGCCGCGCACGAGGCCCACCAGGCGCCCCTTCCGATCGATCAACGCCGTGTTCGGGTGCGCCCGGAGGCCAAAGCGCTCCGGGCTCCGCCCCTCCCGGTCCAGCAGGAGTGGGAACTGGACCCCGAAGCGCTCGGCGAAGCGTCGCACCGTCCCGCCGTCTTCGCCGAGGTTCACGCCGACCACCGCGAGTCCCTCCCCACCGAACTGCCTCGACAACGCCACCTTTGCGGGAGCCTCCCGCAGGCACAGCGGTCAGGTGGTCGTGAAGAACCCGAGCAGCACTACCTTCCCCCGGAACTCTTCGGGTATCGCCACCACGCGCCCGGTCAGGTCCGGCAGGGAGAGCGACGGGCTCGGCGCCGGTTCCGGAATCGCCTGCGAGCCGAGGGCTTCGAATGGGTCGCCGGCAGCCCCGACCGGCTGGGCGGCGGCCAGGAGCCACATCCCAAGCGCAAGGAACGAAACTGATCTCACCGCCAGCTCCCGGCCAGCAGCGCTCGGAGGTTCTCGCGCAGCCGGGCGAGCGAGTCCGTGTCGTCAGTCCGGTGGTAGGCGCGGATCCGAGCCTGGCGATCGACGAGGACGAATCGCGAGCTGTGCAGGATCAGTCCGCCCGAGCCGTGAGAGGCGAAGGCCGGGCCCGGGCCGAGCGGCCAGCCCGGCACACCGCTCTGGGCGGCCGGGCTCCCATCAGACACGCCCAGCTTGAAGCCGTCCTTGGCGAGCCCGTAAATGGCTGGCTTCGGCCCTGTCAGGAACAGCCAGCGCCCGGGATCCGCCCCGTACCGCTCGGCATAGCGCCGGAGCACCTCGGGTGTGTCGTGGCCCGGGTCCACCGTGATGGACACGAAGCGGAGGTCGGCAGAGCCGGCGAACTCCTTCTGGAGGCGCTGCACCTGGAGGCTCTGGAGCGGGCAGGTCTCGGTGCACTCCGTGTAGATGAAATTGGCGAGCCAGACCTTGCCGCGAAGGTCGGCAAGGGTCACGGCGCTCCCACCGCGCTCAGTCAGCCGGAAGTCCGGCACCAGCCCGTAGTCCGCGAGGGTCTCGACCGTACCCTCTGCGGGCAGGGACTGCGGCTGGCGCCAGAGGGAGGCGAGGGCGGCGCCGGTGAGCGCGAGGCCGAGGGCGGTCGCACCGAACGCGAGCAGCCCCCGGCGTCTCATCCCGCGATCTTGACGAGGGCGATCATGCCGCCCTCCATGTGCATGGGCTTGTGGCAGTGGAAGAACCAGTCCCCCGGGTTGTGCGCCGTGAACTCGATGTCCACCGCGCCCATGTGGGCTTCCACGTCCACGCTGTCCTTGACCAGGGGGTGCGCCAGACGCTGTCCGTTGACGGACAGGACGGCGAAGGACTGACCGTGGAGGTGCATGGGATGCGCCTCCATGCTCATGTTGCCGAGGCGCACCCGTGCCCGCTCGCCCCGATTCACGGCGATGGGATCCGTGGACGGGTACTGCTTGCCGTTGATCGTCCAGGCGTCGGAGCCCATCATCCCGCCGCTCAGCGTCTGGCTGAAGCTCCGCACCGTGCCGGACGCGGGCGCGAGCACGTCGCGGCCCTGGCCCAGGCTGTAATGCCAGA
>METI01000195.1:0-744 GCA_001771285.1 candidate division NC10 bacterium RIFCSPLOWO2_12_FULL_66_18
CATCGGGAACTCATACTGCTCGATCGGCTTGACCCACTCGTCCCGCAGGCGCGTAAGTCGCTCCTGGAGGTCCAGCATCTCCGTCACGTCGCGGCAACGCCGCTTGAGGACTTCGGTCATCCACCAGCTGAAGCCCCCATCCCGAAACATCTGCCCGAGGGGAAACACGAGCGCTTCTGCCTGCTGGGCTATCGTCCCGTACTTCTTCGCCGCCTCGTCAGCGCGCAGATAGAAGACGCAATCCTCCAGATCCTTCTTCGCCTCCAGCCCAGCCAAGTCCAGAAAGTACCGATGCTCGCCGCAGCCGTAGAGGGCCTGATACAGGGAGGTCAGACGCTGCTGTCCGTCGAGAATCAGGTAGGAGGGTCTCGTCTGGGGCGTGAGCGCCGGCGCCCCCTCGACCGCGCGCGGCTGGAAGACGAGCTGCTGCCCGTTCTTGATGCGCAGCAGGGACCCGGCGGGGAAGTTGCTGATGATCGACTCGATCAACTCGTCCGTCGCGGCAGGGTCCCACACGAAGTCGCGCTGGAAGTCGGGCAGAACCGTCTCCCGGTTGTGGATCATCTGAAGGAGGAACTTCAGGGACTCCGATGTGGGGTAGGAATGCTTCATGCCCACGCCCCTTCTTGAGGGTCAGCGCATCGTTGTCTGGTAGTGTGATGGCCACCCATGATTACGTGCCGGGGCATGTGTTGTCAAGAGGTGTCGGCCGACGTGGCGACCGGTCAGTCCACAATCGACGGG
>METI01000195.1:793-2733 GCA_001771285.1 candidate division NC10 bacterium RIFCSPLOWO2_12_FULL_66_18
CACCCGAGGTTTCACGGAGCGATCGAAGCGTCTCGATGGGCGAGCGCTGAACGCAGGCCGTGAGCCGTGATCCTCGCCGCCACGCCGGCTCGCCAGCCTACGCTTGAATCTAGACAGCTTCGCTCCCGCTCGCGCCCAGGTACCGCTCCTGAAGCGTCTCGTCGGCGAGCAGCGTCGGGGCGGCGATCTCGAGCTTCATCCGCCCGTCGTCGAGGACGTAGGCGCGGTCGGCGTGGCTGAGCGCGAACCTGGCGTTCTGCTCGACCAGCAGGACGGCGGTGCCGGTCTCGCGAATGGCGCGGATGGCCTGGCCGAGGCTCGCCACCACCACCGGGGCCAGCCCCTCGCATGGTTCGTCGAGGAGCACGACTCGTGGATTGACGGCCAGGGTCCGGCCGATCGCCAGCATCTGCTGCTCCCCGCCCGAGAGCTGGGTCCCAAGGTGCTCGCGGAGCGTTCGGAGCTTGGGAAACAGCTCGTAGATGCGGTCGAGGCTCCACGCGCCCGGGCGCGGGCAGGACTCCGCCGCGAAGCGCAAGTTCTCGTGCACGGTGAGGCGGCCGAAGATCCGGCGGTCCTCGGGGACCCAGCCGATCCCTGCCCGGCACACCTGGTCCGGTCGCCAGCCGGTGATCGCCCGCCCGCCGAGCGCGATCAGACCGCGCCGGGGCCGCGTGAGGCCCATGATGCTCCGCAGGCACGTCGTCTTGCCGGCGCCGTTCCGGCCGAGCAGGCAGACGATCTCGCCCTCGCGCAGTTCCAGGTCGACGCCGAAGAGGGCCTGGCTCAGGCCGTAGTACGTGTCGATCCCGCGGACCTCAAGCAACGGGTTCCTCGCCGAGGTAGGCGCTCCGCACGGCCGGATCGCGGCTGACCTCGCCGGGCAGGCCGTCGGCGATGACGCGGCCCTGGTGCAGGACGGTGATCTGCTCGGCAATGGAGAACACGACGCGCATGTCGTGCTCCGTGAACACGAGCGTGAAGTCGCCGCTCAGCTCACGCATCAGCTTCACGGTACGCCGGGTCTCCGGCTCCGACATCCCCGCCGTCGGCTCGTCGAGCAAGAGCACGGTCGGCCGGGTGGCGAGCGCGATGGCGAGATCCAGGCGCTTGGCGTCTCCGTGCGAGAGGACGCCCGCGACGGTGCCGGCGCGGCCGTCGAGGCCCACCCGCGCGAGCACCTCACCCGCCTCCCTCGCCGTTACCGCGTCGCGTTGGTGCTGGCGGAGCATCGACGGGGTCCGTCCGGTCCGGAGGAGGCTGCCCAGCCGCACGTTGTCCAGGACGGTGAGCCTGGGGAAGATGTTCGGCACCTGGAAGGCCCGGGCCATGCCGCGCTGCACCAGCCGGTGCGCCGAATCACGGCTCACGTCGGCGGCGGCGAGGAGGACCCGGCCACGGGTCTTCGGCACGAAGCCGCTGACGGCGTTGAACAGTGTCGTCTTGCCCGCGCCGTTCGGCCCGATGATGGCGCGCACCTGGCCGCGCGGCACCGCCAGGGTCACGCCGTCGACAGCGCGGACGCCGCGGTACCACACCGCGACGTCGTCGGTTCTAAGCGCCGCGGCGCGGTTGCCGGACATGGGCAATCCTCGTCTCCAGGTAGCCGACCAGGCCGCCGGGCAGGAACAGGACGATCAGCAGCAGCGCCAGCCCCAGGACGAGCTTCCAGCGCTCCGTGTATGCGAGCAGCACGTCTTTCAACGACAGCATCAGGCCGGCGCCGATCGGGGGGCCCCAGAAGCTGAACATGCCGCCCAGCACGGTCGCCAGGAGGATCTCGCCGGATCGCGTCCAGTAGAGGATCTCCGGCGACACGAATCCCTGGAAGGGCGCGTAGAGCCCCCCGGCCAGGCCCGCGACCGTCCCGGCGAGGACGAACACGCGCAGGCGCAGCCCCGCCACGTCGCCCCCGACGAAGGCGACGCGCTGCCGGTTCT
>METI01000195.1:2745-8929 GCA_001771285.1 candidate division NC10 bacterium RIFCSPLOWO2_12_FULL_66_18
CGGCACACGGCAATCCCGACTACGACCACAACCAGCGCGAAGAAGTAGAACGTCACCGGGTCGCCGAGATCGAGACGGGCCACGCCGGGGATGACGAGCCGCCCGGAGGGAATGCCGACGAGGCCGTCGTCGCCGCGCGTCAGGCTGACCCAGTAGTAGGCGACGACGAAGACGAGCTGCCCGAACGCGAGCGTCACCATCGCGAAGTAGACCTCGGCCGTCCGTACGCAGAAGCTCCCGATCACCCAGGCCAGCACGGCCGCGACGGCGACGCCCGCCGCCATGGCCACGAGCACCGGCTGCTCGGCGCGGAGCAGCAGGAGCCCCGAGGTGTACGCGCCGACCCCGAAGAACGCGGCGTGGCCGAGGGACTCCATGCCGCTGTAGCCCACGAGCAGGTTCAGGCTCGTCGCGAGCAGCGCGTGGATCAGCACCTCGGTCGCCAGGCGGATGTGATACGAATCCGTGAAGGCCAGCGGGAACAGGGCGGCGCCGCCCGCGAAGATCAGCACGCCGCGAAGCGCCGCCGCCGCCCCGGCCCACGCCATCACGCGTGGCGGGCGCACGCCTGCCACGGGCGAGCCCAGCGCCTCGATGCTCACACGCGGCTTCCGAAGAGGCCGTGCGGCCGCCAGGTGAGCACGATCACGAGGACGAGGTACGGGATCGCGACGGCGAACCTGGGCACGAGCAGAATCCCGAGCGCCGAGAACTGCCCGAGGATCAGCGCGCCGATGAATGCGCCCCAGATGCTGCCGAGCCCTCCGATCACCACCACCACGAACGACTGGATGACGACCTCCACGCCCATGCCGGAGCTGATGCTGCGGAGCGGCGCCGCCATCGCCCCGCCGACCCCGGCCAGCACGGCGCTCAGGACGTAGATCATGCACAGGGAACGCGACACGTTGACGCCGAGCGCCGCCACCATCTCCCGGTCGGTGCCGAGGGCACGGATCAGCCGCCCGAGCGCGGTCCGCTGGAGGAGCAACCACAGCGCGACGGTCAGGAGGATGCCCGCCAGGATGATGAAGGCGTAGTAGGACGGGAACGGGACCGAGCCCAGCAGCAGCGCCCCCTCGAAGGGGGCGGGCGGCGGCACCGACTTGTAGGCCCGACCCCAGATGAGCAGGACCAGGTCGTCGAAGATGAGCACCAGCGCGAAGGTCGCGAGCAGGATGTAGCCCTGCGGCCGCTCGTAGAGCGGTCGCAGGGTGAACCGCTCGAGCACAGCGCCGACCAGGGCCGTCACGACGATCACGGCGACGAAGCCGAGGCCGTACCAGCCGCCCGTGCCGGTGGCGAAGACGCTGTACAGCGCGTACGCGCCGATCATGTAGAACGCCCCGTGGGCGAGGTTCAGCATCCCCATCACGCCCAGCAGCAGCGTGAGCCCAGCGGCGACGAGGAACAGGATGATGCCGATCGCGACGCCGTTGAGCACCTGGGCCGCCCAGAACCAGGCGTTGACGTCTGGCACTACCGGCAACCCTGGCCGCTCCGTTCCACCGGCAGCGTGACCCGCTCGGCGGGGACGACCACGAAGTCCGTCAGGATCGGGAACGGATACTGCGCCGACCGCTGCACCTTCCCCCAGATCGTCGGCTGGACCGTTTGGTGATCCTCGGGCCGGAGCCACACGACCCCTTTCGGCGTCTCGAGCCGCAGCCCGGCCAGCGCCGGCGCGACCTTCCGCGGATCGACCGATTTCGCCTTCTCCGCCGCCGCCGCGAAGAACTTCAGCGAGGCGTAGCCGTCGTGCGCGATCATGTCGGGGTAGAGGTTGTACTTCTTGTTGAACGCCGCGACGAACTTGCGGTTCGCCTCCGACGAGGAGGCGAGGAAGTTGTATCGCTCGCTCGCCCACTGACCGAACGGCGCATCGTTGCCGAGCGATTTCAGCACCTCGTGCGAGCCGCCCGAGTCGAAGAGGACCGTCATCCGATCCAGGAGGCCGAAGGCCTTCGCCTGCTTGACGAACCGCACGAGATCGGCGGCGAAGAGCCCCACGTAGAGGCCCTTCGGCTGGCTCTTGAGGATGTCGTTGATGTACGCGCCGAAGTCCTCTTCGCCGAGCTTCGGCCACGCCTGCGTCGCGATCGTGACCGAGGGAGTGATGTCCTTGAGGTGCTCGACGAAATAGTTGATGACCGAGCGGCCGTAGGAGAAGTCGGACGAGATGGTGGCCCAGCTCCCGAGATTCAGCTGCTTCGCCAGCTCCGCGCCGCCTCGTGACGTCTGCGACGCAGAGGCCGTGATGCGCCAGAGAAACGGCTGGCAGCTCACCGTGGTCAGATCCTCGACCGCGGCGAACGGGAACTGCAGGACCTGGCTACGCTTGGTTTCGTTCGACACGGCGATGGCCGCCCCGCCGTGCAGCGGCCCGACGACCGCCACCACCTTGTCCTGCAGGATCAGGCGCCGGACCTGTCGCAGCGCGACTTCGGGATTCGTTTCGTCGTCGCGGGCGATGATCTCGAGGGGACGCCCCAGCACGCCCCCGGCCGCGTTGATCTCCGCCGCCGCCAACTCCACGCCCTTGACGCCCCGGTCGCCGACGATGGAGTACACGCCCGTGAGCGGCGCCAGCACGCCGACCTTGACCGCCTCCGCCGCCTCGGTGGGTGAGCTCGCCAGCCCTGCCACTGACAGAACCACCAGCGCGCTTCCGAGCAGTCGTCGCGTTCGCGTTGCTCCCATGATGCCTCCTTTGGTCCGGTCGCCTCGGGGCGAGTTCGGATCCGCGCCAGCACGAGTCATTCGCGCGACGCGGTGCCCCCGAAGATCCACTGCAGCGTGGACGAAGATGTCGGCTCTCGGCACATTCGGCTCTGGACTGGCTAGGGCCGGCCGCCCGGCGACGACCCCACCGTTATCGGCGCGAGCGCCCGTGCCCAGCGGCGCCACGGCAGCTGTGCGGCCACCATCAGGACGGCCAGCGCCAGCAGCGCGGCGCTGACCGGGCGGCGGATGAAGGTCGTGACGTCGCCGCCGGAGATGACCAGGGACGTCCGCAGGTGCTCCTCCAGCGGAGGGCCAAGCACGAGCGCCAGCACGATCGGCATGAGCGGGAACCGCCACTGCGTGAGGAAGTAGCCGAGCACGCCGAGCCCCGCCATGATGAAGCAGTCGAAGACCGAATTCCGGATCGCGTACGAGCCGACCACGGTCAGGGCCGCCACCGCGGGAAACAGCATCGAGGCGGGAACCCGAAGGACCTGCACGAACGCCTTGATCCCGAGCAGCGTGAGGATCACCGTCCAGAACTTGGCGATGGCGAAGGTCGTCAGGATGCCGTACACCACCGCCGCGTTCCGCTCGAAGAGCAACGGTCCCGCGTAGAGCCCCTGGATCACGAGGGCGCCCAGGAGCACCGCGGTGGGCGGATCCCCGGGGATCCCCAGCGTCAGCGTCGGGATCAGGGCGCCGCCGGTCACGCCGTCGTTGGCCGCCTCGGGAGCGGCGATGCCTTCCGGCGAGCCCTTCCCGAACTCCTGGGGCGCCTTCGACATCCGGCGTGCCTGGTCGTAGGCCAGCACGGCGGCGATCGCTCCCCCGGTGCCGGGCACGATGCCGACGGCGGTGCCGATGGCGCCGGCCCAGAGACTCGGTTTCAGGATCCGACGCAGGTCGCCGAGCGACGGGAGCATCTCGCTGAACGGCACCTCCGGCGGACGCGACGGAGGCCGCGGCCCCTCGGAGCGCAACCCGAGGATCACCTGCGGGATCGCGAACAGGCCGATCATCGCGGCCAGGAAGGAAATCCCCGCCTGGAGCTCGACCTGGCCGAACGTGAATCGCTCGACGCCGACGACGGGATCCATGCCGACCGTCATGATGACGAGCCCGACGACCCCGGCGAGGAGTCCCTTGACGATCGACCCCTCCGAGAAGCTGCAGATGACGGTCATGCCCAGGAGCATCAGGGCGAACAACTCGGGAGCTCCGAAGCTGAGCGCCACCCGGGCCAGGAGGGGGGCCAGCAAGACCAGGGCGGCCCAGCCGACCCAGCCGCCGATGAACGACGACCAGATCGCGATACCGATCGCCTTGCCGGCCTGGCCGCGACGCGCCATCTCGTGGCCATCGATGCCGGTCATGACCGCCGACGGCGTCCCGGGGATGTTGAGCAGGATCGCCGAGATCGATCCGCCAGTCATCCCGCCGGTGTAGACGCCGATCAGCAAGCTCATCGCCGTCGCCGGGTCAAGACCGAACGTGACGGGCAGCAGCAGGACCAGTCCCATGCTGATGGTGATTCCGGGCAACGCCCCGGCAACGATCCCGAGCGCGCACCCCAGAGCGCTGGCGACGACCGTCTGCCACTGCAGCGCGCTCAGGATGCCTTGGACGACGTCGCCCATCGGTTTACATGAGGCCGCGCGGCAGCGCGACCCGGAACAGGAGCTCGAAGACCAGATGGAAGAGGATCGCCATGCCGATCGCGAAGAGGCCGGCCGGGACCACGCGCTGGCCACCCCACAGCGCGCCGGCGAAGAGGAAGAGCGCCGTCGACGCCTTGAACCCGGCGAGCGGCACCGCGGCGACGTAGGCCAGGATCCCGAGCAGCACGACCAGGTGCTGGCGGCGCACCGGAACCAGCCCCGCATCGCCAGCGCCTCCTGCCAGCGCCGCCGCCCCAAGGGTGATCGCCAGGACGATCAGCGCGATCCCCAGCGCGAACGGCATCGTGGCCGGGCCGAGCAGGTCATCGGCCCGGGCCGCGGGCAGGCCTGAGGCCTGCCACAGATAGGCGAGGCCCAGCCCGACGAACCCCAGCGCGATGAGCAGGGACTTCACGGCGCTCACTTCTTCGCGATGCCGAGCTCCTTGATCACGGCCTTGATGAGCCCATCCTGCTGCTGCACGAAGGCGCGGAAGCCGGCGCTGTCCTGCAATCCGATGGTGATGGCGGTCTCGTCGGCGAGGGCGCGATAGCTCTCGCTCTGAGCCGCCTCACGGAACGCGGCCTCGAGCCTCTTCACCGCCGCCTCCGGCAGCCCCTTGGGCGCGGCGAGGCCCCGGAACTGGTAGAACCCCACGTCCCAGCCGAGGTCCTTCCAGGTCGGAACGCCCTTGAGGGCCGCCACCGGCGCGGGGAAGGAGATCCCCAGAACTCGCACCTTGCCGGCCTTGAGGTTGCTGATGATCTCGGGCGGATGAATCGACACGGCCTCGACCTCGCCTCCGAGCAAGCTGGGCATCCGCCGGGCGCCGAGCGGGACGTGCCGGACCTCGATCCTGGCCTTGTGCGCCAGCGCCGCGGCGGAGATGTGCGTGAAGCTGCCGGACCCGGCGTTGCCGATGCGCAGCTTCCCCGGCTTCTGCCGGGCATCCGCCACGAACTCCTTCAGCGAGGCCCAGGGCGCGTCGGCCCGGACCGCGATCGCCGTGGGCTCGAGATTCACCAGCGCGACGTAGTCGAGCGCCTGATAGTCGAAGGGCAGGTTGCCCATGTTGGTGGCCGTGAGGAGCGATCCGGTGATCCATCCGACCGTGTAGCCGTCGGGCCGCGAGTTCGCGATCGCGGCGAGGCCGACGGCGCCCCCGGCGCCCGGCTTGTTGATCGGGGCGATGGGGACCTTCAACGACTTCTCGGCCACCTGGGCGAGCATGCGCCCCGAGATATCGGCGGCGCCCCCCGCCTCGAAGATGATGATCATCTCGATCGCCTTCTCAGGGTAGGCGGCGATCGCCCCGGCGGCGGTGAGCAGCACGGCCGTCAGCAGAGAGACCACAACCATCGCTCGTCGGCGTGTCATGTGCTGGCCCTCTATCGGCTGCGTGCGTTGACCTGGTCGTGCCAGCGGTCGAGGCCGATCACGACGCTCTTGACCTGCGTGTACTCGCGAATCGCTTCGAATCCGTGCTCGCGGCCCATGCCGCTCTGCTTGTAGCCGCCGAACGGCACCTCGGACCCGTAGCGGTAGGTATTGATGAAGACGTTGCCGCACTCGAGGGCGCCGGCCAGGCGGTGGGCCTGGCGGACGTCGGCCGTCCAGATGTACCCGGCCAGGCCGTAGGAGGTCGCGTTCGCTTCGCGCACCGCCTCGCCCAGATCCGTGTAGCGGAACACCGCGAGTACCGGGCCGAAGACCTCCTCCTGCGCGATCTTCATGCCCGGCTTCACGCCGGTCACGACGACCGGGCGCATGAAGTTGCCGCGGGCGAGACCGGGCTCGGT
>METI01000196.1:0-12617 GCA_001771285.1 candidate division NC10 bacterium RIFCSPLOWO2_12_FULL_66_18
TGCTGATCGCGGATTCGATCTCCTCGCGGACGGTGGGGTCGGTTTCGCGGGAACCGGTGGCGCGGAGCGCGGCTTCCGCCTCGGGGGCGCGGATCTGCCCCAGGGCCCAGGCCGCGTGCCCACGGACCAGCGGGTCGGGTTCACTCTGGAGCGTCCGGATCAGCGCGGGCATCGCCTCGGGCCGCTTCAGATTCCCCAGGGCCACGCAGACGTTCCGCAGGAATCCTCGGCGCTTGGCCCGCAGGATGGGGCTCCCCGCGAACTTCGCCTTGAATTCCGCCTCGCTGAGTGACAGGAGGGGGATGAGTTCCGGCGCATGCAGCCCCTCGCGGGGATGGAAGGCCTGCTCCTTGGTCGGCTTGACCTTGGTGTTGTAGGGGCAGACGTCCTGGCAGATGTCACAGCCGAAGACATGATTCCCCATGAGCGGCCGCAGCTCGCGGGGGATGGCCCCCTTCAGCTCGATGGTGAGATACGAGATGCACTTGCGGGCATCCAGGACGTAGGGGCCGACGAAGGCGTTGGTCGGGCAGGCATCCAGGCACAGCCGGCACTGACCACACCGGTCCCGGATCGGCCGGTCCCATTCCAGGTCCAGACTCAGGAACAGCTCCCCCAGGAAGAAGAACGAGCCGATTGTCATGGACAGGAGGTTCGTGTTCTTCCCGTACCAGCCGATCCCGGCCCGCGCCCCGGCCTCCCGGTCCAGGACCGGCCCGGCATCCACGAAGACGCGCCCCTGGACCTCGGTCCCCGCCTCCGCCCGCACGTACTCCAGCAACCGCGTGAGCTTCGCCTGCATCACGTCGTGATAGTCGTCCCCCCAGGCGTACCGGGAGATCCAGCCGCGGATCCCCTCCGCCTCCGCCTCCCGGCCATGGGGAGTGTTGTAATTCAGCGCGACCGAGACGACCGACCTGGCCCAGGGCAGGAACTCGCCCGGATGGAGCCGCTTCTCCGCCGTCCGCGTCATGTATTCCATCTCCCCGTGATACCCGCGGCGGAGCCACCCAGCGAAGGATTCGCCATGGGTGGGTGGGTGGACCGGCGAGATTCCCACCAGGTCGAAGCCGAGGTCCGTCCCCTGGGCCTTGATCCGCTGGGCCAGCATCCGCGTTCTCATACCGTGCTCGGTTGCAACGGGTGGAGTGTCCATCCAACGCTCCCAGCTCCCGGAATACCCTGCCAGGCGCCCTGCCGGCGCACGGACGAACCTCCCGGGCGGCGCCTCCACCACGAGGTGAAACCCTGCCAATTCTACATCCAGAAGTGCCGATTTCAAAACACTACACCAGGCAACAGCATCCCTGCGGTCGGGCGGGTCCCTTGAATCGCAGGGGCCCCCGGTAATTCTGCGCTCCGCCCTCACAGGCCCTTCCGACGCTCTGGACTTGCGGAATCTCTTTGCCGTGTTATCTTGTCTTGCCCTGGAACCAATCCCGCCACAGGAGCGTTATCTATGCCGGACGCCATGCGACACGAGACGTGTATCCGGGCCCCCTTGCGAACTGTCCTCGGCGGCGGGATCCTTCTTTTCCTCGGGTTCACCCTGTCATTCTCGCGAGGGACGTCCGAGGCGGCAGCCCCAATGCCCGATCTCGTGACCCGGGGGAAATATGTGTTTGGCGCGGCCGGGGGCTGCGGCTGCCACACCGAGACGAAAGGGCCGCTCAACGCGGGCGGACGCCGGTATGACGGGCCGTTCGGAACGGTCTACTCCAGCAACATCACGCCGGACCGCCAGACCGGGATCGGTGGCTGGACCGACGAGCAGATCATCACGGCCATTCGCCTGGGCCGCCGCCCCAATGGCGAGCGCCTCATCCCGGTCCACCCGTATCCGGTTTTCAACGGGATGGCAGAAGAGGATCTGCGGGCTCTCGTGGCCTATCTTCGGACCGTGCCCCCGATGAACCGCCCCAACCGGTCCAAGCAGATCACGGTGCCGCTCTTCGAAAGCGTCTTCCTGCCGGCCTGGCTGGCCGCCTTCGCGGCGAAGGAGACGCCGCCGCCGATCGCGCCCACGTCCGGTCTGGCCCGGGGCGAGTATCTGTTGCGGGTCGTTGGTCACTGCGGCGAGTGCCACACGCCACGGGGCGTCACGCAGGCCACGGACAATTCGCGCTTCCTCGCAGGCACTCCCAAGGGACCGGATGGTGACCCGGTGCCAAACATCACGCCTGACAAGGCTACTGGGCTCACCTGGTCCGAGGAGGAGATCGCTGATTTTCTCGGTTCGGGAAACAAGCCCGACGGGGATGTCGCCGGCGGCCTGATGGGCGAGGTCATCCAAGGGACATCCGCCGGATATAAGGACCTCACCAATGCAGACCGCCTCGCGATTGCCCGATATCTCAAGAGTATCCCCCCGGTCAGGAACAAGATCGGGAAGTGAGGCCGGAACCCTCGGCCGGAATGGGAGCATGGTATCCATAAGGCCATTGGATACCATGGACATTTCACTCAACACCCAACAAAGGAGGCGAAATGAACCGACACGAGAACATGGGCATCAGTATCGTGACCGGCGCCCTAGCGGTGCTCGCCCTAACCCTCGCGCCGGTACCGGCCATTGCGCAGCAGATGAACTTCAAGGTGTTGCCAAGTCCCTCCCGCGCCACGTTCAAAACTGAAGCACCACTGGAGACCGTCATCGGCAATACCGCCGGACCGGCTGTCAGCGGGACACTGATGGGTGACCCAACCAAGCCGCAAGCGGCCACCGGAACCATCAGGGTTGACCTCACCACTCTCAAGACGGGTATCGAGAAGCGCGACGCGGACATGCGGACCAAGGACTATCTCGATACCGACATTGAAGCCAACCGCTACGCAGTCTTCGAGTTGAAGGGAATCGAGATGGGCGGGACGCTTGAGCCGGGCAAGGAGGTGCCTGCGAGGCTGAAGGGGATCCTCACGATCAAGCAGAAGCCCGTAGAGATCACCGCCGACGCCCGCATCACCTACGTGCAACTCACGCCCGAGCAGCTCGAGTCGCAGAAGCGGTTCGGCTTCACGAGTGACAACGTCCGCGTCAAGGTGAAGTTCAACACCTCCTTCACCAATCACGGGATGCAGATCCCACAGCTCTTGTTCCTGAAGCTGTCCAACGACATCCAGCTCGAGACCGATCTGACTTTCGTTCGGCAATAACCCGGTTCGCGACCGGCTGGCCCCTAGTGCCATGCGGCAGAGGAACGACACACCGAGTGGCCAAGAACCAAAGGAGGGCAAGATGAAGCGACACCTGACATTGGGCACCGCTCTTGTCGTCGGCAGCCTCGCGGCCCTGGTGGTCGTCGGCTTCGCCGCCGCCCAGGCAACAGGCAGGGTGGGATCGGGTGACGTGCTGGCCGACCGCCAGCGTCTCATGAAACTGAACGGAGCGAGCTGGGCGGATGCCCAGGCGAAGTTCAAGGCCGGCAATATCGAGGCCATCGCCGTGAATGCCGAGACCATCGCAATTAACGCCACCCACATCCCGGCCCTGTTCCCCCAGGGATCCCTTACGGAAAAATCCAACGCCAAGCCGGAGATCTGGCAGAAGTGGTCCGAGTTCGAGGCCGCAGCCAAGAACTTGCAGACCTGGGCGGAAAGGCTCCGGGACACGGCCAGGACCAAGGACGCCGCGGCCACAGAGGCGATCGTGAAGGACTTCGGCCGGCAGGCCTGCGGCACCTGCCACACACCTTTCCGCGTTCCCCCCAAATCCTGACGGTCTGGTCCGCCGACATCCATCACCTGCGAAGGGCGCCCCATCCGGGCGCCCTTTCCTTTCCCGGACCCGGCACCGGCGGGGCGTTCGACACTCTGGAGCCTCCCGGAAGAATTCCTCTTGACAACAGTCGTTGTAACGATTATTGTCTGCCCATGACGGGACGGATTCGGAGAGAGATCAAGCAGCAGAAGCCCTTCCGCCGCATCGAGCACGAGGCATTTGTGAATCTCCAACGGACGGCCGATGCCTTGATGCAAGGAGTGGCGGCCACATTGAAGCCGGTGGGCCTCTCCCCCACCCAGTACAATGTCCTCCGGATCCTTCGAGGCGCCGGACCCGATGGGCTGGCCTGCCGGGAAATCGGGGAGCGGATGATCACGAAGGATCCGGACGTCACCCGGCTGCTCGACCGGCTGGAGGAGCGCGGCCTCGTCACGCGGACACGGGACCGCGCGGACCGGCGGGTCATCACGACCCGCATCACGGAGAAAGGACTGCGCATCCTAAAGGACCTGGATAAACCGATCGAGGAGGTCCACGTGAAGCAACTGGGACACCTGGGGGAACAACGCCTGCGATCGATGGTTAACCTGTTGGAGTCGGCCCGCGAGAAGGCAAGTTGAGTTTGCTTTTCGAATAATAGTCGTTACGACGACTACCGTTGCAACGTGATGGATTCGATGCACAGATTCCAATCCGGCATTCAGTGGCTGAAACGCACGTGGTGGGTTCTCGCCCTGGTGGGCCTGGTGGCGGCCGCGGTTGGGCTGGTTGAGCGCACCGCGAACCACGCGAATGCCGGTGCCCCAACGCCGGCCGCCGGGGAAGTGCATCCCAATGAAGGCCAGACGGCCCAGCACTCCACCCTTCCAAGATGGG
Organism: candidate division NC10 bacterium RIFCSPLOWO2_12_FULL_66_18; assembly: GCA_001771285.1. Taxonomy (GTDB): domain Bacteria; phylum Methylomirabilota; class Methylomirabilia; order Methylomirabilales; family 2-02-FULL-66-22; genus 2-02-FULL-66-22. Next base: position 4,598 of record METI01000196.1, read on the forward strand.
TGTGGGAGGAGTCGTGGGACCTCAAACCGACCATGCTCGATGGCCCGGCTCACCTCCGGTAAATGGCACGGGTGGAACTGAGACAGGGGGCGAGGAGGAACGCATGATCCAGGTAATCAAGTCCGAGGACCGATACCACGCCGATATGGGGTGGTTATCCACATATTGGCATTTCTCTTTCGACACCTACTATGACCCCTCTAACATGAACTGGGGAGCCTTGCGAGTCTTCAACGACGATGTGGTTCAGCCCGGCCAGGGATTCGGAATGCACCCGCACCGGGATATGGAAATCGTCACGTACGTCCTGGAGGGAGAACTGGAGCACCGCGATAACCAGGGGAACACTGGGGTCATCCGCCCTGGCGAGGTGCAGGTCATGTCGGCCGGGACCGGGATCGTTCACTCCGAGTACAATCATTCGAAAGAACGCCCCGTTCATCTCCTCCAGCTCTGGATCATCCCCCGGACGAAGGGGTTGAAGCCCCGATGGGAACAGCGGCAGTTCACCGCTGCGGACCGCACCGGAATTCTTCTTCCAATGGTGTCCTCGGGTGAACTCCCGGAGACGCTGGCCATCGATCAGGATGCGACGATCTATGTGTCCGCCCTGCGGGCCGGCCAGGCGGTGGTCCACAGGAGTCGGGCCGCCCGCAAGGCGTATCTCTTTGTGATCGGAGGGGTCCTGACCGTGAACGGGATTCGGCTCGCCGCAGGCGATCAGGCGCGGATCGCTGACGAGCCAGAGCTCACCCTGAAGGCCGCAGAGGACGCAGAACTGATCTTCTTGGACCTTCCGTAAGGACCATTGCGCCGTTTGCCGTATCGGCCCTGGTGAAGGGCGCATCGAGGCACCCCGGAATATCCAGGGGCAGCCAGGAAAGGAGCAACGATGAATGCCAATGGGTTGACGCAGATACAGGGGTGGGGGATCACCGTCCTGCGGGTGGTGGTTGGGATCGTGTTTCTGGCGCATGGAGGCCAGAAGCTCTTCGTCTGGGGATTCGGCGGCGTGGCTGGATTCCTCGGGCAAGTGGGGATTCCGGCACCCATGCTGGCCGCCGTGGTCGTGACGCTGGTGGAGTTCCTGGGCGGCCTGGCCCTCCTGCTGGGCCTGTTCACGCGCTGGGCGGCCATTCCGCTGGCAATCAACATGGCGGTGGCGATCCTCACGGTTCACCTGCGGGCCGGCTTCTTCCTCCCCAACGGGTACGAGTTCGCTCTGACGCTGCTCGCCGCGAACGTGGCCCTGATCCTACTAGGAAGCGGTGAGGCGTCGCTGGACAGCCTGTTGGGAAAGCGTGCGCCGTGAGTTCAGGGTCCCCGCGCGGGAAGAATTGGCCATCCCGATCCCTGGCGATCTTGGCGTCTTGGCGATGAAAAATTTGGCATCAGCGACGGCCCCACCAGTGGGCCGTTGCTGCCCCCGCGGCCACGGCAACCGCCGCCAGGGCGAAGATCCCCCGGTACCCCAGACCTTCCGCCGCCAGGCCGAGCCCCACCACGCCCACGACGTTGCCGAGGTCAAAGGCAGCCGCCAGGAGCGCCACCGCCCACCCGCGCCGGTCGCGGGGGACCCCAAACAGCAGCAGGGCATAAATGACCGGCATCAGGATCCCGTGACTGGCCCCGCAGATCAGGCCAACACTCACCAAGAGGATCGAAGAATGCCCAAGCGGCAGGGCAGCCAGACCGGCGGCCATCAGGCCGTAGCCGGGAAGTAAGACCCTCGGACGGGTCACCCACTCGAGGCCGAGACCACCCGCCAGCCGCACGCCGATCAGCCCCACGAAATACGCAAAGAAGAACATCCCCACCCGCCCCGGCGCTGCCGCAATCCGGGCCACCGGAACAAACACGCTGAGCACTCCGTAGGCGAGGCCGACCACCACCCCGCCAAGCAGGAGTGGTGCCGCTCCCTTGATCAGACTGGGAAGGGGCTCCACTTCTTTGTGATGCGGCGGTGCGGTCTCCGGCAGCCGCTCGACCATGAGGAGGCCGCCGGTCAACACGAGCGCAGCCGCCCCGAACAGGGAAAAGAACCCGCCGTGGCGCGCGATCGCCTCTCCCGCACCGGGCATCAGGGCACTGGCGAGATTCATCCACGCGGTGTAGATGGAAAACACTCGGGCCCGGGCCGCAGGCGGGCTCAGGTCGGCCACCGTGGCGCCAAGCCCGGAATCCACCAGGGAGGTTCCGATCCCTTGAAGGATCCGCATGACCAGGAAAGGAATACCCACCCGCGGAAAAGCAAACAATGACAGAACCCCAACGATGGCCAGGCCGGCGCCGGCCGCAGTGACGGGCCGCCGACCGAACCGATCGAGGAGGCGGCCCGCCAGTGGCCGCGCCACCAGGGAACTGGCTCGCAAGAGCCCGGCGACAAGGCCGATCTGGGCAGGAGAGCTTCCGCTCTGCTGCAGATAGACCGGGAGCAGGAGGAAGAACGCCCCTGACGTGCTGAAGAGGAACGTCGCGGCGTTCGCCTTGCGGAAGGCGTCGTGGAGGCTATGGGATCCGGATGGTTTCATGGCGACGTTGTCCCGCCCCGTGGCGGGACATACGCCGGGCATTATAGCTCAGAAGGACACCTGTGACGCAGATTGTTGTGGGCAGGCGGTACGCGGCGACTCTGGGCCAGGCATGGAACGCGCGTTCCGGATCACCGGGGTCTGTACCCTGCGGTGGGGTGCCGTATCGTTCACCTGAGACAGGTCAGGCTCATATGAATCGTGTGATCGTGACGTCCAGGCGGCGCACCTGATGGTCGGCCCGCTGCCACTGCACCAGAATCGGGCTCTGGTAGGTCCCCTGGACGATCCGGCCCCTTCTCCTGTCTTCACTGTCCGAGACAAGGAAGCTGATGCTGCGCTTCATGCGGAGGAAGCGGGCCGCCGGGAATCTGATGAAGGATGCCAGGATCTTTTCCACAACGGACTCGCTCACGCGGAAGGCATCCATGAGCTCATTGAACACATGCACGAGGTCGTACTTGGCATAGCCCATGGTCTTGCTGGGGATGGCCATGGGATCGCGGAGCATGCGCATCCCCTGCTTCGCCACGAGCCTCAGGGGATCGCGTAACACGTCCGCGAGATCATAGCGCATCAGCAGGGTTTCGTATTCATTGACCGTCAGGCCCACATGCCGCTCGGTTGGGTCCAGTGCAATGTCGATCCTGCCCTTGTCAAGGCCACTCCGCTCGACCAGCCCCGCCAGTTGGGGCATGAATCCGTTTCGCGGGTCCGTGAGATTCACGGAGTCGATCGGGTGTTTTGATACGGGTACCGCCACCTGGGTCCGGTGGACAATCTCCTCTTCGTTGTAGGCCAGCACCGTCGTCTGTCGGATGCGGCGGCCCTTTTCATGGATCCCATCCAAGTCGATAAAATAGACTGGAGTACCCGGCCGGTTCACGTAGGTCACACAATTTCGCAATCCTGAGCCGATGAAGGTCAGGTGGGAATCGGCGTTTCGGGGCTCGCGCTGGCGTTGTTCCTCCGTCAGTTCGGCTCGGAATTGGAGTTGATCATGGCGGTAACTCTCCCCTGGAGGAAACAGTTTTTGAAAGGCTCTCATGAACGGTGCAACATGCTCCCGGCTGTATCGAAGCCTGGCACACAGACTCTGCTCCAGGTAGCCAGCCGTCGTGTGGTACGAGCAATAGAGGGCCTTGCGGTATTGGGACAGGAGATCATCGAAGTCCAGCGTGATCTTCTGCGCCACATCAATGACGTCGAAACGTGCTTGCGGAACCAATGCGAGGGTGATTTCTTTGGGATGCATGCCAGGGCTCCAATTGCCGGTTAGGGCGTGTCGCGAGGGACTGACGACTCCCGAAACACGGGTCCGCCTCGGCAAACAACCGAGTTATGCTGATTGCGTTGCCGGGAGTTGTCAACGGAAAAAGCGCCCCCTTCTCAGCCGAGACTCACATGTGACACATCAGAGTGCAGGCGGAGAGATCGGCGGTCAGCAGTTGCGGGCACAAGGCAGCGGCGAGATTTCCTGAGGTCAGGCGCGGCGTTGGTGCGCTGGCCGGACGACTCGCAGGGCTGGCCGGCCCAGCAGCCTCTGAAAGCGGAGGGCGTCCTCACCCATGAAGAGATTGTTGAACAGAACGTAGGTGGGCGCGTCCGTGGCGCATCGCTCTGCCACGGGCTGCAGATCCTGGTCGGTGTGGAGATAGCGATACCCCGAGGTGCCGGCCCGGGCGAGGACCGCGGGTCCGGCTGGCCATTACTGCCGGGACCGCTTCTGCTCCAGCCAGGAGATCAACTGTTTTTCCGGCAAGGTGTTCAGAACATCCCTGGGCGTCAGCCAGCCCCGGCGCGCAACGGAGACGCCGAAGCGCATGTAATCCAACTGATCGACCGTGTGCGCATCGGTATCGATTGCGATGGCGATGCCGAGTTCCCTGGCCCGCCGCGCATGGAGATCATTGAGGTCCAGGCGGGAGGGCGAGGCGTTGATCTCCACGGCCGTTCCCGCCGTCCGGGCCGCCGCCAGGACCGCCTCCATGTCCACCTCGTAGGCCCCGCGCTCCCCGATGAGGCGACCGGTGGGATGGCCGAGCAGGTGCACCAGAGGATGCTGGACAGCCCGCACGATGCGCGCCGTCATCTCCTCCCGGCTCATCTTGAAGCGCGAGTGAACCGACACCAGGACCAGGTCGAGCTGGCGGAGGATCTCATCGGGAAAATCCAGGGTCCCGTCCCCCTTGATGTCCACCTCGCAGCCGGCCAGGATCCGAAAGTCCTTCATCTTCTTGTTGAGAGCCCGGACCTCGGCGATCATCTGAAGCACCTGCTCCTCCTTCATGCCGCCGGCCACCGTGGTCGATTTGGAGTGGTCGGTCACCGCCATATACTGGTAGCCCTTGGCGCGCACACCGACAGCGAGATCCGACAGCGAATGGCTCCCATCGCTCCAGGTCGTGTGCATCTGGAGATCGCCCCGGATGTCCTCCACCGTCACCAGTGTGGGGAGCCGGCCTTCCAGGGCCGCCTCGATCTCGCCGCCGTCCTCGCGCAACTCGGGCGGGATGAAGGGAAGGCCGACCGCCCCGTAGACCTCTTCCTCGGTGCGGCCCGCCCCCCGCTGGTTCGTCTTTTCGTTGAAGACCCCGTACTCGCTGACCTTCAGTGCCTTCCGCTGGGCCAGCTCCCGGACGCGGATGTTGTGCTGCTTGGACCCGGTGAAGTACTGTAGCGCCGCGCCGAAGCAATCCGGCTCCACCACTCGCAGGTCCACCTGGATGTTCTCGCGGAGGCGGACACTCGACTTCGTTTCACCGTGGGCCAGGACCTCGGCCACGTTGGGGAGGCCGATGAACACCTCCATGACCCGGACAGACTTCCTGGAGGTCACGAGGATGTCAATGTCCTTGACCGTCTCCTTCATCCGGCGGAGGCTCCCGGCCGCGGCGATCTCGTCGACTTCCTTCAACGGTCGGAGTTCCTCAAGGATCGCCTCGGCCAGGACCAGGGCCGTGCCCAGCGGCATGCGTTCCCGCCCGCCGCGCCAGACCGCGATCCCCTTCAGGATGTTCTCCTCGGTCTTGGCCTTGATCCCGGGTAGGCCCCCCAGCTTGTGTGCCTTCGCCAGCTCCTCCAGCTTCTCCACCGAATCCACGCCGACCTGCTGGTACAGGAGCTTGGCAGTCTTGGGGCCGACCCCGTGGATTCCCATCAGCTCGATCACGCCGGCCGGAATCTCCCGCCGCAGGCCCGCCAGGGACTCGATCTCGCCAGTGGCGAGGTACTCCTGGATCTTCGCCGCCAGGTCCTTGCCGATGCCGGGGACATCCAGGAGCTCCCCGCGCTCGGCGATCGCGGCGATATCCTCCGCCAGGCCCTCCACGGCCTGGGCCGCTCGCCGGTACGCCCGGATCCGGAACGGGTTCTCGTCCTTCACCTCGAGGAAATCGGCGATCTCGTTGAACAGGTTTGCGATCTCGACGTTTTTCATCTCACCAACTGAACTTCCATGGCGTTCGGCTGTTCGGGTGTTCGGGAGTTCGGCTATTCGTGAACGCCCGAACCACCGAACCATCGAACACTCGAACGCTCTTGCGCCAGAGTGGCGTCCTTGGCGTCTTGGCGGTTAGCGCGTCAGCAGTACCCGTCGAGGCGATGCAGGCCGGCTTCGCGTGCCAGTCGCAGGGCCTCCTCGAACTCCTCCCGTGTCGGCCGCCGGGTCAGGGGTGGATACTCGTGCGCCCGGTAGCACGGCTTGTACTGGTCCATGATGTTCACGTACGTGTCCTTCGACAGGTCCGCCAGAAACCGGACGACCTCGCCCGTCCCTGCGAGGTCGTTGGGGAGAACCAGGTGACGCACCAGCAAGCCGCGGCGGGCGGTCCCCCGACCGTCCATCGTCAGGTCTCCCACCTGGCGGTGCATCTCCCGGAATGCGGCCTTGGCCACTTCTGGATAGTTCTCCACCTTGGAATATCGCTTAGCGACGCCGACGTCTGCGTACTTGAAGTCCGGCATGTAGATGTCAACAACGCCGTTCAGGAGCCGAAGCGTCTCCAGGGACTCGTAGCCGCCGCAGTTGTACGCCAGGGGCACCCGCAGGCCGCCGTCCACGGCAATGGGCAGCGCCCGGAGGATCTGCGGGACCTGGTGCGTGGGCGTCACGAAGTTGATGTTGTGGCAGCCCGTGCGTTGCAGGTCGAGCATCATCCCGGCCAGCTCCCTTGTCGAGACGATTCGTCCCCCATCCTGCTGGCTGATTTCGAAGTTCTGGCAGAAGACGCAGCAGAGGTTGCAGTGAGCCAGGAAGATCGTCCCCGAGCCGCCGACGCCGACCAGGGGTCTCTCCTCGCCGAAATGCGGGCCGTAACTGGAGACCATGGCCTGATCGGCCACGCCGCACACGCCGGTCTCCCCTTGAAGGCGCTGGACCAGACACTCCCGCGGGCAGACGCGGCACGCCTCCAGCAGCCGCTCAGCCGCTTTAGCTCGCTGCTCGAGTTCCCCCGCCCGGTGCAGTTCAAGATACGCCGGCCAGGACATATTTCATCACCGGTCCAATCTTAGCACCGGTCCCGAATCGCTACAACCATCGCCAGGTCTCAAGGGGGATGCCGCACCGCCGGGACGGATGGGGGATGCCCGCTACACTCGGGGCGCCTTTCTGTGGGAAGGGACCTGTTGACTTTTCACGTGAGTAATTGTAGGCATTCTGCAGGACTGTTCGCCTACGAGACGCAGGTGATCTATCTGCGGGGAGGGCTCATGAAATTCGTTTCTGTCAGGGACTTCCGCCTGAAGCCTGGCCAGCTCTGGGAGCGTCTAGGCCGAGAAGGGGAGTTGATCGTTACTTCCAATGGTAGGCCGATCGCCCTCCTGATCCCGGTCAACGAGGATAACTTCGAGCAGACCGTCGCGGCGGTTCGTCGCTCCCGCGTCTTGATGGCCTTGGAAGGAATGCAGCGGGCGTCCCTCGCGGCCGGCACAGACCGGATGTCCGATGCCGAAATTGAGGCCGAGATCAAGGCCGCCCGGCGGAGCCGGGCTCGGTGACGGTCGTTCTTGACATCAACATCTTGATGTCGGGCCTCCTCGGAGCGCACAGCAAGCCGGCCGCGATCCTGCGCCTGGTAGCCACAGCAGCGCTTGGCGTAGCGTATGATGAACGCACTCTTGCCGAATACCGCGAGGTCCTGGGCCGCCCCAAATTCCCCTTCTCCTCCGAGCAGATTCGGGCCCTCCTCGACCAGACTGAGGCTGAGGGTGTGCCGGTGGTCGCCCTCCCCTTAAAGTCCGCTCTGCCCGACCCGGACGACGCGCCCTTTCTGGAAGTGGCCGTAGCCGCCCATGCCGATGCCCTCATCACGGGCAACACACGCCGCTACCCCGCCCGCGCTCGCCACGGCGTCACCGTCCTCGATCCCGCTGCTTTCTTGGATCGCTGGAGCCGTCAGTCGCGACCCTAGCCGATCCCGTGTTCGCATAGCCGGGGCCGAGGGGCCAGTCTGTCCCGTCTGGCAGGCCTCTCTCCCCGGACCCGG
>METI01000196.1:12633-27060 GCA_001771285.1 candidate division NC10 bacterium RIFCSPLOWO2_12_FULL_66_18
CCCGCTCCGGTGCTCGGATAGCCGGGGCCGAGGGTTGGTCTGTCCCGCCTGGCATTCCCCTCCCTCAGGACCCGGATGATTCCGCTTGACCCGCCAGTCCGCTGGCAGGAGCGTGCCCGTCAACCTCGGGTTCCGCCTGGGTCCTGCCTGCCTGTGCCGGCACGGCAGACAGGTGCCCGGTTCGGCTGTCCCGGCGGTCCCGCGCTGACGTGGGCTGGTCGCTCCCGGCCGCGGCCCGTTTCCAACTTCCGGTTTCTCTCGTCCGATCTGATCCCATCCGGGGTGTCTTGTATTCTTGCCAGTCGGCATGTATAGTAGCCACATGCGACCCCTGACCGGCACCTTGCGCCGCCCCCTGGATGCGGTGTTCGCCGCCCCGAGCCATCTGGCCCTGCTGCGCGTGCTATTCGACGCCCCTCGGGGTGCCAGCGGGCGCGAGTTGGCCCGCCTGGCCGGGCTCAGCCACCAGGCCGCCAACACCGCGCTGGCCCGCCTCGAAGGATTGGGGTTGGTGCGGCGGGCGGGCCGAGGACGGACCTTCCTCTACACCCTCAATCTTGAGCACGCGCTTCTGACCCGTCTACTCCGGCCGCTTTTGGACGGCGAGCGGGCCGTGTTCCGCGCCGTCCTCCAGACCGTCGAAGTGGCAGTGGCGCCGCACTGCTTGAGCGCCACGCTGTTCGGAAGCGTTGCCCGGGGGATCGAGAATCCGGCCAGCGACCTCGACCTGCTGGTGGTGCTGGGGCATGCCCGAGAGCGTCGCCAAATGGCCCGTGCTCTCTCCGATCTCGCATCCGACTTGTCGCGCGCTTGGGGGATACGCCTCAATCCCATCACCTTCACCCAGGCCCAGGTCCGCCGGCACCTCCGAGAGAAGCACCCCTTGTTCATGGCAGCCATCCGTGACGGGATCCCCCTTGCAGGCCGCCCCCTGAAGGAAGTCGGCCGTGGTGCGTAGGGGAACCCGCAAGCGCGTTGACCGTTCGGATTGGACCGGGTTTCTCGCCGCCGCCGAGGAGAACTACGCCAGCGCGTGCACCATCCTGGCAGAGAGGAAGTACCGGGCCGCAGGCATCCTGCTGGTACACGCGGCCATTGCTCTCACGGACGCACTCACGGTGCGGGGGGGTAGCGTGAAGAGCACTGGAGAGCATCATCGGGAGGCAGTTGATCTTGTCTGCGAGCTGTTGCCCACCGCCGCGGGCCTCGGCCCTGCCCTGCGCCACTTCGAGGCAATCATCCACGAGAAGAACCGGGTGTCTTACACCGGGGATGCCTTCACATCCAATGACATCGCCCGTATGCGGACCCACTACGAGCGATTCGCCCTTTGGGTCAAGCAACAACTCCGCACCTGACACGTTTCCAATCAACGCCAGGGGGCGTCACCCAGTTCTTTGCCGCTCGGCTCCAGGCGGAGGGACCCGAAGGCCACGCTCCCGATCCGGCTGGGATCCTGGAGCGGGCTCAGCACCCGGAGCGTCTCCTGTTCCGGGTCGAAATCCTGAAGGATGCCGAGCGCGAGGAATACGCCGTCGCCATCGTGAAGTCCCAGCAGTGCCCCCCGCAGTTCCTCGACGTCAATGACCAGGACATCCGAAACCTGGAGAGCATTCCGGACCTGATACAGGGTCGCCCGGCTGAAGGCGCCGCGAACGAATACCAGTCCCTCCTCCCCTAAACCACACAGTTCGCAGCTTACGCAAATTACCGGGGGAAGATTTGCCCCAGGAAATCTGCGCAATCTGCGTAATCTGCGGTTAAATTGGTTGTGGTTCCTACCTCGGTTTCTGCGGTGGCTTCAGTTCTCACCGCTGGCAGGTCGGGCAAAAGTGGGTGCCGCGCTGGCCCAGGACGATCCTGCGCACTGGCGTCCCACACGACAGGCACGGCTTCCCATGGCGGTGGTACACGCGGTGGAGGGCCGCGAAGCGGCCGGGCTGCCCGCAGGGGTCCCGGTAGTTGGCGATGGAACTGCCGCGGTGTCGGATGCCGGACCGGAGCACCTGGCGGATGGCCCGCTGCAGGGATCGGATCTCCTCCAGGCGAAGGGAATTCGCCCGTCTCGTGGGCCGGATGCCTGCCCGGAAAAGAGCCTCGTCCGCATAGATATTCCCGATCCCCGCGATCTTCGCCTGCTCGAGTAGGACTGCCTTGATCCTGGTAGAGCCTCGGCAAATCTTCCGCAGCGCCTCCGGCGTGAACGCGGGGTCCAGCGGCTCGACGCCGAGCCTGAGAGTCTGTTCCACTCTTTCCGTGGGCAGGATGAACATCTCACCGAACTTTCGGATATCCCGATACGACAGGATCCCGCCCCCAGCAAAGACCAATTGGGCATGGGTGTGCTGGTCGGGGCGAAACCCGTCCCCACTCTCCCACCACAGGAACTGTCCCGTCATTCCCAGCCGAACGATGAGGCTGTCTCGTCCAAGATCAAACACGAAGAACTTCCCGCGTCGGCGGAGGGCCTTTACCCTTCGACCGACCAGAGCAGCTTCCACCTCGTGCGGCGAACCGAGGCGGCGGGTCAGGCGTGATTCGGCGACCTTGGCACTCCGGATCCGGCGCCCCACCACTCGGTGCACCAGATCCCGACGGATGACCTCAACCTCGGGAAGTTCAGGCATGACTCACACGGCAAAAAGCGTTCGAGGGTTCGGTTGTTCGGGGGTTCGGGTGTTCAAGAACCCCTGAGGTTCATAGATCGGCGGGGTCAACAAACACCGGTCGGCTGCCGAGGGAGGGGCCACGCGCCCCGCCCAATTCCAGGCCGAACATCTTGAAGCCGAGCCGGATGGGCCGAAATTCGTCCAGCCCCGTGTACGCGGGATCCGCGAGGTCGTGCGGCACTGCCTGGACACGGGTTGCCCCTGGTCCCGATTCTCGCCGAAGAAGCGCCGCGGCCAGCCGCACTGCTTCGGCCCCACCTGCCGCTCCGCGAAATCCCAGCGGCATAGCGAAGCCACATTCCCTTCCATAGCGCCATGGCACCGACGCCGATGAGGCCCGAGTCTCCCTCAGCGACGTAGGCCCGCCAGGTCGAATAGGGCCGGGAGCGCGCGAAGAAGTCCGGCGAGCGGTCGAAGGCCACCGGCGTGGCGGCCGCCACCACGCACTCCCGATCCAGCGCGACAGGGAATCACGAATATTCAGGCAGCTCTGTTAAGACCCAGGATGAGACCCCACGGTTAACCACAGATTTCGCAGATTACGCAGATTATGGGGGATGATTTGTCTCGTGAAATCTGCGCAATCTGCGTAATCTGTGGTTTCTCGTCAGGTTTTGTGAGTGCCCCCGGATGAACTGCTCACGATTGCCGACCCGCAGGCTCGGCGTGCACGCTGATCCGATCGACGCCCGGGATATGTCTCCGAGCCTGTCGCTCAAGCTCCAGACCCAGCTCGTCGGTCTCCGCCACCGAGAGGCTGCCGTCCATGGCGCAGTGGCAGGCGATCCAGGTTCGTCCCCCCACCTGCCGGACAGAGATGTGGCTGCAGTCGTGGATCCCGGGAATCGAGAGGGCCAGGCGCCGCAGGCGCGCGGCCACGCTACCGGCTTTCCCGTCCGCCCGGATGCTGCCCTCGCCCGGCGCCCGCATGGGATCCACGTGGATGTGGATCGGTCCCACGCTCGGGGTCTCCCGGCGCAGGTCGGCCTCGATCTTCTCCGTGAGGGCGTGTGCTTCCGTGAGAGTCACTTCCCCGGGCACCTCCAGGTGGAGGTCCACTCCTGGCTTCCCGCCGGCGTCATGGATGAAGATGTCGTGCGCGCCGGCGGCGTGGCGGGATACGATGAGCCGGATGGCGTCCCCCAGGCTTTCGTCCGCGGTCCGCAACGGCTCCGCGTGGATGACGATGCTGGCTTCCGGAGCGACGTTCTGGATGCGTTCCTCCACCTGATCCACGACCGCGTGCGCGCCCTCGAAGGAGACGCCGCGCCCGATGGACACGGCCGCATCCACGAAGAGGCGGGGGCCCACCGTCCGCGCCCGCAATGTCACGGGTCCCTGGATGTCCGGCACGCTCCTGACGGCGGCGCGGAGCCGCTCCATGAGGTCCAGCGGGGCACGGTCCAGCAGGGCGTCCACGGCGCGCTTTCCCAGTCGACCGCCCACCACCACGACGATGGCCGCGACCAGGATGGCCGCCAGCGCGTCCGCCAGGGACAACCAGGTGACCCCCCACTGCCGTCCCGCCCAGACCCCCGCCAGCCCGACCAGCACCGTGAGCGACCCCCAGACATCGGTCTGGAAGTGAAGGGCATCCGCTTCTAGGGCCTGGCTGCCGGAGGCCACCGCCACTTTGGCCAGGGCCCGCGAGCGGGAGACGTCCACGATGATGGACCCGATCATCACCGCGAAAGCGATCCAAGTCGGCCCGATCTCCACGTGCTTCCAGAGCAGGCGCTCCAGCGCCTCGGAGATGATCCAGAGGCAGGTCAGGAGCAGGAGGCCAGTCTCGACGAGGGCGGAGAGATTCTCGACTTTCCCGTGGCCGTAATGGTGGTCCTGGTCGGCCGGACGGTCGGCCACCCGGACGGCGAAGAAGGTGATGAGGGCCGCCACGAGGTCCAGGCCGGAATGGGCGGCCTCGGACAGGATGCCCAGGCTCCCCGTCTGCCAGCCCACGATGCCCTTGGTGACGGTGAGACCCACGGCCGCGATCACCGAGGTGAGGGCCACCCGGAGCTTGCGCCGGGTGGCATCGAGGCCCGTCGGCAGGGGGGCGTTTGTCACGCTGGCCATGGGGGACCCTACCCAGAGGAGCCGGGGTGTGCGAACAGCTCCGGCCGGAAGGTCCGGACCCGGATGAGGACCTGCTCCCACTCCACCGCCGACGGAAATGCGAGGGCGAAGGCCACCGCCGACAGTCCGGCCAGGATGTAGAAGTCCAGCAGGTATCCCCCCACGAAATAGAGCGCCAGGCCCAGGATGACCGGAATCTCGCCCACGGCGAAGACCAGCACCTGGTTCGAGGAGAGGGTGGAGAGGAGTTCGGGCAGGTTCTGGCCCCGCGCCCGCCGGATCACCGCCTCGGGGTCGAACAGGCGCCGGCGCAGCACGAGGACCACCACGCAGGCGACGAGCCCGAGGGCGTACAGGGGATAGCGGAGCCAGTCCACGGCGGCGAAGGCGTCGCGCCCCCGCGGGATCTGGCCGACCTTCCGGATCACCTGTACCACGATCCAGTAGACCAGGATCGAACCGACCATGGCCCCGTACACCACCCGCAGGGGACCCAGGACGGCCCGCAGGCGATGGCGGATCGCGTCATCCAGCGTCGAGGATTGGGTCACGGGGCCCTCCGTCGGCCAGGACCGCGGCCAGCGGCACCGCGGCCAGATCATCCACCACCAGATCCGCCCCGACCAGGCTGTCCCGCGGACACGAATGGGTCACGGCCACACAGGCCATGCCGGCCGCCTTGGCCGCCTGGACGCCTCCGGGGGTATCCTCGATCACGACGCACCGGTGAGGCGCGAGCCCCAGTGCGTGGGCCGCCAGGAGAAAGGGCTCTGGATCGGGCTTGCCCTTCCGGCAATCCTCCCGCGTCACGATCGTGCCGAAGCGCTCGCGGATGCCCAGGGATCGAAGGATCCGCTCCACCTCGGGCCGCAGGGATCCGGTGGCGAGCCCCACTCGCCAGCCATCGGTTTGGGAAAGCAGCACCAGGCCGTCCTGGAAGACGGGGACGCCGGTATCCACCAGCTCCCGGTAGCGGCGCTCCTTGGCCACCAGCGCCGCTTCCAGCGCCTCCCCCGCCGGCAGCAACCGCTCCAGCACCTCCCGGTCCGAGTACACGATGTAGTGCGCGTAATACTCCTGCTCCGTCAGCGTCCGTCCGTACGCCGGCAGGATCTCCTGGAAGGCCCGGAGATGAAGCGGCTCGCTGTTGATAAGCACCCCGTCGAAATCGAAGATCACCCCGCGATCGTTGGTCACACGCTCAGCCCTCAGCCATCAGCGTCAGCCATCAAAGATCCGACAGCGATATCCGGGTCCCCGCTGGGTGGGGACAGGGAAATCCGATCGCTTTCGCTGTCCCTGTCGTCATATCGCCTCGCGGCTCTCGGCTCGCGGCTCTCTTTCCTACCGCTTCGGCAACTCGATCCCGTACGCCTTCAGCTTGCGGTGCAGGTTGCTCCGCTCGATCCCCAGCCGCTCGGCCGTGCGGGTGATGTTCCAGTTGGCTTCGCCCAGGCGGCGCAGGATGCATTGCCGCTCGAAGCGCTCCCGGGCCTCGCGAAGCGTTCCGTCCCAATCTCCCTCCGCCTCGGTCGGCGCCTCGGGCATCGCGCCCGGGCGAGCGCGCAGCGACGGCGCCACATCGAAGTGGCTGATGGTGTCCTGCGGCACCATGATTACCATCCGTTCAATGACGTTGCGGAGCTCGCGAACGTTTCCCGGCCAGGGATGCTGAAGGAGAAGCTGCATGGCCTCAGGACTCAGGCTCTTCTCCCGTCTGCCGTATTCCTCCGAGAAGAGGCGCAGAAAATGATTGGCCAGGATCGGGATGTCCTCCCTCCGCTCTCGCAGGGGCGGGACCTCGAAGGGGATGACGTTCAGCCGGTAGAACAGATCCTCGCGGAAGGTGCCTTTCTGGATCTCCTCCTCCAGGTTCTTGTTGGAGGCGGCGATCACCCGGACATCCACGGTGAGGGTCTCGGTGCCTCCCACCCGCTCGAAGGTCTGCTCCTGCAGCACGCGGAGGACCTTGGCCTGGGTCTTCAGGCTCATGTCCCCGACCTCATCCAGGAAGATGGTGCCCCCGTCCGCCAGTTCGAACTTCCCGCGCCGCTTGGTGGTCGCCCCGGTGAAGGCGCCCTTCTCGTGCCCGAACAGCTCGCTCTCGATCAGCTCGTCCGGGATGGCGGCACAGTTGACCTCGACAAAGGGCTTGTCCCGGCGCAGGCTCTGCCGATGGATGGCCCGGGCGATCAACTCCTTCCCGGTGCCGCTCTCCCCCCGGATCAGGACCCGGCCGTGGCTGGGGGCCGCCGACTGGATCTGGGCGCGCAGGGCCTGGATAGCCGGGCTCTCTCCCACGAATTCGTAGCGCTGTTCCAGCGTCTGGCGGAGCGCCCGGTTCTCCAACTCCAGGCGCTGCCGGTCCAGGGCGTTGCGCACAGACAGGACCGTCTTCTCCAGGCTGAGCGGCTTCTCGATGAAATCGTAGGCCCCCAGCTTGGTTGCCTTGACGGCAGCCTCCACTGTGCTGTGGCCGGAGATCATGATGACCGGCAACTCAGGGTGGAGCCGTTTCACATCCTCCAGGGTCTGGAGCCCGTCCATCCCCGGAAGCCAGACATCCAGGATCACCAGGTCGGGAACCGCCTGCGCGACCTGCTTCAGGAGCTCCTCCCCCGTCGCGATCCCGCGGACGCGATACCCCTCATCCTTGAGGATCCCCTCCAGGGAGCTCCGGATGTTCTTCTCGTCGTCAACGACCAGGATCTCTTCGTGGCTCATGCGATCTCACACACGCCGCGGCGCGGCGATCAAAAGCGTTCGGTAGTTCGGGTGTTCGGGGCACCCACGCCACGGCGGTGGATATCCACCGCGGTGCCGTGGGTCCCGGCTGTTCG
Organism: candidate division NC10 bacterium RIFCSPLOWO2_12_FULL_66_18; assembly: GCA_001771285.1. Taxonomy (GTDB): domain Bacteria; phylum Methylomirabilota; class Methylomirabilia; order Methylomirabilales; family 2-02-FULL-66-22; genus 2-02-FULL-66-22. The sequence goes on from METI01000196.1 coordinate 20,219, forward strand.
GTAGCTCCAGAACGATCGAACTGCCGAATCCGCCGAAGGCGGAAACCGCCGAACGTTTTCGCCATGTTTAGGCGTTGACCGGGGCCAGCGCCGGCAGCTCGATGACCAGCCGGGTGCCCTTCGGCTGGTTCTCCTCGACCCGGATCTGGCCGCCGTGCTCCAGGACGATCCGGTCCACGATGGCCAGGCCTAGACCTCCCGTCGGGCGCTTCGTCGAGTAGTACGGGAGGAAGAGGCGGTCCCGATCCTCCGGCGGGAAGCCCTGGCCCGTGTCGGCGACCTCCAGCACGACCCGCCCCACGACCGCGAAATATTGCGTCCGGATCACGATCTCGCCCTCCTCCGGGATGGCCGCCAGAGCATTATCCACCAGGTTGATGAGGGCCCGCTTCATGTGATCCGGGTCCAGGTTGACGGGCGGGACCGAGGTATCCAGCTCGGTCCGCAGCCGGATCCCGGCCCGGACGCCCGCGTAGAGCTGCGCCACCTGCCGCACCACCGCGTGAAGATCGCCGGGGCGAGGATGGGCGCTGGGCATGCGCGCGTAGCGCGAGAACTCGTCCACCAGGTTCTTCAGCCCCTCCACCTCCTGGATGATGGTCCGGGTGCACTCGTCGAACACCCGCGCCACGTCGGGGGCCCCCTCGGCGAATTTCTTCCGCAGGCGCTGGGTTGAGAGCTTGATGGGGGTGAGGGGGTTCATGATCTCGTGGGCGATGCGCTTCGCGATCTCGCGCCAGGCCATGGCCTGCTGGGCCCGGATCAGCTCCGACACGTCGTCCAGGACCACCACCAGCCCCTGCGTCTCCCCCTCCGGGCTGCGGAGGCCGCTCACGGTGACCACCAGGGTGGCCGGCCGCCCGTTCAACGTCAGGCTGACCTGCTCGTCCGTGGTCTCCTGGCCGTCCTCCACCAGGCGGGCCACCAGTTCGCGCAGTGGCGCCAGCGCCTCACCGGAGAAGACCTCGGAGTAGGGGCGATGGAGCAGCTCGTCGGCCCGCCGGCCCAGCATGCGGGTGGCCGCCCGGTTCACGGTGTTCAGCCGGCCCTCGGCATCCAGGGACAAGACGCCCGCGGCGATCGTCTCCAGCACCGTCTCCATGTAGCCTCGACGACGATCCAGCTCCACGTTCGAGGCCTGCAGCTCCTGATACGTCTGGGTCAGCGCCACCTTGCTCCGGTAGAGGTCGGCGGTCATCTGGTTGAACGACTCCACCAGCATCCCGATCTCGTCGTCCGCCTTGACCTGCAGCGTGAAGTTCAGGTCGCCCGCCGCCACCTTGCGCGTGCCCTCGGCGAGCTCCTGGATCGGCCCCGTGATGCCCCGGGCCAGGTACACGCCGACCCAGATGGCCCCAAAGATGATCACCAGGGTGACCATGAGGAAGAGCATCAGATAGATGCCCTTGATGGGATTCTTCAGCATGCGGAGCTGCTGGTACTCCTTGACCCCGGTGCCGATCTCCGTCTCCTTGGTCAGCAGGGCCTCCGGCACGTAGGCCGTGACGGCCACCACGCCCAGCACTGCCTGCGGAGACCCCGGCCGCACGACCGGCGCCAGTGCCCGGATCAGGTCCCCCTGGGGGATGTGCTGGACCGTGACGAAGGCCTCGCCGTCCAGCCCCTGCCGGACCAGCCGCGAGGCGGGGGACAGCATGGCTTCCTCCGGCACCTTCGGCCCGCGCCACTGGGCCAGCTCCACCCGCTGCCGGCTGAAGAGCTGCGCCCCGTCCAGCCCGTACTCCCGGAACTTCTCGCTGCCCACCCGGCGCGCCGCCTCCAGGCCACCCCCGGACGTGAGCGCCTCGCCCAGCCGCGCCGCGACCTGGCGCGCCAGGTTCAGGGTGCGCTCCTGGCTGCCGCGCGAGTAGGTCTGGGCGACCTCCAGCGCCTTGTTCAGGGTCTCCTCCACCTGGATGTTGAACCAACTGTCCACGCTGGTGGTGATCAGGTTGCTGGCCACCAGGAACAGGAGGGCCGCCGGGAGGAGCGCCAGGCTCACGAAGGCGACCGCCAGCTTCACCCGGAACTTGGAGCCCAGGATGTTCTCCCGCCGCTCCAGGTAGACCTTGAACAGGCTGCGGAAGACCAGGAGCACCAGCAGGAGCAAGAGGACAATGTTGATGTTGACCAGGGCGAAGATGAGGATGTTGGAGGCGATGGGACTGGGAACGCGGAGTTGCTGGATGAGAACCTGCACCGCGGTCAGGGCCACCACCAGGGCCAGGACCGAGACCAGGATGATGCGGTTCCGGCGGGTGCGCGCTGCCGCGTCGCTTTGTGGGAACTCCGTCATTGGCTCGGGTGACACTGCGGGTGTCCGCCAGGACTCTGGCCCGGCGGGGAGCGCACGGGGCGACCGGGACCGCCCCGCCTGTCCCCGTACGGCGAGCAGGAGCTGCAACGGAGAGGCGCTGCGCCGCCCGGGGCACAACCCGCGGAGAGTATAGGGGATGGGTGAAGGAGAAGGCAAGGCAAAACCCCGCCCGGGCCGGGGGCGGGGTCAGATCACGGCGGCCTTCAGCGGGCGGGAAGGTGGGAGGAGTGGCGAGACCCACTGCTCCACGGCGGCGGCCGAGAGGCTGAATGGCTCGGGCTCTGCTTCCAGGTGCTCTTGGATGCGATGCACGAGTTGCAGGTGAAGCTGGTGGCCGGCGCCGTGGGCGATGATGGTACCCACCAATGGCTTGCCCAGGAGGTACAGATCCCCCAGGAGGTCCAGGATCTTGTGCCGGACCAGTTCGTCCGGGAAACGGAGGGGTCCGTTCAGGACGCCATCCTCGCCGATGACCACCGCGTTCTCCAGCGAACCCCCCTTGGCCAGACCCAGGCGAGAGAGCATATCCAGGTCCCGCACGAAGCCGTACGTGCGGCTGGGCGCCACCTCGCGCGCGTAGCGGTCGCGTCCCACCTCCATGGCCACCGTCTGCTCGCCCAGCACGGGGTGATCGAAGCACATCGTGTAGATCACCTTGAGCCGCTGCGAGGGGACGATCCGAAGGCTCCGGGTCCCCATCTCCACCGTGATGGGTTGCCGGACCTTCAGGAACGTCTTGGGGGCAAACTGCCGGCGCAACCCCGCCTGCCGGAGCAGCTCCACGAAGGGGGCCGCACTCCCATCCAGGATCGGCACCTCGGGGCCGGTGAGGTCCACCTGGACATTGTCCACCCCCATGCCGGCCAGGGCGGACATCAGGTGCTCGATCGTCTTCACCGAGGCGCCGTTTTTGGCGATAGTGGTGGCGTACTGGGTATCCACCACGTGTTCCGGCCGGGCCTCGATCGTGGGGGCGGAGGGGAGATCCGCCCTGCGGAAGATCACGCCGCGGTTGGCCGGAGCCGGGTAGAGAGTCATGGCGACCTTCTCTCCCGTATGCAGCCCGATCCCTTCGCACCGGACCGGCCGTTCCAGGGTTCGCTGGTGGCTCAAGACGTTCTCCCTTCGTGATTGCAGGGGACGAAGTGCATGGGGTGGACACAAACCGAATCGAGGTTCGGAATTGCAAGGCAGATACCATTTTCCGACATGCTGCTGCCATCCTAACCTATTGAAAACACGAGCGAAGATTTGTCTTCTGACCATGACAAATCTGCACGCATCCCTGGAACGGCGTTTTCTGTGGTTGAACTGCAACGGAGTGTGGCGGTTTTACCGGGATGGATCAGGGCCGGTGGGCCGAGAGGCACGCAGGAGGAGGCGGTACAGGGCATCCCGGAAGGGGGCATCGCGGAGCGGCTCCAGCAGGGCTTCGACCCGGGCAACCTGGTCCGGGTCCGGGGGAGGCTCCTCGGTCTGGCGGTGCGGACCCGAGGGATTCGCGGGAAGCTCCGGCAGCTCACCGACCCGGAGGATCAACTCCCGCACGACCGTGGTGTGGAGTTTCTCGTTGAGGGCGGTGATCACCCGGTGGCGCATCATGCTCAGGTGGTGCAACCAGACGGGATCGGTCACGTGGACGATCAGGCGGCCGTGCCAGACGGCGTGCGGCTGGGCATGGCGCGCGATCTGGGGGCCCACCACCGTGGCCCAGACCCTCCAGACCTCGCTCTGGCGAAACCGGGTCTCGAGTCCCAGGCGCTGAAACGTGCTGGGAACCGCCTCCGCGATCCGGACCGGCTGGCGCCAGGCGGGCCGGCTCATCCGGCTCCCCCGATCCCGTCAGGCTCCCGACCGCGGCGGCCCGGGCGATAGCCCTCCTCGATGCCCAGGTTCGCCAGCGCGTCCGCGTCGGCATTCTGTTCGCGGGGGACGTGCTGGATGTCGAAGCGGCTGAAGGCTCCGACGCGGTCCCTGACCATCGTATGCAGCTTTCGGAGCGCGGGATGCTTGACCTGGTAGCGTCCCTGAAGCTGGCGCACCAGGAGTTCCGAGTCCGAGAAGACCTCGAGGTCGGTGTACCCCAGGGCCTGGGCCCGTTCCAGCGCCAGGAGCAGGGCGCGGTATTCCGCCACGTTGTTGGTCGCCTCGCCGATGGAGCGGTGGATCCGCTCCGCCACTTGGCCGTCCGGGCCGATGATCAGGACACCCACCCCGGCAGGGCCCGGGTTGCCGCGGGCGGCGCCGTCAACATGGATCCGCGCGGTGCCGCTCGCCTGGGCCCGTTTCGCCCGGACGGCAGGTCGCGGCTCCAGGGCCTTCAGCGCGGCCCGGATGGTTTGGATAGCTTCTGCTGCGGAGAGGCCAGGAGGCAACTGCAATACGCCGGCACCCGGGAGAGCGTGGCTCAGGCGGCGGAGTCGGGAGAGGAGGTCTGCGGCGTCCACGCCGCTACCCGGCGAAATAGAGGATGCGGTTGCAGGAGCTGCAGGTGAACATGGTGTCGTTGCGGCGGACCTCGGTGTAGGTCTGCGGGGTCAGGGCGATGCCGCAGCCGCTGCAGGAGCCGTCCTTCACCACGACCACGGCCACGCCGCGGGATTTCCTCAGGCGGGTGTATTGTCGCAGGAGGTCAGTATCCAGCCGGCTGGCCTGGCCCTTGCGAGCCTCCTGAAGGTTGGCCATTTCCTGCCGCAGCCTGGCGAGCTGCGCCTCCTTCTCTGCCCGCTCTTTCTGGCAAAGCGCCTCCGCCTCCTTGAACCCCTTTTCCGCGTCGGCCACCGTCTTGGCCGCCACGTCGCCGCGTTCCAGAAGTTCCAGGATCTCCTCCTCGAGCTTGGAGTATTTCTCCTTCAGCATCTCGATCTCCCGCAGGACGGCGGAGTATTCCTCGTTCGTCTTGATCTCGAAAAGGCGGGCCTGTTTCTTCTTGATATTGGTGGTGGCTTCATCCAGCCCGCGCTCCTTGGCCCGCCGTTCTTTCTGGATCTGGTCCGCTTTTGCTTTGGCCTCATTCAGCCCGGCCCGCGCCTCCGAGAGCCGGCTCTCCAGGGTCTGGATCTCCTGTGGGATCGCCCGGCCCTCGGCCTCCAGCCGGGCGATGGCCTGATCCAGCTTCTGCAGCTCCAGGAGCTTATCCAGTCCGTTCCACATGCCTCGTAACCTGTTCGGCGGCCCGCGAAATCGGGCACAGAAGTATCGCACAGATACCCGACATGGTCAACCCGGCCCCCCTGGAGAGGCGGCGGTCCCGAAATTCAAGACTTCCATTCGGCAGATTGTACACAAACCTGCTCTTTAGATCGGCTTGGCTTTTCGACCAAACGAAAAGCCCGCGTGACCGTGCGTCACGCGGGCTCAGCGTTCGATCTTTCTGTGGTGGGCCCAGGAGGACTCGAACCTCCGACCATCCGGTTATGAGCCGGATGTCCTAAACCCTTGTGCCACGTGGAATCGCGTACTTCCCAAGTCCGCTCTTGCCCGGTGTCAGTAGAAGTGTCAGTTCACTTGCCCGCCGCCCCTCGCCAGGGCCATGATCTGGGAGGTCATGGCAGGCTGTTGAGGGCTTCCCGGATCTTGTCTTGTTCAGCTTCAAGATGGTCGAAGGTGAAAAAGTCCTCGAACCCCTCGGCCTCTCGAATCTTTCCCTGCTGAATGGCGGCATCGAACTCCTGGACGGTCCGCACACCGTGCTTTGTCGTCAGCAGGAATAGCTCCGCCTCCACCTGTCGCCGTCGGGCTTCCAGGTACGCCCGCAAGGATTCCCTCTCCAGGTCTCTCGGCTCCATATCCAGCTTTCTGCGGGACTCCCAACGACAAAGCTCACCCGCGCGCGGTAGGGCGGCGGCTCGAGCGAGGGGTTCTGCCTCAGAGATCCAATTGGATGGAGATCGCCCTGGCAACCCCCTGCATGTCCCTGGAAGCGATCACACCTTCCCTGTTGATCAGGCGTTTCTTGCTGACCGTTGTGATCTGATCAGCCATGGCCTTGACCCTCTTTCCCCTCAGGGTGACGTACGCCTCGCTGGGATATAGCCGCTCCACATTCGTTGTGAGGGGTACAACCTGGACCCGGTTCAAGAACTGGTTCGCTGCGTCGTTGCTGACAATGATGGCTGGCCGCTGCTTGCGGATCTCTCCCCCTACGGCCGGGTCAAAGTTGACCCACCAGATCTCACCTCTTCTCATCACTCACGTCTCCGCAAGTCGCCTCTGCCCAATCCAATGCTTCTGCCTCGCGCACGCTGTCTGCGCCCATCTGGCGGTAGGCGTCGTAGAGATCCTTCTTGAGCACGTGAGGCCTAACAAGCTCCTCGATAAATCGGCTGATCCTCCGCTGACCGATCACTCTCCGCAGCCCCTCGTAGACATCTTCGTCAATGGTCAGTGTTAGCTTCTTTTGCATCGGAATCGCCCCTTTATCTATTGCACGTAGTCGCCGTATCCGACCGCTGGCTAGCAGGAAGATTAGACTCTCTCGCTGGTCCTTGTCAACCAAAGTCGGGGCACCCTCCCTCACTCGCCC
>METI01000197.1 GCA_001771285.1 candidate division NC10 bacterium RIFCSPLOWO2_12_FULL_66_18
TCGGCCTCGCCCGAGGAGACCGAACGGATGGGTGAGGCCCTGGGCGGCCTCCTCCAGCCGGGGGACGTGGTGGCGCTCTTCGGCGAGCTGGGGAGCGGGAAGACCGTGCTGGTCCGTGGGATTGCGGCCGGCCTGGGCTGTGCCAGGGGCGAGGTCCACAGCCCGAGCTTCACGCTGATCAACGAGTACGTGGGTCGCCGCGAAGGGCAGGACGCCACCGGGGGCGGCGAGGACCTGCCCGTGCGCGCGGCGCAGGCGGGGCGGCGCATGGCGCACGTGGATCTGTACCGCATCCGGTCGGAGGACGAGCTTCCCGGCATCGGATGGGACGAGGTTCTCCATTCCCGTTCCGTGGTGGCGGTGGAGTGGGCGGAACGGGCCCTGCGCTGGTTGCCGCCGGATCACCTGCGGGTCACCCTGGAGACGCGGGACGGCAATCGGCGGCGGCTCCGGGCGCAGGCCACGGGCCCCCGGTCGGCCCAGCTTGCGCTGGGCTGGGTGGATGCGGCCGGCCTCGAGGCACAGGCGTCCTGACGCAAAGAATGTTCGAGGGTTCGGCTGTTCGGTGGTTCGGTTGTTCCGGGGCAGTCCAGCCGAACCCCCGAACCGTCGAACAACCGAACGCTCTTGCAGGACGGGAGGGACATGATGCACTGGATGAGGAGATACGGCCGGACGGCGATGGTTGTCGCCACCGTGCTGGCAGTTGTCGGTGTGGTTCCGGTCGGGCGCGGGGTGGAGGCAGCCCTCTGGACGGAAGGCGCTGGCAGTGGATCGCGGGAGGATCCCGACCTGGCCCGCCTGAACCAGGGCCTGGTCCGCCTGGCGAAGAGCCTGCGGCCCGCGGTCGTGCAGATCGGGGTGAGCGGGGAGAAGGGATCGGACCCGAACCTGCCGCAGGATCATCCGCCGCTGCCTCCCGGCGAGCGGCCCAAGGTCGGTTCCGGCATCATCCTCAGCGCGGATGGGTACGTCCTGACGAACCAGCACGTCGTCGAGCAGGCCGGCGAGATCGAAGTCCAGCTCATGGATGACCGGAAGTTCCCGGCCAGGGTGGTGGGACGGGATGCACGGACGGACCTGGCGCTCTTGAAAATCGAGGGCACGGACCTGCCCGTGCTGCCGCTGGGGGATTCGGACAGGCTGGAGGTGGGGGAACTGGTCCTGGCTATCGGGAACCCCTTCGGCCTGGAGCACTCGGTGAGCCTGGGCATCGTCAACCGGAAGGGCCGGGCCCTGGGCGGCGCGGGGGCCTTCGACGACTACATCCAGACGGACGCCTCCGTGAATCCGGGGAACAGTGGGGGGCCGCTGGTCAACATGCGGGGGGAGGTGATCGGGATCAACACCGCCGTCGTCCCCAACCGGCGCGTGGCCTTTGCCATTCCCATCAACCTGGCCAAGTCCCTCCTGCCGGAACTCCAGGTTCACGGGCGGATCGCCTGGGGGTTCCTGGGGGTGAGCATCCAGGACCTCAGCCAGGATCTGGCCAGGGCGATGGGCTTTTCGGAAACCAAGGGCGCCCTGGTGAACAATGTTCTGTCGGGGCAGCCGGCGGAGGCGGCCGGGATCAAGCGCGGGGATATCATTGTGGCGTTCGACGGGAAGCCTATCCCGAACGTGCGGGGGCTCCAGCGGGCGGTGAGCTTCACCGCCGTGGGGAAGCAGGTGGAGGTGCAGGTCTTCCGCGGGGGGAAGCCGGAAACGGTGCGGGTGAGGGTGGGCGAGGCCGTCTCGGCGGAGCGCCGTGCGACGGCGGCGCCCGCGAGGCGGGACCTGGGGATGACGGTGGAGGAGCTGGACGCGGAGAAGGTGAAGAAGTTCAAGCTCCGCGAGGGTGAGGAGGGGCTGGTGGTGAGCGACGTGGCCAAGGGCGGCCCGGCCTCCAGCGCGGGCATTCGCGCCGGGGACCTGATCCGGGAGGTGAATCGGCGCCAGGTGCGATCCCTGGAGGGCTACCGGAACGCCCTCCGGCGGGAGGAGGCAGAGGTGGACCTGTTCCTCCTCCAGCGGGGGGAGGCCCACGTCTACGTCGCCGTGAAACCCAAAACCTGACGGCAATTGACAATTGAAAACGGACAACTGACAATGCAAAACTGAAAACCCCGGCCGGTTGTCCCGCCACAGGCGGGTCGGGTTTCCATTTTCAATTGCAACGGAGTTGACAATGACTATCGTGGCGATTTCCCGGGAACTGGGGAGCGGCGGGACCGCCATGGCCGCTGCGGTTGCCAAGGCGTTGAACTTCGAGTACGTGGACCGGGAGATCATCCTCCAGGCCGCCCAGGTCCACGGCGTGTCGGAGGAGAAGATCGCCGACGTGGATGAGCGGCGCCTCTCCCTGTGGGAGCGCTTCGACGAGGAAAAACGCCGCTACCTCATCTTCATCGAGGCGGCGTACTATTCCTTCGCGGAGAAGGGCAACGTGGTCACGGCGGGGCGCGGGGGGCCGTTCTTCCTCCGGGACGTGAGTCACGCCCTCAAGGTCCGGATCATGGCTCCCTTCGAGGTCCGCGTCAAACGGGTCATGGAGCAGGAGAAGGTGGACCAGCGGACGGCCACGGCCCGGGTCCGCAATTACGACCGGGAGCTTTCCGCGCGCATCGACTATCTGTTCGGGCTGGACTGGACGCTGCCCGAGCACTACGACCTGGTGGTCAACACCGGGGCCGATGTCTGGCAGTTCTACACCGACCTGCTGGTGTGGGCGGCCCGGCACCCGCAGTACCAGCCCACGCCGGAGTCCCGCCAGCGGATCCGTGACCTCAGCCTGGCGGCGCAGGTGCGCGCGGCCATCGCCAAGGACCCGATGACCAAGAACATCAATGTCGAGGTCGCCGCCCAGTCGGGCCGTGTGGCGCTGAAGGGCGTGGTCTTCAGCCCGGCCATGATGGATGCCGCCGCTGACGTGGCCAAGCGGGTCCCGGGCGTCACGAGCGTCTCCTGCGAAGCGGTGGAGATCCCGCGGGTCTACCCGGGTCCGATCATGTAACGCAGAACTGTTCGGCTGTTCGGTGGTTCGGGAGTTCGGTTGTTCCCCGAACACCCGAACAGTCGAACCCTCGAACGGTCGATCGCTTTTTCTTCAATCGCGGAGCATGGCCTGACCAGCACCCGGGTTCTTGCCGCCTACTATTTCTGGTACTTCGCTGCCATCGGCGTCTATGAGCCGTACATCACTCGCTTCTGGCAGCACCTCGGTTATTCCCCCGTCCGGCTCGGCCTCCTGAACGCGATCTCCCCGGGGATCGCCGTCTTTGCCCCATTCCTGTGGACAGCCTACGCGGATGCGACCCGGCGGGGCGAAGCCGTCTTTCTCATCAATACCTGGGTGTCAGCCCTGGTTGCCCTGGTGCTCCCGAACCTGCGCAGTCTTTCGCCGATGGTCCTGACGGTCCTGGTCTTCGCGGTTTTCCGGACGCCCCTCATCTCCCTCGTCAACAGCATGGCCTTCCACGCGCTGGCCGGCCGCCGCCAGGGATTCGCGGCCATCCGCCTCTGGGGAACTGTAGGCTACATCCTGGCCGCGGTGGCCGCGGGGATCGCGATGGACCGGATTGGTCTGCGGGTGGGGATGCATGGGATCGCCCTGGCCACGCTGGTCTGCGGGGTCATCGCCTGGATGGGGCGCAGCCGGCGACGGACCAGCATCCCACCGGCTCGTCTCGGGGATTTCCTGGAGACACTGCAGGACCGGCGGTTTGTGCTCTTGGTCGCGTCCGCGTCACTGGCCAACATGAGCTTCGGGCCCTACAGCACATTTTTCACGATTCATCTGGAGCAGCTGGGACTGTCCAGCGCCTTCGCCGGAGCGGCGTGGGCGTTGGCCGCGGCGAGCGAGTTGGTCGTGATGGTGTGCTGGACCCGGATCTGCCCGCGGGCGAGCCTGCGGGTCTGGGTGACGCTGGGGCTGGGCGCCCACGCGCTCCGGTGGCTCCTGTCCATCCCGGCCCGCGATCCTGCCGCGCTCCTCCTGATTCAGCTCACCCACGCCTTCACGTTCGGGGTGTTCTACCTGGCGGCGATGCAAAGCGTGGACATGCTGGTGCCGGAGGGGCTGCGGGCCACGGCCCAGGGCGTCTTTGCCTCGGTGGTCTTCGGCCTGAGCACCCTTGTAGGCAATGCGGTGAGCGGGTTCCTCTACGAGCCACTTGGCATGGCATGGCTGTATGCCGCCGCCGCGGTGCTGGCATCGGTCGCTACGGCCCTGTACTGGACCGGCACGCGCCCGCTCGTGGCAGCCGCCCAGGTCGCCGCCGGCCACATTCCAGGGGGCTCTTGCCGGTGAAGAACCCCTGGATCGTCCTCGCCTTTCTCTTCGGGGTGAACCTGCTCAACTACATTGACCGGCAGATCCTCTTCGCCGTCTTCCCGCCCATCCAGGCCGAGCTGGGCCTCACGGATACTCAGCTCGGCCTCCTGGCCTCGGCCTTCATGTGGGTGTACCTCTCCACGGCGCCCATCTTCGGCCTGCTGGCGGATCGCTGGTCCCGGCCCCGCCTGATGGGGCTCGGTGTCGCCGTCTGGAGCGTGGCCACGGCGTTCTCGGGTGTGGTCCGGCATCATCGGGACCTGCTGATCGGGCGCGCTGTCGTCGGCATCGGGGAGGCGAGCTACGGGGCGGTGGCCCCGGCCATGCTCTCGGATCACTTCGTTCCGGAGAGGCGGGGGAGAGCGCTGGCGGTCTTCAGCATGGCCATTCCGGTTGGGAGCGCGCTGGGGTACCTCCTGGGCGGGGTCCTGGATCAGGCGTTCGGCTGGCGGGCGGCCTTCTTCATCGTCGGGGCGCCCGGTCTCTTCCTGGCGTGGTCCGTGGGTCGACTGCCCGAACCGGCACGCGGAGCCTTGGACGGCACGGCGGCCTCGGCGGCCGGCGCCGGACGTCCCCGAGCGCGCGACTACCTCGGACTCCTCCGGACGCGAAGCTACGTCCTGAACTGCCTGGCCATGACGGCCATGACGTTCGCCATCGGGGGGCTTGCAGCATGGGTTCCCACGTATCTCGTCCGGGTGCGTGGGATGGCGCTGGCCGAGGCGAACCTCACCTTCGGGCTGCTGACGCTGGTCAGCGGGGTGGGCGGAACCGTGGCGGGCGGATGGCTGGGGGATCGGCTGCTGACGCGCGTCCCCGCGGCCTACTTCCTGGTCTCCGGCGTGGGCCTCCTCCTGAGCGTCCCGTGCGCTGCGGCGGTCATCCTGCTGGAGGATCGCACCTGGGCCCTGGCCGCCATCTTCCTGGCGGAGATCCTCATCTTTCTCAACACCGGCCCCCTGAATGCCATCATCGCCAGCGTGAGCCGGGCGGAGGTGCGCGCCACCGCCTTCGCCATGAACATCTTCGTCATCCACGCCCTGGGGGACGCCATCTCCCCGACGATCGTGGGGATGGTCTCGGACCGGGTGGGCTTGGCCGCCGCCTTCTGGATCGCGCCGGCCAGCCTGGCCCTGGCGGCCCTGTTCTGTTTCTGGGGGATGGCTGGCTTCGCGCGGGACGTCAGCCGCCTGCGCGGCTCACCGTAAATGCGTTCGGCGGTTCGACGGTTCGGCAGTTCGGTTGTTCTGGAACCACCGAACGACCGAACCACCGAACGCTCGAACGCCCGAACGCTGTGGCGTCAGGGCAGCAGGACAATCTTGCCGAATACCGCCCGATCCTCGATCAGGCGGTGGGCCTCCGCGCACTCCGAGAGGGGGAGCGTCCGGTCCACGACGGGACGGAGCGTGCCTTCCCCCATGTACCGGACGACCTCCAGCAGATCGGCCTTGCACCCCATGAAGGCCCCCAGGATGGCAACGGTCTTGGAGAAGAGGTAGCGGATGTCGACCTTGGCGTCATGTCCAGCGGTGGCTCCGCAGGTGACGAGGCGACCGCCAGGAGCGATGTTCGGGATCAATTTCTCCCAGGTCGTGCCCCCGACGTGCTCGAAGACCACGTCCACGCCCCGCTTGCCGGTCAGCCGGCGGATCTCCTGGCCCAGGTCCTGGCTGGCGTAGTTGATCCCCGCATCCGCCCCCAGCGCGGTCGCCTTGGCCAGCTTCTCGTCCGTGCTGGCCACCGCGATGACCCGGGCGCCGACGAGCTTGGCGATCTGAATGGCCGCGGTGCCGACGCCGCTGCCCGCGCCCATGACCAGCACGTCCTCCCCGGGCTTGAGCCGCGCCTGCCGCCGGAGCATGTTCCAGGCCGTGAGGAAGGTGAGGGGGACCGCGGCGGCGGATGGATAGTCGAGGCGCTCGGGGATGGGGATGCAGTTGACCTCGGGGACGCAGAGGAAGTCCGCGCACCCGCCGTCCACACCGTACCCGCCGATGATCTGGTAGGCGCGGCAGAGGTTGTCCTCGCCGCGCAGGCACGCGGCGCACTGCCCGCAGGTCCACCCGGGGGAGACCATGATGCGCTCGCCGGGCTTGACGCGGGTGCAGGCGGATCCCACCGCCACGACCTCGCCGGCGATGTCGCAGCCGCCGATCTTGGGGAGGGGGACCTTGACTCCCGGCAGGCCCTTGCGCAACCAGATGTCCAGGTGGTTGAGGGCGACGGCCTTCACCCGCAACGTCACCTGGGTGGGCGTGGGAGTCGGCTCGGGCACCTCTTCGTACCGCAGGACCTCGGGACCGCCATGCTCGTGGAACCGGACGGTCTTCATGGCACCTCCTCGAAAGTGAAGCGTGAAACGTGATGCGTGAAGGGCGGGGGGCTTACAGGCTGCAAGCCGGTGCATCCTACTCGAGGCGGGATGGCGTTGTCAATTCACGAGCGGCGGTCCCGACGAGCGCTTGCCGCGCATCGGGACGGCGGGTATACTTTCGCCTCCGGAGGCACGCATGCTGGTCCTGGGTGTGGAAACTTCAACCATGCAAGGAGGCGTCGCGCTGGTCGGCGAGGGCGGCCTGGTCTCCGAGTACACGTTGAACGTGGAGGCCACCCATTCGGAACGGCTGCTTCCCGCTATTGAGCGGATCCTCCGCGATGCCGGCCTCGGCCTGGAGGCGCTTGCCGGCATCGCGGTGAGCATCGGGCCGGGGTCCTTCACCGGCCTGCGCATCGGCCTGAGCACGGTCAAGGGCCTGGCATATGCCACGGGTCTCCCGGTGGTGGGTGTGCCCACCCTGGAGGCCATGGCGTGGACGCTCCCCTTCGCCGGGCGACAGGTCTGCCCGGTCCTGGACGCCCGCAAGCAGGAGGTCTACGCGGCCCTCTTCCGCTACCGGAACGGAACGCTGCAACGAATCATGGAGGATGCTGCCCTCTCGCCGGAAGCCCTCTGCAGCAAGATCCACAGGCCGACCCTCTTCCTCGGCGATGGCCTGGGGGCATACGGGGACCTGTTCCGGCGCCTCCTGGGAGACAGGATGCTGGTCCCACCCATGGCCAGCCGCGGGTCGCGCCCGGCCTGCGTGGCGGAACTCGGCCGGCAACGCCTCCTGCGGGGCGAGCGGGATCCCGCCGATTCCCTGGTTCCCCGCTACCTGCGACCGTCGGAGGCGGAATTGCGGCGGGCGCGCGGTACCTAGAAGCGTTCGGTTGTTCGGGTGTTCGAGGGTTCGGGTGTGCTGGGAATCCTGGGAATATTCGAACGGCCGCATTCGCCGGAGCCCGGAACAACCGAACCCCCGAACCCTCGAACGGTCGAACGCTTTTGGTTTTCGGTGACCCATGACTGTCCTGATCGAACCCCTGCGGCGCGAGGACCTGCCCGAGGTCCTGGCCATCGAAGTGGCGTCCTTTGCGGTCCCCTGGACCGAGGAGATGTTCGAGAATGAACTGGCCCGGGGAGACCTTTCCGAAATCCTGATCGCCCGTCTGGCCGACGCCGGGAACCCGCCCCCGGTTGCCGGATACATCTGTGTCTGGGTCGTCAGCGATGAATTGCACATCAACAATATCGCCGTGGATCCGCGCTGGCGGCGGCGCGGGATCGCGGGGGTCCTGCTGGAGGCGGCGCTGGACCACGGGCGGGTCCGGGGGGCCCGGCGTGCGTTCCTGGAGGTTCGCGTCTCCAACGTGGCGGCCCAGGCCCTGTACCGCCGGTACAGATTCGAGGCAGCGGGCATCCGCAAGGGCTATTACGACCAGCCCGCCGAGGATGCGGTGATCATGAAGCGCGAGCGCCTCTGAACCCAAACGTTGCAGTTCTCACGCAGAGCGCGCAAAGGACGCCAAGACCTGCAATGTCCCGCTTCCAGCGGGATCGAAAGGCCCTCGGGGCGCATCCGGAACATTCTGGCCGAGCCGTTCCGGCACAACGGAAGGCCCCGGCTCGTTTTTGCGTTCTTGGCGATCTTGGCGTGAAAATTCCGGGCTGAACGCACGCCGTTCGTCGAGTACGCGCGCGGGGTTCTCCAGCCAATTGACGATTCGACGAATGGATGACTCGGCTTCCCGTGCCGTGCAGACAGCTTGACATCGTCGCATACACGCTGATAGTGTCTGCCCCGCCTTGCTGGTGCACGCCGCGGGCATTTTCCGGGGAGGAGGCGACATGATTGACAAGGAGCTGCTGGAGATCCTGGCCTGTCCCAAGTGCAAGTCCGAGGTGCGGCTGGACGAGGCCGCCCAGCGGATCATCTGCACCTCGCCCACCTGTGGCCTCCGGTATCCCATCCGGGACGGCATTCCGGTCATGCTGATTGACGAGGCCGAGGCCCCGACCAGTGCCTGAGGGATGGCTCGAACGCCGGGAGGACGGATGCGCGCCCTGATCACCGCGGGCGGGCGGGGGACCAGGCTTCGCCCGCTCACCCACACGAGCAACAAGCACCTGATCCCCATCGCCAACAAGCCCATGATCCACTACGCTCTGGAGGCGGTCGCGGCCGCGGGTATCCGGGACGTGGGGATCGTCCTCAACCCCGACACGGGTGAGGAGATCCGGCAGGGCCTGGGGGACGGCGCCGCCTGGGGCCTGGCGATCACCTACGTCATGCAGGAGGCTCCGCTGGGTTTGGCGCACGTCATCCAGGCAGCGGAGGGGTTTCTGCGGGGTGAGCCCTTCGTGTTCTTCCTGGGCGACAACGTGGTGGTCGGTGGGATCCGGCAGTTCGTGGAGCGGTTTGAGGCCCGGGGGGATCACTGCCATCTGGTGCTGGCGCGGGTCCGGGACCCGCAACGATTCGGCGTGGCCGAGGTCCAGGCGGATCGCATCGTTCGATTGGTGGAAAAGCCGGCGCGCCCCGCCAGCGAATTTGCCGTCACCGGGATCTACGTGTACGGGCCGCCGATCTTCGAGGCGGTGCATGCCATCCGGCCGAGCGCCCGGGGCGAGCTGGAGATCACCGACGCCCACCAGTACCTCCTCGATCACGGCTTCCGCGTCGGCTTCTCCGAGATTACGGGCTGGTGGAAGGACACGGGGAAGCCGGAGGACCTGCTGGAGGCCAACCGGTTCGTCCTGGATCAGGTGCTGGATGCGACGGGTCCGGTGATCCGGGGGCAGGTGGACGCCCAGAGCGACGTGGCCGGGAAAGTGGTGGTGGAAGCAGGGGCCAGGGTGATCGCCAGCCAGATCCGTGGGCCGGCCATCATCGGCGAGGATGCGGTCGTCGAGCGCAGTTACATTGGCCCTTCCACCTCCGTGGGACGGCGGTGCGTGATCCGCAACAGCGAGCTGGAATACAGCATCCTGTTCGAGGACACCCAGATCCTCGACGCGGACGTTCGGATCGAGCGAAGCCTGCTGGGCCGGGAGGTGCTCATCCGGCGGGGGAACTCCCGGCCCAAGACGCAGAAATTCATCCTGGGCGATCAGAGCACTATTGAGCTTGCCTAACCCTGCCCGCTGCGTAGAAGAGTGACCGGATGATTCACGGGGTGCAGGTGAAGCCGTTGAAGGTCCTGCCCGATGACCGCGGATTTCTCATGGAGATGCTGCGCGAGGACTCTCCCACCCGGGGGACGGTCCAGGAATTCACCCTCCACTCCCCTCCCTCCCAGGATCCTGTGCCCCTCCTGCTAAAGATCCCCCCCCTCGTCATTCACGGATTCACCGCGATTGACGGCGAGGAGGCCCGCATCATCAATATCCCGACCCAGCCCTATCGGCACGCTGATCCCGACGAATACCGCTATCCCTGGAACAGCCCAGAGATCCCGTACCGCTGGCCGGCAACCGTCGTCCGGGGAGGCTGACCCCGGATGCGCATCGTCATCACCGGGGCAGAGGGACAACTGGGCGTGGAGCTGGTGCCTGCCCTGACACCACTCGGCGAGGTGATCGGTACCACCATCGCAGACCTGGACATCACCGATCCCGACTGCGTTAATCGGCTCGCCGCACTGGCCCCCGACTGGGTGGTGCACGCCGCGGCCGTCACCGACGTGGACGGCTGCGAGCGGGAACCCACGCGTGCCATGACCGTCAATGCCGAGGGCACGCGCCGGGTGGCCGAGGGATGTCGGTGCGTCGGTGCCGGCCTTTTGTACCTGAGCACTGATTACGTGTTCGACGGGCGCAAGGGTATCTCCTACACGGAATCGGACGCCCCTGTCCCGCTGAACGTCTATGGCCGGTCGAAACTGGAGGGGGAGCGCGCGACCCGGAGCCTGGCCCCTCGCTGGATCATCATCCGGACGGCCTGGCTGTACGGAACCCACGGCAGGAACTTCGTGAAGACCATCCTGGGGAAGGTAAGGGATGGGGAGCGGCTGCGGGTGGTGGATGATCAGGTGGGCTCACCGACCTACGCGAGGGATCTCGCCGACGCCGTGGCCCTCCTGCTGTCGCGAGGGTTGACCGGGCTGTACCATGTGACCAACAGTGACTCGTGTTCCTGGTACGACTTTGCACGGGAGATCCTCCGCCTGTCCGGTTCAGACCCGAGCGCGCTGGGCCGGATGACGTCCGCGGAGTTGAGCCGCTCGGCTCGTCGGCCGGCCTATGCTGTCCTGGAGAATGCCGCCTGGCAGGCTGCGGGCCTCCCACCCCTGCGCCCGTGGCCAGAGGCACTCGCCGCCATGCTTGCCGCATTGCGATCGAAACCGCAAATGGACGCAAATGAACACGAATGAAGGTCCCTACCCGCCTTGACTCTTTGGGTGAAACCATCTGCGTGTATTTGCGTTTCCGCCATAGGCGGACGGTTGCATAGAGGGGGAACACGTCCTTAGAATTCGATCTGCAGGGCCGCCCCCTGTATCCCCTCGCCCAGGAGCGGCACCACGCTCACCCGTGACGATTCGCGGCGCTTCTCATTGAGTTTCACCACCGCCTTGCCCACCGCCGTCCCGATGACCGCCGCCAGGAACACGTCCGACGTCCAGTGCTTGTCGTCGTGAACGCGGGTGAGCCCGACCGCTCCTGCCAGGCCGTAGGCCAGGACGGAAACGGCCGGATGGGGGAAATGTTCGGAGAGGGCCGAGGCGACAGCGAAGGCATGGGCGGTGGTGAAAGACGGCAGCGACGTGCCGAGATGGAGCGGCCGGTACTGGGCCGATCCCTCTTCCTTGTCGGGGCGGCTCCGGCCCGTCAAGAACTTCAAGGGGGTGACGAAGACGCCGGCCGTGATCAGGCTGGCCTCCAGGGCGTCGGCCGACGCGGCCTTCAGGCGGGGGAGTTCGAAGGCATGGCCGGTGACGTGGATACCGGCCACGAGGGCGGCGGGGACGAAACCCCCGAAGGGCCGGAAGACCTGCGAGACGTCCGCCGTGTCGTCGGTCCGCTTCTTCTGGATGTAATTTCGAATCCCATGGTCCGCGACCATGAGCCCGCCGGTGATCAGGCCCACCCCTGCGACGGTCAGCCAGTCCCGCGTATTCCAATGGAGCGGGGAGGTCAGGATGGTCCCCGTATCTTGGAACAGGCGGCGAGCGTACTGGGTCGATACCACCTCATCGGGGTCAATATCCGGCGCCTGCTCCCCCCGGGAGGCGGGGGGCGGGGTGATGGCTCGCAGGGCGTCGGCCCGCCTTGCGCGCCCGTACAGGCCCCGTTCCAAGACCGGGAAGCTGTAGGTGGCCTCGAAGCGGACGATGTGATTCGTCGCCCGCTGGTCGGTGACGAAGTCCTTGTTGTCAATCCGTTCATACCGATATCCCAGGAGCATGCTCAACGCCCGGCTGGGCTGGTAGGTAATGTCCATTCCCGCGAACTTCCGCTCCTCCCGGGGCAGAGTGAGCCCGGCCAGCGTGGTTGGCCCTACCTTGGCCAGATCGAATTCCGCCCCGATCTGCAGGGAGGGCAAGATCCGTTCGGCCGTGCGGATATACAGGTCCTGACCGCGGGCCCCGATGTAGTGGGCCAGCGGGAATCCTTCGAACGAGTAGCCCGTCGTGTAGACGCTGTTGGTGAAGGAGAACGAGGTGGTGGTCGCCCATTCGACGCGCAACTCGGTGTCGTTCCGCCCGAACAGGTTGGGCAGGTACAGCCCCACAAGGTAGGCGGGCCGCAACGGCCAGATGACGTTCTTGCAGCAGGTGTCGTCCACGCCCATCTCGGCATACAGGGCGAGATCGCGGGAGAGCGGGAACACGCGGTCCACATCGTGGAGCCGGAGGGTCCCGTCCAGGGAGTAGATCTGGTTCGTGTTGAACATGCTTCCTGCCTGATCGCTGCTGCGGACGAACACCTGCGGGTAGTCCACCACCCGCAGGCGGGGTCGCCCCCGGCCGCCGAACTGCACAACGCGGGCCGCCCCCAGCTCCAGGAACGGGAACGGGGAGACGTCCACCCGCCAGGCGCCCACCAGGGTGTTCGGGAACTCCCGGTTGCTCTCGACACGTGCCATCAGCAGCTCCATGCGCGTCGGTCCGAGCGCGCGGAGGAACCCGGGAAGGACAATCGGCTCGGCCGTGGCGATCCGGACCTGATCAAGCGGCGGCGCGTTGTTGCTGAAGAGCATGGCCCCGTGGTAGCCGGGCCCCCACCAGATGGACTCGCGCCCGAAGCGCAGGGCGATGTTGTTGTACTTCAGCTTGAGGTACCCTTCGATGAGTTTCCCTTCGTGGCGGTGCTCCTCCACCTGGAACTCGGGGTGGAGGTAGACGCTCATGAAGTCGCTGATCTGCATGTAGGAGGAGAACCCCACGGCGCCGTCGTAGCGCCGGGGGAGCGTCAATCCCTGGGCATTCTCCAGCCGGGCATCCCGCCGCAGGTTGAAGGCGCGGGTTTGGATCCTGGAGAGGGGCTGGAGGCTCAGCCACGGCTGGCCCGCGAACTCATCCTTGCCGGTCCGGACCGCCAGGGCCTCCAGCTCGGGCGCTAGCTCCTCCATCAGCTCGTACAGGGTGGGCTCGAGGTCGGTCCGCCGCGTGAACCGCCCGATCTCGTCCTCCTGGATTTTCCGGAGCGCCACGCTGACCACGCGGGCCATTTCCATGCGGCTCATGGGCTTGGTGTTGAGGACCCAGGGGCCGACGAGGCCGGCGGTCACCAGCTTCTCGATGGCCGTGTAGGTCCAGTCTCGGTTCGGCTCGAAATATGTCCAGGGTCTGAGGGGGACGTCCAGCAGGCTGGCCGCCTGAACAGCGAGGGCCGAAAGCGTGATCCCAAGGGTGAGGGCGAGGGCGAAGAGGACGCGGGGCCAGCGATTTTGTATCACACGGGCTCCCTGAGCAGACCTCGGAAGAGTGGATCGGTCAATCATCCGGCAAAAACTGTTCCCAAATACTCGGTCGCAACCCGGATGTCAACAAAAAATGCGTAGTTTGACTCGCTCAGTAGGGGGCGTCACACCCTCCTCCTATGGGGCACCACAACGGAAACCGCTTGACGGGAGCCTGGCATTGCAGGTATGTGGAGCACATGGAAGGAGGTCATCTCCGCCATCGGAACCTGATCTGCGCGCGCTGGGGATACGGCTTCCCGCGACTCGCTGTGAAATCTGCGTAATTTATGGTGAGAGGGAGAGGGTCCATTGAGGGCGCTGGTGACTGGCGTGGCGGGGTTTGCGGGATCCCACCTGGCTGACCTGTTGATCTCTGAGGGGGTAGACGTTTATGGGCTGGTCATGCCGGGAGGCTCTCTGGAAAACCTGCATGAAGTACGGGGGGATCCCCTGCGCGCCGATCGGCTCCGGCTTGTTGGGGCGGATATCGCCGACGGGGAGAGCCTCGCCGGGATCGTGAAGGAGATCTGTCCCGACCAGGTGTACCACCTGGCTGCCGCATCGTCGGTTCGGCGCTCCCTGGAGGACCCGGGGGAGACACTCCGGGTGAACGTCCTCGGCAGCCGGAATCTGCTCGAGGCAATCCGACGGGCCGCCATCCGGCCACGCATTCTGTTGGTCAGTTCGGCCGAGGCCTATGGGGAATCGGCGCAACTCCCGCGACCCCTCCAGGAGGACGACCCGCTGTTGCCGGTCAGCCCGTACGGGGCCAGCAAGGCGGCGGCGGAGGCCGTCGCGTGCAGATACGTCGCCGACTTCGACTTGGATATCATCCGGGTCCGCCCGTTTCCGCACACGGGACCACGGCACGCGCCCAATTTCGTCTTCCCCGATTGGGCCCGTCAACTGGCAGAGATCGAGGCTGGGGTGCGTGAGCCGGTCATCCGCACCGGAAGCCTTGACGTCCGCCGGGATATCACGGATGTGCGGGACA
>METI01000198.1:0-14588 GCA_001771285.1 candidate division NC10 bacterium RIFCSPLOWO2_12_FULL_66_18
GCCTCGGACAAGAATGAGCTGACCGGGATCGCGTCGGACGTTCAGCGAGGGCCGAGCGGCAAGGGATCATGGTGCCCGCGCCACCCCCCGAGAACAAATTCAGGGCGGCCACGCGGCCCAGAAAACAACCGAACCCCGCCCTCCGGCGCGAGGACGGTGATCAGCAGAAGCAGATGGGTCAGTTCCCGGAAGGCGTCAGCCGCGGGAGGACCACCGGCTTTGTAGGCTTCCGTTAGGCTGCGGACTTCCGCAAGGAGGGCATCGCGCTCAGGCAGGGACAAAGAGGGGGTCGCTTTCGAGGAGGAGACTGGCAAACGCGAGGAGATCGGCCACGGCCCCCGGGTTCTCAAGACGGCCCGACCGGTAGGCTTCGACGAGTTGGCGGGCGGACATATTCAGTCGGTGCTTGGCCCCGCGCTCAATCATCTCAACGATCTCGTCCCGGGTGAGTTCGACAATGCCATTCTCTTCCATGCTGGTCCCCTTCCGTTCGAACAGTACATATCACCCGGACCAAGCGGCTTCAAGGGAAATATAAGAACGTTGCGTTAAAAGTGAAAAGTTGCCATCCGCTGATGGGTAGGCCCGCAGGCGGATGCTAGGCGCGAGGAGTCTTGCGGGTTGGCACGCCGCAGGGAGAAGGATAAGTTCCGGGGGGCGTACGTGGACAGGATCTTGCCATGGCGGTAGGTGCCACCCGCACTATCGTCCCTTGCGATACTCCTCGATAAGGCGCTCGACCGCTGGCTCTCTGACGCCGAGTTTGCGCGCCTGCTGGTCGCCATACCGGCGGAGGTCCATCCAGCGTTGCTCCTGGATGTATCGCCGGAGGGCCTCCCGGAAGAGTTCGCTCTTGGTCTTTCCCTCTCTCTTTGCAAAGCGCTCGGCCTCCCGGGCGAGCTCGGGCGGGAGCGAAAGGGAGAGAATCTTGCTGGTTCGCATCGGTCCGTCCACGGTATTACATGAGCTGCCCGCGAATGCCTCGTGCATTCAGCGAGGGCCGCGCTCTGAATCTTCCATTCCCGCTATGCCACCTTAAGTTCCCTTACGGGCACCTGGAGCACCTCCGATGGCGCCTCGTGGGCGTGGGCGGCCCTCTCGAGCTCCCGTACGACTTCGGACTTCAGGTATTGCTCTCCACAGGTCTGGCATACCCCAGCGGGCACATTCCGGATCACGGCCAGCAACTCGTCGCCCCACCGGTAGTCCATGGTGACGCGCTGCTCCACGACCTGCCCACCGCAAAAGTGGCACGGGTGATATGTTCTCTCCATTGCGAAGGGCCTCGTCGATTTCGTGGGTAAAGATCATGTCGGCTTGCCGTTCTCTCTCGGCATGCCGCGAGTACGAGTACCTTCCTTGAGCAATCAGCCGGCGTATGGCCAATGCGTCCATACGTCAGGCTCCCCGGGGAGGAAGAGCTGGTGACCCGGCTGGGAGTCGAACCCAGAACACCCGGCTTAAAAGGCCGGTACTCTGCCAGTTGAGCTACCGGGTCTCCAAGAGCCGTGAGGCGGAAGGGGTGAGGCGGAAGGCGACGGGCGGATTATAACCCAGGGAGGGCACCCCGTCAAAGGAACGCCCCCCATTCATTTCAGGATGGAACGCTTGGGCTCCTCCCTGGTCACGTCCTCCCCGTTGGCGGGCCGGAGAGAAGGAACTCTCTCCATTCGATGGCCCGCACGCCGATGCGGTCCGCGTTGGCAAGGCCCACTTTCTCGCAGACGATCAGCGGCGTGAATTTCGGATGGCGTCGGGTGAACTCCAAGAGTCCCCGTAGCGACGCCGCATCATACCTCCCGGTCTTGACCTCGATGGCCCAGCGGCCCCACGAACCCTCGGTGATCCCGTCCACCTCGTGCGGCTCCTCCCGCCAATAAGACACCTGCTGGCCCGTGTTCCACGCGAACGCCAGGCAGGCGTTCTCCACCCAGGCGCCGAACCGCGCAGGGTCCGCAGAGGGTTCGGGGACCCCGCGCGGGTCGGAGGCCGCCATGAGCGCGTTATTGAGCACGATGATCTTCGGCGGGGATGATCGCATCCGCCGCGGGCTCGCCGCGTATTTGGGGACAGCCGCAATCAAATACGCCTCCTCAAGGAGCCCGAGGTAGTGTGCGATGGTTTCAAGCGCGCCCCTGTCGTGCAATTGCCCCTGGAGCTTTTGCATAGATACGACCTGCGCCGGCGATGAGACGCAGATACCGAACACCTGCCGCAGGAGGGCGGGCCGCCTGACGGAGGCAAGGGCGAGGATGTCGCGACCGATGGCCGGCTCCACGATGGCATCGCGCACATAGGCCGCCCAGCGCGCTCGGTCCCCCCTGAGGCGCCAGGCCCCCGGATATGACCCCCAGCGGACCACGGCGTTGGCCGCGTCTGCGGCGCCGAGGCCGAACACGTTCCCAATTGACGCCGCAGACCAGTGGGTGAGGGTGAGGCGCTCGAAACGGCCGGCCAGGCTCTCGCGCGATCCCTTTCCCACCCGGAGCGCGGAGGAGCCGGTGGCGACGACGTGGACGGGGCTCTTCTTCCTGACGATGCGATCCCATTCACCCTTGAGGTGGGCGGCCCAATCGTGCAGCAGATGCACTTCGTCAATGAGGAACACGGAGGGCCTGCGGCGGGAGGCCTTTTCCGCCACCCGCACCCATGCCCGTTCGCGGGCCCCCGGAAGCGACGCTTCGGGCCCATCGGCCGCGAAGTAGAGCGCCGCGTCGCCCAGCCTCTGTGCGATCTCGAGCAGCAGCGTCGTCTTGCCGACCTGCCGCGGTCCCGTGAGTAGCTGGATCCTCGTTGGGGCGCGCTCGGAGAGTCGCTTCCAGAGCAGGTCGAGGCATTCGCGGTAACCAAGCCGGAATGAGGAATCGAACATGGTCGAATAATTATTCGACTATGACCGAAAAGTCAAGCCTCTCCCCATATTTTGAGACGACCTCGCAGGTGCTCAGGACAGTTCCGGGAGGCGGCCGCGTGGGTTCAACGGGCGGGATCGCCGAACGGGGGTCCGTAGGTCCACTCGTCCGGCATGCCGCCGCGCTCCAGGCCGCGGATGATTACGTGGTGCAGCGTCCCTGGCGCATCGAGACGGGAGTGGCGGGGCATGGGCTCGGGCTCCCCTGCGAGCGTCGCGTCGCTGAGAGGCGAGCAGGGAAAGTCAACTCAGGCAACAACGGACTGATATGATAGCCTGGGATGCGAAACTGCCTACCACACAACAAGCGAGAAGGGTACCATCTCCTGCAGGAGTTCGAAGTGTGTTCGGTCGGTAGTGACGACGGTGGCTCCGATGCTTCGGGCGCTTAACGCGATCAGGAGATCAAAGTGGAGGCGTCGAAGTGACTCTGGGTCAAGCGGATGCTGTTCCGCCAACCGCGCGAGGATTCGCCCCGACCACAACCACATCTGGCGGGTCGGGATGAGGACAATCGGTCGCCTCGCCCACGCGTTGATGA
Organism: candidate division NC10 bacterium RIFCSPLOWO2_12_FULL_66_18; assembly: GCA_001771285.1. Taxonomy (GTDB): domain Bacteria; phylum Methylomirabilota; class Methylomirabilia; order Methylomirabilales; family 2-02-FULL-66-22; genus 2-02-FULL-66-22. The sequence goes on from METI01000198.1 coordinate 3,453, forward strand.
CCCGGACCTCAGTCCTGGTGCGGGCGCCCCGGTAAAGCTCGGCGAGGACGACAGCGCTAAACCGGATCACGCCTTCCAGGCGTTGCACGGCATCGGCGAAGCGGTTGGTCCGCAGGTGGTCGATGAGGACAGAGGTATCAAAGACAAAAAATCTAATCGATGTAGCCTTCAAACTTGAGCTTCCCGCCGTATTTGAGCATGACCCGCTTGAAGTGATCCAGGTGGACGACCTCCTCCAGTGCCCGATGCACCGCCTCCGTGCGGCTCTTCGCCCCGAGAGCGCGTTTCGCCCTGTCGGCAAGTCTCAGGTCAAGTCGGATTGTCGTCAGCGTTGTGCGCCGCGTTCCCATGGCTCTCCTCCGGAAGTCCGTATATTCGGGATGCTATTCCCATATATACGTCCTGTCAAGGAGGTTGCAAGTTGCCGGGGGGATAGCGGGCGAGACGGGCTACCTTGAACCTTGAACGTTGAACCTCGAACCCCGCCGGCGGACGGTCAGGCCAGGCCCCAGGCCTGCCACAACGCATTGGGGCGGACGATGATCTCGTCGCGGCGGGGGCCGGTGGAGACGAGGGTGAAGGGGACGCCCACCAGGTCCTCGAGGCGCCGGATGTAGGCCTGGCAGGCGGGCGGCAACTTGGCCTCCTCGAGGATGCCGACCGTGCTCTGGCGCCAGCCGGGGAGGGCCTCGTACACCGGCTGGCATTCCGCCAGGATGTCCGTCTCGTTGGGGAACTCGGTGAGCACCTCGCTCCGGTACCGGTACCCGGTGCACACCAGGATGGGGTCGCGCTCGTCCAGCACGTCCAGCTTCATCAGGGCCAGCACGTCCAGCCCGTTCACGCGGGCGGCGTAGCGGACGCCGACGGCATCGAACCATCCCGTCCGGCGGGGCCGGCCCGTGGTGGCGCCGAACTCCTGCCCGCGGGTGCGGAGGTGCTCCCCGGTGGCGTCGGTGAGCTCCGTGGGAAACGGTCCCTCGCCGACGCGGGTCGTGTAGGCCTTGCAGATTCCCAGGACGCCGTCAATGCGCGTCGGGCTCACGCCCGTGCCCGTGCAGGCCCCGCCGGCCGTGGCGCTGGACGAGGTCACGTAGGGATAGGTCCCCAGGTCCACGTCCAGGAGCGTGCCCTGCGCGCCCTCGAACAGGACCCGTTTTCCCTCGCGGATCAGGCGGTCGAGGATCTGGGCCGAATCTACCAGGAAATCGCGAATTCGCTCGTAGTGCCGGACATGCTCGGCGAAGATCTGGTCGCCATCCAGCGAGGCCAGCGCCTGGTTCTCCGGATACTGGGCCCGTTTCTCCTTGAGGTTGTGCTGGAGGCGCTCCTTGAACAGGCCCGGCTGGTGCAGGTCGCCGATCCGGATCCCGATGCGGGCCATCTTGTCCACGTAGGCCGGGCCGATCCCCCGGCCCGTGGTGCCGATCTTCCTGGCGGCGCGCTCCTCGTGGGCCACGTCCAGCACCTTGTGGTAGGGCAGGACCAGGTGGGCGCGCCGGCTGATGAAGAATTGGTCCTCGAAGCGGACGTGCAGCCGCTCGAGCTGATCCATCTCGTGAATCAATTCGCCGAGGTCGATGACCACGCCGTTGCCCAGGACGCAGACCTTGCCCTTGCGCAGGATGCCGGAGGGGACCAGGTGCAGGACGACCTTCTCCTCGCCGACGACGACCGTGTGGCCGGCGTTGTTCCCGCCCTGGTAGCGGGCGACCACGTCGAACCGCTCGCTGAGGATGTCGACGACCTTCCCCTTGCCCTCGTCGCCCCACTGGGCGCCGACGACGATGACGTTAGCCATGCTGGCTCCCTGCTGGAAAAGCAATACGGAAGGGGCGATGGATGACCGGCTGGACGTGGGGCGCCTCGGTTGGCCCCTTGCCCTCGTCGCCCCACTGGGCCCCAACCACGATTACGTTGGCCATGGGGAGTCTCCCTCTCCGACGGCCTGCACGAAGGCCTCGAAGGGCAGGCTGCGCCGCGTCTCGGTGGCAAGGTCGAGAATCAGGACCGTGTCCGGCGGCTGCTCCGCGGAGCCCAGGATCACGGCCCGCCGGATCGCCGACGCCCGGGCATACTCCAGGGAGCCGGCCAGATCCCGCTTGATGATGTCGCGGGCCACGGCCAGGCCGCGATCGCGCAGGAGACGGGCCAGCCGGTGCGCGGCGCGCTTGTCCGGGCTGAAATCGATGAGGAGGATGTCGGGTCCGGAGACCTGCGGCAAGGCGTCGGTCGCCGCCAGGGCGGCCAGGACCCGATCCAGGTCGAAGCTGAACCCGGTGGCGGGACACGGGTAGTCGAACTGCCCGATGAGGTGGTCGTAGCGACCACCGCTGGCCAACTGGTAACCCAGGCCGCGGGCGAAGGCGCCGAAGACGATGCCGCTGTAATACTCGAAGGCGTGGGTCTCCGCCAGGTCCAGGATCACGTGCTCCGCCAGCCCGTAGTTCTCCAGGATCGCCACGACCTCGGCCAGGTTGGCCAGAGCGACCCGCGAGGCCGGCGGGAAGTGGAGCCGCGCTGCCTGGTCCAGGATCTCCCGCCCGCCGTACAACTGGGGGAGCGCCCGGATGGCGTCCCGGAGGCCGGGGTCGCCCGGGATCTCCCGCAGGAGGAGGTCCAGCTCCAGCGGGTCCTTGCGCCGGATGGCGGAGACGAGGCGCGGGCGCAGGGCCGGCGCCGGCTGGAGAGCGTTCAGGAGGCCCCGCACGACCTCCACCTGGCCCACGTCAATCTGAAAGGCGCGGAGGCCCACCGCCTGGCACCCCTCCACGGCCATGGCGATCATCTCCGCGTCCGCCTCTGGGGGATCCAGGCCGATCAGCTCCACGCCGATCTGATCGAACTCCCGCTGGCGTCCGGCCCGGGGCTCGTGGTATCGAAACACGGTCGCCGCGTAGGCCAGGCGCAAGGGCAATGGCGCGTGCCGCAGCGTGGTGGCCACCAGACGGGCGACCTGGGGCGTGATGTCCACCCGCAGGGCCAGCAGGCGTCCGGTCTGCCGGTCCACGAACTTGAAGACTTGGTCGCCGGCGTCCTCTCCCGTGGGCTGCTCGAAGACCTCCAGGTATTCGAAGGTGGGCGTGATGATCTCCCGAAAGCCCCAGCGATGGAAGACCGACAAGAGCTTCGCCTGGATCGCCCGAAGCTGGGCGGTCTCCTCCGGCGTGAAGACGCGGACCCCTTTGGGGATGGCGGTGCGGGGCATCATGGGCTCACGGCTCGCGGTTGATGGCAGGTCAACCCCGTTTGGGCCTTACACGCGGACGAGCTTGGCGTACACGATGTTCGGCATGCGCCGGATCTCGTCCAGCACCGGCGCCGGGATCGGGTCGTCCACGTTCAGGATGGAGACGGCGCGCCCCCCGCGCTTCTCGCGCCCGAGCTGCATTCCGGCGATGTTCACGCTGTTCTGGCCGAGGAGCGTGCCCATTCGCCCGATGACCCCGGGCACGTCCAGGTTCGAGAAGATCAGGAGGTAGCCGTCCAGGACCGCCTCGAGGCGGAACCCGTCGATGTCCACCACCCGCGGGTCCTGGCGGCTGAAGAGGGTCCCCGCCGTCTCGGTCTTCCCCTTGTCCGTCTGCAGGGTGACGGTGACCAGGCTGGCGAAGTCGGTGGCCTCGGTGGACTTGCTCTCGATCACCCGGATCCCGCGACCCTTGGTGATGGCCATGGCGTTGACCATGTTCACGCTGTCGTGGATGGGGTCCAGGACGCCCATCACCGTGGCCACCGTCAACGGGACGCAGTCCAGCGAGGCGATCTCGCCCTGGTACCCCAGGTGGATCTCCTTCAGGCGTCCCTCGGAGAGCTGGGAGGCCAGTCGCCCCAGCTTCTGCCCCAGCGTCAGGTACGGCTGGAGAGTGCGGAGCACCTCCAGCGGGACCGACGGCGCGTTCACCGCGTTCCGGATGATCCCCTTCTGCAGGTAGTCGATCACCTGCTGGGCGACCTCCAGCGCCACCGCCTCCTGCGCCTCCTCGCTGGCGGCGCCGAGGTGGGGCGTGGAGATGAAGTTGGGGAGAGCGAAGAGGGGGCTGTCGGTGGTGGGCTCCTCGGCGAAGACGTCCAGGGCCGCGCCTGCCACCTTCCCGCTCACCAGGGCGGCGTACAGGTCCGCCTCGTTCACGATGCCGCCGCGGGCGCAGTTGACGATCCGCACCCCGTCCTTCAGCTGGGCGATGGTGGGCGCAGCGATCAGGTTTCGGGTCTCCGGCGTGAGGGGCGTGTGGATCGTGATGAAGTCGGCCTGCGGGTACAGCTCGGGGAGATCCACCAGCTCCACCCCTAACGCCTGAGCCGCCTCGGCGCTGATGAAGGGGTCGTAGGCCAGGACCCGCATGTTGAAGCCCCTGGCCCGCCGCGCCACCTCGCTGCCGATGCGGCCGAGGCCGATGATCCCCAGGATCTTCCCCGACAGCTCCACGCTGAGGAACTTGCCCTTCTCCCACTTCCCGCTCTTCATCGAGGCGGTGGCCTGGGGGATGTGCTTGGCCAGGCTCATCAGCATGGACAGGGTGTGCTCCGCGGCGCTGATGGTGTTGCCCCCCGGGGTGTTCATCACCACCACGCCGCGGGCCGTGGCCGCCTCGACGTCCACGTTGTCCACGCCGACCCCGGCCCGGCCGACAACCTTGAGCCGCGGGGCCGCCGCCAAGAGGTCGGCGGTGACCCGGCTGGCGCTGCGCACGATGAGGGCGTCCGCGTCGCGGCACAGGTCCTTCAACGCCTCAGGGGAGAGCTTGTTCTGCGCCACCACCTCGAAGCCGGCCGTCTGCCGGATCAGATCCACGCCCTTCTGGGCCAGGTTGTCCGTCACCAGGACGCGGATCCGGGAGACGGGCAGGTCAGCTTGACTGGTCATGCGATTCCCCCCGCGGGTCGGGCAGCGCGGGCCTGCCCGCGACTGCCATCTATTTCTGGAGGATCTGCTGGGCGGCGCGGACGCCTTCGCCGAGCTTCACCGGGTAGCCCAGGTCGGCCAGGGTGAGCTCCAGGGCTCCCAGCGCGGTCAGGACGTCGAAGCCGTCCACGTACCCCATGTGGGCGATGCGGATGATCTTCCCCTTCATGCTGCCCTGGCCCCCGGCGATGGTGATCCCCCGCTTCCGGAAGCCCTTGACGATGGCCCCGCCGTCAATGCCGGCCGGCGCCTTGACCGCCGTGCAGGCCGCGCCGGGGTGCTCCGCGAACAGCGTGAGCCCCAGGGCCTGGACGCCGGCGCGCGTGGCACGCGCCAGGCGGTCGTGCCGGGCGAAGACGTTGGGGAGGCCCTCGGCCAGGATGAGGCGCAGGGACTCCTGCAGGCCCACGACCAGGGAAACGGCGGGGGTGTAGGCGCTCTGGTTCTTCTCGATGGCCTTCCGCTCCGCGGCGAAATTGAAGTAGTACTTGGGCAGGCGGGCGCCGGGGACGGCCGCCCAGGCCCTGTCCGAGAGGGCCGCGAAGGCCAGCCCGGGCGGCAGCATCAGGGCCTTCTGCGAACCGGCGACCAGGATGTCCACGCCCCAGGCGTCCATGGGCAGGTCCATCACGCCCAGGCTGGTGATGGCGTCCACCACCAGGAGGGCGGGCGTCTCCCGGACGATGGCCGCGAGGGCCTGGATGTCATGCACCGCGCCGGTAGAGGTCTCGCTATGGGTGGCGAAGACGGCCTGGATGCCCGGCTGGCTCTGGAGGGCCGCGGAGACGGCGGCCGGATCCACGCTCTTCCCGTAGGGGACGTCCACGGGCAGGACGCGAACGCCGTAGGCCTCACAGATCTCGGCCCAGCGCTCCCCGAACTTGCCCCCGCGGACCACCACGACCGGGTCGCCGGGCGAGAGGGTATTCACCACGGCCCCCTCCATGGCCCCGGTGCCAGATGCGGCGAACATCAGGACCTCGTTCTGGCACTGGAACAACTGCCGCAGGTCCCGGCGCACCTCGGCGAAGAGGGCCTCGTACTCCGGTGCTCGATGGTGGATGATGGGCTGGGCCATGGCCTGCAGGACCTCGGGCGGGATCGGGGTGGGGCCCGGCGCGAGCAGATAGCGCTTCATGACATCGAATCCCCCTCATGAGTGTGCGATGAGAAGAGCGCGGATCGTGGGGTGCGACCGACGGAATACCCGACCGCGAGGCGAGCCGGGATGATCTTCTTGCATGGGGATTCACAATCCGTGCGGACTATACCCAAGCGTCGCGAGACGTGTCAAGGCGATTCCCCCTCCGGTTGGCTCTTTGCACGTGATTCCGGCGCTTGAGACACGGCACCCCCTGTGCTAGGGTGCGGCGATCGGGCGGTCCGGCAATCAGGCAGTCCGGCGATCTGGCAATCAGGAAAGCCGGTCGTTCCAGATTGCCAAGTTGCCTCGTTGCCAAGGAGGAAGGGTGCTCGAGGATTCCCGGTGGCGCGGGTACGCGATGGTGGTCTGCGCGGCCATCTGCTGGGGCGTCATGGCCACGGTGGCCAAGCTCTTGTTCCGCGACCGCGGGGTGGACCCCTTGATCCTGGTGGTGATCCGGGCGGATCTGGCGACTCTCACGCTGTTCGCTGCCCTGGCCCTGATGTCTCCTGCCCGGCTTCGAATCGGGCGGCGGGACGTCTGGGCCGCGGCCGTGGTGGGGGTGGTCGGGCTCGCCCTGAACAACTTTTTCTACTTCCAGTCCCTGCACCTGACCAGTGTGGCCACGGCCCTCCTGCTCCAGTACCAGGCGCCCATTTTGGTCGCCCTGTACACGGTCCTGATCCAGCACCAGCGGCTTCGCGGGCGGGTCATCCTGGCCATGGGGCTGGCGCTCGTGGGTTGCGCCCTGGTGGTGCGGGTGTACGACCCCGCGGTGTTCCGGCCGAACCTGATGGGGGTGGCGGCGGGTCTCGGGGGGGCGTGCGGCTTCGCGTTTTATATCCTGGCCAGCAGGGTGGCCCTCCGGACGCTGGACCCCTGGACGCTCCTGACGTACGCCTATCTCTCTGCCGGAGTGGCCTGGTCGGTCGTGATACCTCCGTGGCGGATTCTCGCCCACGGCTTCGACCTCGGGATGTGGGGAGCGTTCCTGGCGGTCGCCACCGTCGGCACCGTGGTGCCCTTCGGCTTGTTCATCAGCGGCCTGCGCTTCCTCCCGCCGACGCAGGCCAGCATCGTCAGCATGCTGGAGCCCGTGGTCGCCGCCGGCGTCGCCTACTTCCTCCTGGGGGAGACCCTGATCCCCCTCCAGATTCTGGGCGGCGCCCTGGTCCTGGCGGGAGTGGTGGTGGTGCAGACGGCGTGAGCGGGCTGCGGCCCGCTGGGGCCAGGGGGTGGGGGTCAGGGGTCGGGGACCAGAGACCAGCGTTTGGGACCAACCCCCGATCCCCGGCCCCCGCACCGGCGGTGCTTGTGTTGACAGGCGTTTGATTCCCTGGTACGTTCACACCTCCAGAGCTCTTCTGCGACGACGCGAATGACGCCCCGGGCCGGGGCGTTTTTTCTTGAAGCAGGGATCAGGAACCGGGGGTCTGGGGCCGGTTTCTGCACCAGCCCCTGGCCCCCGACCCCTGCTGCAAAGGGCAGATCCCGAGATGGACTACAAGACCACGCTGAATCTTCCCAAGACCGACTTCCCCATGCGGGCCAACCTCCCGGAGCGCGAGCCGCAGATCCTCCGCCAGTGGGAGGCCGAGGGCCTGTACCAGCGTCTCCGCGAAGCGCGGGCCGACCGGGAAATGTGGATCCTGCACGACGGCCCGCCGTACGCCAACGGCCACATCCACATGGGCCACGCCCTGAACAAGATCCTCAAGGACATGGTGGTGAAGTCCCGGTCCATGTCGGGCTTCAATGCCGTCTACGTGCCGGGCTGGGATTGTCACGGCCTGCCCATCGAGCATCAGGTGGACAAGGAGCTGGGGCCGAAGGCGGCCGAGATCCCCGTCCCCGAGAAGCGCCGCATGTGCCGCGCCTACGCCCAGAAGTTCATTGACATCCAGCGGGAGGAGTTCAAGCGCCTCGGCGTCCTGGGGGACTGGGACCATCCCTACCTCACCATGGAGTACCGCTACGAGGCCAACATCCTCCGCGAGCTGGGGAAATTTTTTGCGACGGGGGGCGTGTACCGCGGCCTGAAGCCGGTCCACTGGTGCGCCTCGTGTCTCACGGCGCTGGCCGAGGCGGAGGTGGAGTACGCCGACCACACCTCCCCCTCCATCTACGTGGCGTTTCCCCTGACGTCCGACCCGGCGGCCCTGGACCCCGCCCTGGCCGGGGCCCGGCTCTCGGTGGTGATCTGGACCACCACCCCCTGGACGCTGCCGGCGAACCTGGCCATCGTGGTGCATCCCGCCGAGGAATACGTGGTCTTCCGGTCGAACGGGCGGCACTTCATCACGGCCGGGAAGCTCATGGACGAGACCGCGCGGAAGTGCAACCTGGCGGACCCGGAGGTAGTATTCCGCGGGCCGGGGGCCCGGCTGGAGGGCCTGGTGGCCCGCCACCCGTGGCTGGACCAGCCCTCGCCCCTCTTCACCGCCGACTACGTGACCATGGACCAAGGGACCGGGTGCGTCCATACGGCCCCCGGCCACGGGGCCGACGACTACGACACCGGGATCAAGCATACTCTTCCGATCTACAACCCGGTGGACGACATGGGCCGCTTCGTGCCCGAGGTGGCCCACTTCGCCGGGATGAGCGTCTGGGACGCCAATGCCGCCATCATCGCCCACCTGCGGAAGGAGGGCCGGCTGCTCCACGCCGAGGATTTCCAGCATTCGTACCCCCACTGTTGGCGATGCAAGAACCCCATCCTCTTCCGGGCCACGAACCAGTGGTTCATCTCCATGGAGGTGGGTGGCCTGTGCCGGCGGAGCCTGGAGGGCATCCGGCAGGTGCAGTGGATCCCGCCGTGGGGGGAGGAGCGGATCTCCAACATGATCGCCAACCGGCCGGACTGGTGCATCTCCCGCCAGCGGGCCTGGGGCACCCCCATCGCCGTGTTCAACTGCGCCGGATGCGGGTCGCTTCTGGCGGAGGAGCGGCTGATCGAGTACGTGGCCTCCCTGATGGACCGGGAGGGGGCGGATGTCTGGTTCGCCCGGCCCGCCAAGGAGCTCGTGCCCCCCGGCACCCGCTGTGGGAAGTGCGGTGCTGAGGAATTCACCAAGCAGACCGACATCCTGGACGTCTGGTTCGAATCGGGGGTCAGCCAGGCGGCCGTGCTGCGGGTCCGGCCGGACCAGCACTGGCCGGCCGAGATGTACCTGGAGGGGAGCGACCAGCATCGGGGCTGGTTCCACTCCTCGCTGCTGGCGGCCGTCGGCGCCCAGGGCGGCGCGCCCTACCGGGCGGTCCTCACCCACGGGTTCGTGGTGGACGGCGAGGGCCGCAAGATGTCCAAGTCCCTGGGGAACGTCATCGCCCCGCAGGAGGTGATCGAGAAGTACGGCGCGGAGGTGCTGCGCCTCTGGGTGGCGGCCGAGGATTACCGCGATGACATCCGCCTGTCGGAGGAGATCCTCACGCGGCTGGCCGAGGGATACCGGCGCATCCGGAACACCTGCCGGTACCTGCTGGGGAACCTCTCCGACTTCGATCCCGCCCGGCATGCGGTGGCGGTCCAGGCGCTTCTGCCCATCGACCGCTTCATCCTGCATCGCCTGCAGCTCCTCACCGAGCGCATGCGGGCGGCCTACCAGGACTACGAGTTCCACATCCTGTATCACAGCCTGCACAACTTCTGCGCCGTGGACCTCAGCGCCTTCTACCTGGACGTCCTGAAGGACCGCGTCTACACCTCGGGCCGCGCATCCCATCTCCGCCGGTCGGCCCAGACGGCGATGTCCGAGATCCTGGTCAGCCTGGTGAAGCTCATGGCCCCCGTCCTGTCCTTCACCGCGGACGAGATCTGGCGAACCCTCGCCATGCCGGACAAGCCGTCCAGCGTCCATCTCGCCGAGTTCCCCGAGGTCCGGGCCGACCTGCTGGACGATCGGCTGGCAGAGGAGTGGGAGCGGCTGCTGACGTTCCGGGACGAGGTCCTGCGAGCCCTGGAGATCGCGCGCAAGGACCGGCGGATCGGCAGCGCCCAAGAGGCCGCGGTGGAGGTGCTGGCGGCGGGCGAGGCGTTCGAGTTCCTGACGGCTCACCGTGAGGCGCTGGAGACGATCTGCATCGTCTCCCGCCTGACGGTCACGCGCGCAGAGGGCCGACCGGCGGATCAGGGCCTGGCGGTCCGGGTGGACCGCGCCCCGGGCGTCAAGTGCCAGCGCTGCTGGAACTTCCGGGAGAGTGTGGGCGCCTCGGCGGCGCACCCGGGGTTGTGCGACCGCTGCGTGTCTGTTCTGCAAGAAGCGTAGGTGACGAGGAGACCCCCGGACATGCGCATGCTCTTCTACTACGTCGCGCTGACCGTCATCCTGCTGGACCAGGCCACCAAGCTTGTCATCGTCCGGGCCCTCCGGGTGGGACAGGGCATCCCGGTCATCCCCGGCTACTTTGACATCGTCTTCGTCCTGAACCCGGGTGCCGCCTTCGGATTCCTGGCCACGCTCTCCGAGGGAGTGCGCAACCCCTTCTTCATCCTCATCACCGTGGCCGCGGCGATCCTGATCGTGTTCTACCACACGCGGTTCCTGCATGCGGACCGGTTGGCCACCGTCGCCCTGGGACTGATCCTGGGGGGCGCCATCGGTAACCTGATCGATCGCCTGCGCTACGGGATGGTCGTGGACTTCCTGGATTTCCACGTGTCTCGATATCACTGGCCTGCCTTCAACGTGGCGGACTCCGCCATCTCCATCGGCGTGGGCTTGATGCTCCTGGACATGGTCCTGGACTGGCGTCGCGAGAACCGCAAGGCTGCGGCAGATGGAACCGCAGATGAACGCAGATAAACGCAGATAAAATCCCCTTCATCGGAAAAAGAAGCACACACGGCCAACAATCATCCAGGCGTTGGCGGCCGGCTCTCGGTTCTCCATATCGCCCCCTTCTGGAAAGAAGCATCTGCGTTCATTTGCGTTCATCTGCGGTTGCAATCTGTCATGGATCTCCGGGAATTCATCGTCAGCCAGACAGACGCGGGACAGCGCCTGGACGTGTTCCTGGCGGGGGTGAGCGGCCTGTCCCGCGCCCGGATCCAGGGCCTCATCGCCGGCGGACATGTCCTGGTGGG
>METI01000198.1:14606-27674 GCA_001771285.1 candidate division NC10 bacterium RIFCSPLOWO2_12_FULL_66_18
GCCCGGATCCAGGGCCTCATCGCCGGCGGACATGTCCTGGTGGGGGGACGCCCACAAAAACCTCGCCACCGGGTGAGTGCCGGGGAGGCCATTCAGCTCTGCATCCCACCCGCCACGCCCCTGGGCCTGGTTCCGGAAGCCATCCCCCTCGACGTCCTGCACGAGGATGACGACCTCATCGTCCTGAACAAGCCGGCGGGGATGGTCGTCCATCCCGGTGCGGGGCGGACCAGTGGGACGCTGGTGCACGCCCTCCTCGCCCACTGCAAAACCCTGCCCGGCATCGGCGGGGCGGAGCGGCCCGGCATCGTCCACCGCCTGGACCGGGACACCTCCGGTGTGCTGGTGGTCGCCAAGACGGAGGCGGCACACCAGTCTCTCAGCCGGCAGTTCAAGGAGCGGGTCGTCAAAAAACAGTACCTGGCGCTGGTGCACGGGGAGGTCCGCCAGGACTCAGGGCGGATCGAGGCGGCCATTGGGCGGCGGGAGCACGACCGGAAGCGGATGGGGGTCCGGGAGCACGGCGGGCGGCAGGCGCGAACCGCCTACCAGGTGATCCGGCGATTACCCGGGATGACCGTGCTGGGCCTCGACCTGGAGACGGGGCGGACCCACCAGATCCGGGTCCACCTCTCCCACATCGGCCATCCGGTGGTCGGCGACCAGGTGTACGGCGGGCGACGGGAACGGTCCCGGTCCCCCGTTCCCGGTCCCCGAGCACGGCGCCAAATGCTCCACGCGTGGCGGCTGGGATTCCACCACCCCCGCACCGGGAACTGGCTCGAGTTCACGGCCCCGATCCCCGACGACCTCCGGAGACTCGCTGGCCCGCTCCCTCAACTCTGATTTCCGATTTGTGATTGCCGATTGCCGATTGGCGTGACGACAAGGGGTCGAGGGTCAATTGTGCTACTTCGGTCTGAAAGCTGCGCCCTTCACCGTCATCCGCGAAGCCGCGAAGATGGCGACGAGCTCGCCGGCTTCATTCATGAGGTCTCTCAGGAGCTGGCCCTTCACCAACCCAGATTCCTCGAGTAATTCGAGCCAGTAGAGCGTTTCATCTGCCTCTTCCTCGACAACCCCCAGCTTTGCTGTGAACTCTGCGCGAGACCTTGCCCTGCAAGCTGCTCGATAATTTGCGCCGACAGACGTCGCAGAGCGCAGCATCTGGCCTCCGATGATCCGTGCCACCTCAGTGCGCGGCAGTGACCCCGCCAGTCTGATAATTCCCAGCGCGAAGCGCTTTGTCCTGCGTTTGAGTTCTTCCGGCGTCATATGGCCACCCGAGTGACGGAAGGTTGGAAGAGATATGACGGGCGCCTCAATCGGAAATCGGCAATCCAAAATCGAAAATCACTGACTGGGCTGTGTGAAGGGCAAGATGACCGTGAAGGTGCTCCCCTGGCCCTCGCCGGCCGACTCAGCCCAGATGCGGCCGCCGTGAAGTTCCACCAGCCGCTTGGCCAGGGCCAGGCCGAGGCCGGTCCCCTCGTGATGCTTGGTGGCCGAGGCCTCGAGCTGGACGAACTGCTGGAACAGGCGAGGCAGGTCCTCGGTCTTGATCCCGATCCCGGTGTCCGTCACCTCTATCACCAAAGAAGGCAGAAGGCAGCCGGCAGAAGGCAGTACGGGTGCGTCTGCTGCCTGCTGCTCGCCGCCTGCTGCTTTCTGCTTTGTGCTTTCTGCCTTCTGGTAGGCGCGGAGCGTGATCCGCCCGCCGTCGGGGGTGAACTTCACCGCGTTGCTCAGGAGATTGAAGAGGATCTGCTTGAACCGGACGGGGTCGGCCCAGACCGAGGGCAGATCGGGCTGGATGTCCGCCTCGACGCTCTGATGCTTCTGGTGGGCCAGGCCCCGGGTTGTCACCAGGATGTCCTCCAGGGTGGTGGCAACCGACAGGGACTCGGTCTGGAGGACGATCCTGCCCGCCTCCGCCTTGGACAGATCCAGAATATCACCGATGATCTGGACGAGATGCTGCCCGCTGGCCCGGATGTGCCCGAGGTAGCGGGCCTGCTTTTCGTTCAGGGACCCCACGCGCTGTTCCTGCAGGAACTCGGCGAACCCGATGATGGAATTCAGCGGGGTCCGGAGTTCATGGGACATGTTGGCCAGGAACTCGGATTTGTGGCGGGAGGCCTCCTCCAGCTCCCGGGTCCGCTCCCGGACCCGCTCTTCCAGCTCGGCGGCATGTTGCTGGATCTCCTGGTAGAGCCGGGCGTTCTCGAGGGCGATGGCGGCCTGGGTGGCGAAGAGCGCGAGGGTGGCCCGGTCCTCCTCGGTGAAGTGTCGCCCGGTCCCCTCGTTGTTGATCGTGAGGACGCCCACCAGCCGATCGTGGTACAGCAGCGGTTCGGCCAGTACGGCGGTAATCCCCGTGCGCTCCAGCGTGCCGGGGTGGGCATAGGGGGAGGTCCGATAGTCGTTCACGATCATCCCCTCCCGTCGCTGGGCCGTCGTGCCCGCCACCCCCTCGCCGAGCTGGAGGCGGACTCCCCGTCGCCAATCGGCGAATCCGTGCCAGGCCTCCGCGACGAGCACCTGATCCCGCTCATCCCACAGGAAGACCGTCCCCGAGGCGGCCCCCACCAGCTCCGCCGCCCGGCGAACGATGAGGCCCAGAAGGGTCGGGAGATCCAGCTCCCGGGTGATCTCGGTGCCGACTGCACGGAGCGCATCCAGTTGCCGCGTCCGCCTGATCAGCGCCTCCACCATCCGCTTGCGCTCGGTGACGTCGGCAACCACCGCCATGATGCCGCTGATCTCCCCGTGGGCGTCACGCAGCGGCGCGGTGGAAATGCTGATCTCGATCGGTGATCCATCCCGCTTTTTCCGGCGCACCTCCACGCCGGTGTACGACTCGCCTTGCAGCACCCTCTGGCGCAGGGCCAGGAACTCCTCCTGCTTCTCGTCGGGCACGATGGGGAGGGGACGACCAAGCACCTCCTCGATACTCCAGCCGAAGATCCGTTCCGCAGCCGGGTTCCACGTCTTGACGTTTCCCGCAGGGTCCAGGGCCATGATGGCCAGCGGGGAGGCGAGCACCAGGGCCCGAAGCGTCTCGTTGGCTTCCCGCAGCGCCTCCTCTGCCCGTTTCCGCTCTGTGATGTCGCGATCGATGCCGCGATACCCGCGAAACACGCCCCGGCTGTCCAAGATGGGCGTGGCGCTGGTTTCCAGGATGACCGAGTGGCCATCCTTGTGCAAGTTCACATTGTCGAGGAGGGCAAACGGTTCTCTCGCGCCGGAGATCGGAGCGAACAGCTCAGCCATTCGCTTGGCCTCCTCCGAGGGCATGAGGTCAAAGGGGGTCTTGCCGAGGATTTCTTCGGGGGCATACCCCAGGATCTCGCGGATGCGTGGACTGCAGTACGTGTACACGCCCCTTTCATTGATCTCCCACACCCAGTCACTGGTGTTTTCGACCAGGGTCCGGAATTTCTCCTCGCCCTCTCGGAGCGCGCCTTCCGCGCGCTTCCGCTCCGTGATGTCCTGCTGGATGCCGATGAACTGGCTGATCGCCCCGCGCTCATCCCGCGCGGGGGTGATGGTCAACTCCTCGGTGAAGAGGCTTCCGTCCTTCCGGCGATTGGTCATCTCGCCGCGCCACACCTGGCCCGAGAGGATCGTCTCCCACAGCCGTTGGTAGAACTCCTGGTCGTGCCGGCCCGACTTGAGCAGCCGCGGGGTCTGGCCCAGGGCCTCGGCCGCCGTGTAGCCGGTGAGGCGCGTGAAGGCCGAATTCGTCCAGGTGATGCGGCCCTCGCGATCGGTGATCATCACGGCGTTCGCAGCGGATTGCAGCGCCATGCTCTGCATGTAGAGCTGCTGTCCTCCGTCGCGGAGGGCGGCCTGGGCGTCGCGGACTTGCGCGTCCCGGAAGTCGAGCTTCTGCAGTCCTCGCCGCAGCAGGAGGTACAGCAACAGCGCCGTGAGAGCGACGAAGGTCGCATCCTTGAGGGAGTCCAGCAGGGTGAGCGATCCAGGGTCGGTCGTGAGGACGCTCAGCAGGCGGTTCGAGAGCAAGACCCATAGGCCGGCGACGAGGGCATAGATCAGGGCGAGCGTCAGGGCAGCACGGGACGACTCAATCCTCATGGGGCGCCCGTCTCCACGGTCGGTGGGTCAGCAGTCGGATCCCACCGCCGGCTTCCACCATCGAGGACGATCCTTCGAATGCAATCATCCCTCGCTCCGAGTGCTGGAGGGGTGGAATCACGGTCTGAGGAAACCGATGGAGCCAGGGCTCAGGTGATTACCCGGACCTGAACCGCCTTGGGCCGGCCCCGGTCGTCCTGGCCCAACTCGAACTCGACGGTCTCGCCCTCGCGAAGGGTTTGCCCGCCCTCCACGTCGCTGGCGTGAACGAAGGCGTCCGGTCCCTTGTCCTCCCGCACGATGAACCCGTAGCGCTTCGTCACGTTAAACCACTTCACCTTGCCCTTCATGGTCTCCTCCTGCCCCCTGGTGGGACCTCCCGGTTGAATCTGCGAAATCTGCGGATAAGAAGCCTTCCCCTCAATTGCTGATGGCCGCCAGGCCGTCGTCGGCCGTGGCCTCGTTCGCCTGGCCGAGCTCCGAGCGCGCGCGCGTCTGCGTGTCGAAGAGGAAGATCTTGGGCCGTCCATTCAGACGGTCCGATTCGAAGACGATGAACCGGCCGTCGGCGCTGATATGAGGGAAACCGTCGAAGGCGGTCGGGTGGTTCAGCTCGGGCAGGGGATCCAGCCGCCGCGTCTCCCGGTCGAACAGGAAGACGTCGGCCTGCCCGCGGTTGCGGTCCGACTGGAAGACGATGAACCGGCCGTCGGCGCTGATGGAGGGGTACCCGTCGTTCCCGTTGGTGCTGTTGGCCTCTTCCAGGGGATCCAGCCGTCCGGCCTCGCGGTCGAGCAGGTAGACATGATTCCGCCCGCCCCGTCGGTTGGAGGTGAAGGCCAGGTAGCGTCCGGGGAACGGGGCCCGGACAGCGAGGTCCACGGCGTTGGATGCTCCACCCCCCGGGCCGGGGGTCACCACGGTGACCGGCAAATCCCCCGCCTTGGCGAGCAAGGCCGGCGGGATGAGTGCCGTGAGTTCTTCGCCCGTCTGGAAGCGGGTCGTCACTGCCGTCCCAGCGAGGGACACGAGCGACTCCGGGCGGAACCCGCGGCCTCGAACGGTGATGGCCGTCGCTCCGGAGGCCGGAGCCAGCAGCGGCGGGGCCTCGATGGCCGTCACCTCCGGCACGGGATTGGTTACCGAGAGGGACAGTCCGTTGGACGTGCCTCCCCCCAGGGCGGCGTCGGTCACGCGCACCTCGAGGGTCCACGCCCGCGACAGGAGCGGGGCGGGGATCCGGGCCTGGAGCCGTTTCTGGCTCACCACCGTGACGGGCACCTGGGTCTCGCCGACGCGCAGGCTGGAGGTGGCCGCAAAGTGCTCCCCCTCGATGGACAGGACCAGCCCCTCTGTGCCGACCGGCACCGCGGGCGGATCCAGGCGGACCAGGCGAGGAGGCGGGGGGAGGTACGTGAAGACGGCCGGACTGGTGGCGGTCCCCCAGAGCTCGTTCACCACCTGCACCGGGGCCGGCCCGGGAACGCCGGGGGGAGCGACCGCCTCCAGCGTCGAGAGCCCGGTGCGGCGCAGCACATCGGCAAGCCGGCCGCCAAACTCCACCCGCAAGGGACCCAGGACCACCCCTCCCTCGACCTCGATGGACACCACGGTGCCCCCGCCGGTCGGGCCCTTCTCGGGGCTGAGCGCGACGATGCGGTCCTGGGCATGGGCAGTCGCCGGCGCCAGCAGCCAGAGGGCCAGGGTCAGGAACACGCAGGTGAAACGTGAGGTGTGAAACGTGAGGCGTGAGACAGACAGCGTCTGACACATGGCGTGAAGCGAGATCGGTGACACACCGCGCAGCCTGCGAGTCCAGTCACGCATCACGGGTCGCGAGTCACGCCCGTTCATGGCTTGCCGCTCACGATGCCCAGGCGGCGCTTCTCGAGTTCGGCGATCTTGTCCCGGAGCTCCGCCGCCTTCTCGAACTCCAGCCGCTTGGCCGCCGCCCGCATCTCCTTGTCGAGCTGGGCCATGAGGGCCGGGATCTCCTCCCGCGGGATGAATTCGATCTCCTCGTCCCGCAGGGCCGGGACGGTGTAGTAGTCGCGCTCGTAGATGCTGGCCAGGACGTCCTGGATGGTCTTCTTGATCGTCTCGGGGGTGATGTCGTGTTCCCGGTTGTAGGCGAGCTGGAGCTGGCGGCGGCGGGTGGTCTCGGCGATGGCCTGCTGCATGGACCGGGTCATGACGTCGGCGTAGAGGATGACCTGTCCCTCGACGTTCCGAGCGGCGCGGCCGGCCGTCTGGATCAAGGAGCCCGCGGACCGGAGGAAGCCCTCCTTGTCCGCGTCCAGGATGGCCACCAGGGCCACCTCGGGGATGTCCAGGCCCTCGCGCAGCAGGTTGATGCCCACCAGGACGTCGAACTTCCCCAGCCGCAGGTCCCGGATGATCTCGTTCCGCTGCAGGGTGTCGATGTCGGAGTGGAGGTAGCGCACCCGGATCCCCACCTCGGACAGGTAGTCGGTGAGCTCCTCCGCCATGCGTTTCGTCAGGGTCGTCACCAGGACCCGCTGGTCGCGGCTCGCCCGTTCCCGGATCTCGTGGATGAGGTCGTCAATCTGACCGGTGATGGGCCGGACCACGATCTCGGGGTCGATCAGGCCAGTGGGGCGGATGATCTGCTCCACCACCCGGCCGCCCACCTTTTCCAGCTCGTAGGGCCCCGGGGTGGCGGAGACGTACGTCACCTGGTTCACGCACCGCTCGAACTCGTCGAAGGTGAGGGGCCGGTTGTCCAGGGCCGAGGGCAGGCGGAAGCCGTACTCCACCAGGGTCTGCTTGCGGGACCGGTCCCCGCGGTACATCCCGCGGATCTGGGGGACGGTCTGATGGGACTCGTCGATGATGACCAGGGAGTCGCGGGGGAGGTAATCCATCAGGGTGGGCGGCGGCTCGCCGGGACCCCGGCCGGACAGGTGGCGGGAGTAGTTCTCGATCCCCTTGCACGTGCCGATCTCCCGGATCATCTCCAGGTCGAAGGTGGTCCGCTGGCGCAGGCGCTGGGCCTCCAGGAGCTTCCGCTGGCCCTCCAGCTCGGGGCAGCGCTCCTCCAGCTCCGTCTCGATGGCGGCGAAGGCACGCTCCCGCAGGTCCTGGGGCGTGACGTAGTGGTTGGCGGGGTAGATGGGGACCCGGTGCAGGCGCTCCCGTTTCTCGCCCGTGAGCGGGTCCAGTTGCCAGAGCGCCTCCACCTCGTCCCCGAACAGGTCCACCCGGATGGCCGTGTCCTCGTAGGCCGGGAAGATCTCCACCACGTCCCCGCGGACCCGGAACGTCCCCCGGTGGAGGTCCAGGTCGTTGCGCTGGTACTGGATCTCCACCAGTTTGCGCAGCATGGCGTCCCGCGGGCAGGCAGCGCCCGCCTCCAGCAGGAGGACCATCCCGTAATAGACCTCGGGTGAGCCCAGCCCGTAGATGCAGGAGACGGAGGCAACGATGATCACGTCGCGCCGTTCCAGCAGGCTCCGCGTCGCGGAGTGGCGGAGCTTGTCGATGTGGTCGTTGATCATGGCGTCCTTCTCGATGTAGGTGTCGGTTTGGGGAATGTAGGCCTCGGGCTGGTAGTAGTCGTAGTAGGAGACGAAGTACTCGATGGCGTTCTCGGGGAAGAACTGCTTGAACTCATTGTACAGTTGGGCGGCCAGGGTCTTGTTGTGGGCGATGATGAGCGTGGGGCGCTCCACGTTGGCGATGACGTTGGCCATGGTGAAGGTCTTGCCCGACCCGGTGACCCCCAGCAGGACCTGGTGGCGATCCGCGCGCAGCACCCCCTCGGTGAGCTCCGCGATGGCCCGGGGCTGGTCACCGCGGGGCTGGTAGTCGCAGACGAGCTTGAAGCGGGACATGGTGTCTGTTGGGGGGCTCGCGTCTTGGGGGAGCCGGTCCGGGGCGACACACCGCCTGGGCCCCTCGCCGTTCACGCCCTGCTCCCCTCCGATGCATGCGTCACCCGTTGGCTCAGGGGCGCGGCGCCGGGGAGGGCGGAGGCGGCGGGGGCGCGGCGGGAGTCGCGGGTGCCGCCGCGGGGGGTGACTCGCGGGCGATCGGGACCGGGATCTCGGGGACAGGTGGGACGTCGGCCTTGACCCCGCGCCCCACCTGGGAGGGCGCGGGGCGGGCCCGGGCGATGAAATCGGCATAGGGCTCGGCCGGAACCGCTGCGTTGGGAATCCGGAGCAGGAGCCCCCGCTCGACCCGGTTCGGGTTGGGCACCTGGTCCCGGTTGGCATGCCAGATACGTTCCCACCGGCGCGCGTCGCCGTAGTAGTAGCCGGCGATCAGGTGCAGGTCGTCTCCGGGCATGACCTGGTGGAGAGCGTCCTGGGGGCCCGCGGCCTCGGCGGCGGCCACGTCGGCCGGGCGAGCCGCGATCGCTCCGACACCCACCAGCGACACCAGGATCAGCAGCGATGCCCGCACGGTTCCCATGGCGGATCTCCTCTCACCGGCCGCCCATCATCGCGTGCGCGTCTGCCTCCAGCGGCAGGTACTTGCTCCAGCCCTCGCAGCGTTGGGCGGCGTGCACGAGGATCCCGAGGTAGAAAGCCGAGAGGGGCTTGGTCGGCCGGCGCAGGAGGTGCATGCCGGCCTCGTGCAGCGGCTTGTTCCCTTTCTTGAGGTTACAGGTCCGGCAGGCGCTCACCACGTTCTCCCACACGGTGCGTCCGCCGAGAGACTTGGGGATCACGTGGTCAATGGTCATGCGCTCGCCGCCGTTCCGCCCGCAGTACTGGCAGGTGTGGGCATCCCGCTTCAGGATGTTCTTCTTGTTGAAGGCGATGCTGGGCTGGACCGGCCTTCGCACGAAGCGGTGGAGGCGGATCACCGAGGGGAGCACGAAGGACGTGGAGGGCGAGCGGAACACCCGGGAGGTGTCTTCGACGCGTTCGGCTTTCCCGGCATAAAGGAGGATCACCGCCCTTCGCGCGCTGCAGACCTGGAACGGCTCGAAGGTCTGGTTCAGGATGAGTACTTTAGCTGGGTCCATAGAGGGTGGTGTCGTGTGGCCACGGCGCCCCGCGGCGCAGATTGTTCGCTTTCTTTAACAAAACGCCCCTGCTTTGTCAAGCGGCGCCGCCCCCGGTCCGTCCGGGGACCTGCCTCATCGGCCCTCGGCTGCCTTCGGCGGATGGCCCGAAGTTCCGCCTGACTCGTTGTCCTCAGGTTCCGGACGGCCCGCGACCCGGCTCCAGCGCCGGATGGGGCGAAGGCCCCGCGGTCGATCGGTGGAGGAGGCCAGCTCCCCGCAGAGCGCCGCGACCCGATCGCGGGTCAGCCGGTGCCCGTTCACCTCCGGAGACGACGCGCACCTCGAGTCCGGCCTCGCGCCGGGCCAGGGCTCGGTCTTGAGCTCCCGGTCGGGCAGCAGCCCCTGGCCGAGGCGGGTGATCTCCTGGGCCGCAAACACGGGTCGGAATCCCCCGGCGCCGTCCGGCTCGCCGACCAGGAGCCGCACGGTGTTGGTCCCGACATCGATTGCCGCCACGCGCATTATCACGCCATTGTCGATTTGTGATTTTCGATTGGCGATTTGCCGGAGGGTCAATCGTCAATCCCAAATCGCAAATCGACAATCCAGACGGGCGGCGCTAGCCGTCCCGCGCGGCGAGCTTCTGGACGAGGGACTTGTCCGGGGTCACGACGATGGTCTTCTCCTGGCTGATGGTGACCAGGCCGGGCTTGGCCTTCCTGGGCTTGCGCACGTATTTCCGCAGCGTGTAGTCCACGGCGACCTTGCCGTGGTCACGGGCCTGGCTGTAGTAGGCCGCCAGTTGGGCCGCCTGGATCAGGGTGCGCCGGGGGACGCCGTTCGAGCGGTTTGGAACGCGGACCACCACGTGCGAACCTGAATGTCCCTGCACGTGCAGCCAGAGGTCCTGGGACTTGGCCAGGTGCTGGGTGAGGGAGTCGTTCCCTCGGGTGTTCCGTCCGACCAGGATGGGGAGCCCGTCGGATGAGACGAAGCGGCGAGGCTCCAGACCCGTCTCACGAGTCCGCCCGGGGCGGCCCGCACGCTTCTGCGCCGGAGGGTGAACCGCAGGCGGGCGCTTCGACCGTGCCCGCCCGGTGGCGGAACGGTCGGCAAGCATCGCCCGATCCTGGGGGGCCAGCAGGCGATGGGCCGCCTCGATCTCTTGCTGGATGGTCTCCAGGGTCTCCAGGCTGGACGCGTCGGCGACGCGCTCGGCCCAGGCGTGCACCTGTCCCAACTCCGCCTCGGTCTCGGCCAGGCGGGCCTCCACGCGGATGGTGCCGCGCCGCCCCCGCCGCGCCGCCTTGAAGAACCGCTCGGCATTGGCTGCCGGCGAGAGGGCCGGGTCCAGGGGGATGGTGATGGTGGCCCCGGGTCCCGCGGCGTAATCCTGAAGGGGAACCTCGGTGGCGCCTCGGGGGACAGCGTCCTGATGGGCCATGAGGATCTCGCCCATGCGGCGCGAGAGGTCGGCGCGGCCGAACTCCAGTGATTCGGCGGCGAGCTTGGCCCGGCGGGATCGCAGTCGGACCTCCAGTCGACGCAGGAGCTGGCGTAACATGGTCTGGTGGCGGGTCACGTCCTGCTGATGCTTCAGATGACTCGCCAGGCGCTTCAGCGTCTCGCCCAGGGATGGATACGGCTGCTGCTGGGCCGCCGGTACATGGCGCAGCCGGACGGGTGAGGCGGCCACCGGGCGACCGGCGCTATCCAGGAGCAGGTGCGGCTCCCAGGGGCCGGCTTCGATCTCATGGATCAGGTCCAGGAGGGCCCGGGCCAACTCCGCAGACCCGCCAGGGGCGGGGGTGCGTGCCACGACTTCCTTTGCCCACACCTCCGTCAGGCCCGCGAGGCTCTGCCGCAGGGCGACGCCCGGACCGAGGCCCGCAGCAAGGTGCGGCGCCAGCACCGCGCTGATCGCCTCGACGGTTCCCAGGACGCGCGGGTCCGGCCGCGCCGATGCCGGAGGCGCCTGGTACGGCTGCTCCGGTTGGATGGATCGCCCGTTGGCCGCCGGGTCGTGTCGTGCCGCCTCCAGAATCTGCCGCGTCATCCGGTCCACCAGGATGAGGTTGGGGTGGCGTCCGAACAGCTCCGCGATCAGGAGGCAGCCCGCTTCGCGGGCCGGGACCGGGTAGGCGAATTCCAGGGTGACCACGCGGTCGAGTCCGTGATGGGTCACGCCCTGCAGGCTCGCCCCCGGGAGCACCCGCCGGGCGACCTGGGCGAGGGTGGAGAGGGTCGCCGCCCTGGCAGGCCGGCCCGCACCGCGAGACAGCTGGGGGAACTCGTCGCCGGCCGAGACCAGCAGGGACTCCTCCCCGTCCGGCGTCGAGAGCTCGATCCACAGGCCGTGCGTCCCGGCCGGCTGTACGCCGCGCACGCTGGCCCCCGTGAGGTCGCGCGTGAGGTCCTGAATCACTGCCAGGAGGGTCAAGGCATCCACGTCGCGCACTATACTCCACGATGGGAGACGTGCCAAGGGCCCTCGGGGTCGCCAGCATTCTGAGGTCAGTCCCAAGGGACTCTGCTCATAGCTCATGGCCATAGCCTCTCGCTACGAGCCCTCAACCATGAGCCATCAGCCAAGAGCCCGAACAGTGCAGTTTAACCGCCGGTACCAATCCGCTCCCGGCGGATTGGTGCGCGAAGTCCGCAAAGAAACTCCTCATATTCAAAGCTCTGACGCGGGAAAACTCGGAGATGCGGTTCGGAAGATTTCGGTCCGGCAGCTCCTCTGACTTGATGAGAGATGGCGACTCTTTGCGATCTTTGCGGTCTTGGCGGTGAAATTTTTGGGATGAGCCGAGTTTCATTGACACCCCTGCCGACCCCCGGGTAGACTGCCGCCGCGCGGTTCCAGGAATTCCGTCCGACTCGACGCGGGGAGGCATGCATGGCGGTGACGATTGATCTCGGGGGGAAAGTGGCGCTGATCACGGGGGCGGGCCGGGGCATCGGGCGCGAGACCGCACAGCTCATCGCGGCGGCCGGCGGCCGAGTGGCCATCGTGGATCTCGTAGAGGACTCGGCCAAGGCGGCCGCGTCCGAGATTGCGAAAAGCGGGGGCCAGGCCATCGGGGTGTCCGCCGACGTGACGAAGCCGGCCGACGCCCTGCGCATGGTCGACGAGGCGCTGCGCGCCTTCGGGCGATTGGACATCCTCGTGAACAATGCGGCCCGCTGGACGGTGAAGCCCTTCAAGGACCTGACCCCCCAGGATTACGACACCGACATCGGCATCGCCCTCCTGGGGACGCTGCACAGCACCCGCGCGGCCGTGGACGCGCTGGTGAAGCAGGGCTCCGGCCGGATCATCAACGTCGCATCGGACGCGGGCCGCGTGGGGGAGCCGTTCCTGACGGTGTACTCGGCGGCCAAGGCCGGCGTCATCGGCTTCACCAAGGCCCTGGCCAAGGAGCTGGGCCGGTACAACATCACGGTCAATGCCGTGGCGCCCGGGACCACGCGCACCCCCGGCGCCCAGGAATTCATCCAGGGGGTCGGCGAGGAGAAGATGGTGAAGGCCTACCCCCTCAGGCGGCTGGGCGAGCCCCGGGACATCGCCGGCGCCATCCTGTTCTTCGCCTCGGATCTGGCCGGCTACGTCACGGGCCAGATCCTGAGCGTGAGCGGCGGCTACAGCACGGCCGGGTAGGGGGCTCCCGGAGGGGGCGGCACCACCCGGAGAGGGGCGGAGGACCGCATGGATTTCCAGTTTGTCATCAGCTTCCTGAGCATCGTAATGATCGACCTGGTGCTCGCCGGCGACAACGCGGTGGTCATCGCCATGGCGGCCCACCGGCTGGAACCGTCGCAGCGGAAGAAGGCCATCTTCATCGGGGCGGCCCTGGCGGTCATCCTGCGGGTCCTCACCACCTTCCTGGTGGCGCAGCTCCTGCAGGTGCCATTCCTCAGCGCCAAGGGATGGATGCGCCTGAGAGCCCCGCAGGGCCGCCCGGCCGAGAGAGCTTCGGCGGCCGCCGTTG
>METI01000199.1:0-14434 GCA_001771285.1 candidate division NC10 bacterium RIFCSPLOWO2_12_FULL_66_18
GGCTGGCGGAACGACTCTGGGAGGCCAGGGGGCGGGCCACCCCCCTCGGCAGCCTGGACCCGACGCTCAGTGATCGGGACGCCTATGCCATTCAGATGCGGCTCCTGGATCGCGCCCTGCGCGAGGGGGACCGGCTGGCCGGGTGGAAGGTGGCCTTCACGAGCAAGGCCGTGTGGGAGCAACTTGGTGTTCGTGAACCAGCATTCGGCCCGCTCCTCGCATCGCGGATGCTCGAGGATGGGCAATCCCTCCAGAGCGAGCGCCTCATCCGGCCCGGGGTGGAGGCCGAGATTGCGTTCCGCCTGGCGGAGGACCTCCCGCCACCTCCGGTCTCAGCCGAGGTGGCCCGGCGGGCGGTGGGGCGGGTCCTGCCGACCATCGAGGTTGTGGACTGTCGCTGCCGCGACTGGAAGGTGACGGGGCCAGAGGCGATCGCGGACAGCGCCTGCACGGGTGCGGTCGTGGTAGGAACTGGGGGCGACACACTGGATGCTGTGGACCTGCCGGCCGAGCCGGTCACTGTGGCGATCAACGGAACGGCAGTCGCGACAGCCAAGGGCTCAGCGGCGCTCGGGGATCCGTTCCGGGTCCTGCTGTGGCTGGCCAACCGGATCACCGACGTCGGCCAGAAACTCCGGGCAGGCGATCTGATCCTCACGGGGTCCCTGGCTCCGATCCAGTGGGTCCGGAAGGGGGATGCGGTGGTCGTCTCCTTCGAGCACCTCGGCTCCGCCTCCGTGCGGTTCGTTTGAACGGTCGCGGCCGGCCTTCAAGCAGTTCCTCCGGTAGGGGCACTGGAGAGCCGAGCCAGCATACCCGAGATTTCCGAATCACATCCCCTCCCCTCCCATTCAACTATCTCTTTCAGCAAATCCCTCCCTTAGTTGGGGTCTGGCCGGGCCCCGTTCAACTCCTGCTTTCGATGGGCATGGCCTAACGCATTTCATGCAGCTTGCCCCTGGAGTGACCCTGTACCACAGCCTACCTTTCCCTGATTTTTCCACGATTTTGCCCAATATCCACCTGTTCTCCGATCAGACCTCGGAAAAGTCGTCTAGCCGCAAATCCAGGCATGTTCATTGCTTCCCCCGTAGGCGTTCTGCCATGAAACCGCCTTTCACGGCCTTCTGCGGCCCAAAGAGGCGGGATTCGTCGGAGGCAAGAACGGGGAAGGAAAATGAAGACAGGGACGCATCCCCCACGGCATCGGAGCGCGGTAGTGGCCTTTGGGGTCCTGGCCGCTTTGTTGCTCGTCGATCCCCCGGCTGAGGCGAGATTTAAGATCAAGCTTCCAAGCATGCCAAGGCCACGCTCCGCTCCATCTGTGAGTAAGCCCCACGTGCCCTCCCCCACGCCGGAGGCACCAAAAGCACTTTCCAGGGTTGAAGCGGGTCGATCAGTTTCTGCCCCCCAGGTGTCTGTCGCACCCCAGAGCCGGGGGTTCTTCGATCGAATCCTGGACTGGGTCTTCTGGCGGAGGCCAGCGCCGGTACCGGTGGCGCCCGCACCCGCGGCACCCTCGCCGACACCTCCTCCTGTCGTAGCCGCGGCTCAGGCCCCACCTACCAAGGCGCCCAACGTGGTGCCTGTCACACTGCCATCCGCGACGCCGTCTGCCCTCGGAGTTCAGGGAAGTAGCCCGGCTCCAGGACAGGAAAAGGAGGGCCAGGCGAACACCCCGCCGGCCTGGCAGACCCGACCTGCCCCGATAATCAAGGGCTACGTCCTGCACCTCACCAACGGCAGAAGGATCTCTGTTGCTCATTACCAGGAAAAAGGGGACGAAGTGGTGATCCCGCAGCGTTCGGGGACCTTCGGACTGTCGAAGTCAATGATCGCCCGGATCGAGGAAGTGAAAGAGGAACCCGACGCAGGCATCGTGGTGGGTGGCAGGCGCTAACTCCCGCGCCGCGATCGTGACCTGGAGTACGATTGACAAGGGCCAGCGGGATCTCCGCTGGCCCTTCGTGTTTCTCGCACCTGAGCTCAGCGTTCGTCTGCCGGAGAATACTTGACTCCCCACCCCGTCCCCCACTATCCTCTGCGATAATCGGTGGCCTCGTATCCACGCTGGCAGGAGGGATCGAACTTTGGCCGAGAAACGATACCTCCTGCCCGTGTGGACAGATACCAGGATCAGGCACTACCACCGGACGGAGGGACGGCGCATCGTAGAATTCTCTCTCCAACTGGAGGTTGAGGTTCAAGGGGCCTGGAGAGAGGTTATCCGGTATGACACGGCGCACGATTTCGCGCACATTGATCGCTTCACTCTGCCTGGAAAGCGGAGAAAAGAACGGCTAGAGCTGGAATATGCCGAGGCCCTTACCAGGGCGGAGCGGGACCTGAAGCACAATTGGTATGCTTACCGGGAGCGGTTTCTGAGGGGGGAATTCCCATGACCCGCACGGACAGAGCCATGATCCAAAAAAACCTGGATCTCATCTTCGAATTCGAGAGATATGTTGCGGAACATCCGCGATTCGCAGAGAAAATCCCGGATGACGCCATTCTCGTGTTTCAGGTGAAGGGAGATACGGCGTTCAATCGGTGGAGCCGTCGCATCGGAGAGAAGCAAGCCAAAGCCGGGCGACGACCGCTCGTCCACATCACCATCGGAAAGATGGGACCGATCCGTTCCCGGATTGAGGCGCTGAAGATCGAGCGTGCAGCTTGAGGCAAGTCCTTGGACGCCTGGTCAATGCGACATTCTGAGAAGTCCGCTGAGACCCATTTAGCCAAGAAGGCGGCCAAAGATCCGGACACCCAGCTCTTCCTGAGGCGGAGAAAGGAGCGCCTCGAGGACTGCCTAGCTGCCATTGAACGGCGCATCGCCCATATCAAGAAACGCCGTGCGTAAGACAAGTTTCCTGGTGGATGGAGGGTCCGGCGAACAGGTGAAGCGATCTACGAGTAGCGAATCAGGTTCCGTAATGCAAACCGGGCTCAAGGACCCGGTTTCGTATTGATACAGGTTTCGCTGGTGATAGCGTCTGACCACCTCGACGGATTCCGTTCCGCTGTTGAGAGGGACGAGAATGATCATGCGTGGCAGTCGTCGTCAGTGGATCGCGCTAACCCTCTCCGGGGTCTTCCCGGGGCTCGGACAGTTCTATTTGCGGGCGTGGGGGAAAGGGGCCGGCTTCCTCATCGCCGGAGGTGCGGCGACCTGGGCCCTCGGGCGGCTGGTCTCGGTTGAGGACCTTATGGCTGGCCTCCTGCCATATCCTACGGCGACCCTGAGTGCGTTGCTCGCCCTGCTGGCCGTGTTCCTCTGGAGCGTCGTTGACGCCTGGCTATCAGGTGGGAGGCCTCGGACGTAATCGCCGAACTCTGAGTCATCCGCCTGGGAAAATCAATCGGAAAACCTAAGGGTGGCGAACCGTAAATGATGGAAACATGACCACCCTCCAATGCTCGGAGGAACCGTGATGGACCGGCGGAGCGTGTTGAGGTCGTTGGTGGCCCTGGCGGGGTGGCTTGCCCTGGGCCGCGGTTCGGCGACGGCGGAACAATCGGCGCACGCGGCGACGCCTCTCTCGGCTGCCGACCGGATCCCCCGCTGGCAGGAGCGGGTGAGGTCCATCCTGAAGCGCGGACTCCTCCCTATCATCGACACCGAGGCGACGTATGGCCGCGACATTCCCACCGACTACATGGTGGAGCAGATGGACAAGAACGGGGTGGCGCTGGTGTGTTTCGCCCCGAATTTCAACGACCCCAAGCGTGGAAGCCGGTTCTCCCTGGACCTGGCGAACGAACACCCCGATCGTTTCGTCCCCACGACCTGTGACGGCACGACGGATTACTGGTTCCGCCAGGAGGGACCGTTCCTGGAGGTGATCCAGCGAGAAGCCCGCAGCGGGGACTTCCTCCTCATGGGCGAGCTGGAATTCCGCCACTTCCCCTCGCCCCGACAGTACCGGGACCGCAAGTTCTGGCGGGACATCAGCATCCCCATTGACGGCCCTTGGGGGCATGCGTTCTTTCAGTTGAGCGTTGAGACGAAGCTGGCATTCCAGATTCATTATGAGCCTGAGGATGAGTTATTGGCCCCCTTAGAGAAGATGCTGAAGGCTTACCCCGGCGCCAAGGTGATCTGGTGCCACGCCGGACAGGTTCGCTATCCTGCCAAGCAATCTGCCTACGGCCCCGATTACCTGAACCGGACGCTGTCTCAGCATCCCAACCTCTTCTGCGACCTCGCCCTGGCTGCCCCGGGCACGCCCTACCCCGGCAGCGGCTTCGTCCACAACACCGCCCAGTTGAGTGACGGGCGCCTTCGGCCCGAATGGCAGAAGCTCCTGGAAGCCCACCCGGAACGATTCACCATTGGAAGTGACATTGCGCCCGACCGCCCGGATGACTTCCCCAGGAAGATCGCCCAATCCCGAAAGCTCCTCGCCTCACTCCCCGCAGAGACGGCGGCCCGCATCGCCTTCCAGAACGCCTGGCGGCTCCTAACGGGCCAGGGGTGGACGGCCTAGCGTTCTTGGGGTAAGGTTTCCTGGCGGCCGGATCTGCTTTCCCTCCCTTGCGTGAACCCGTTGGTCGCCATCCCAACCATTGCGACAGACGATATCCATCACGAAGGAGAACATATGGCCATCGTTCCCAAGATTCTCGCCTTTGCCGGGAGCACGCGCACGGATTCTTACAACAAGCGGTTGGTGAAGATCGCCGTCGCCGGTGCCCAGGCGGCGGGTGGCGAGGTGACGTTGATTGACCTGCGGGACTTCCCGCTTCCGCTCTTCGACGGGGACCTGGAGGCTCGCGACGGCCTCCCCGCGAATGGACGAAAGCTCAAGGACCTCTTCCTGGAGCATCATGGGCTGTTGATCTCCGCTCCGGAGTACAACAGTTCGATCGCGGGTGTCCTGAAGAACACGATTGACTGGGTCTCCCGTCCTGTTCCCGGCGAGGCGCCACTGGCGTGTTTCGACGGCAAAGTTGCGTGCCTGATGAGTGCGTCCCCTGGGGCGCTCGGTGGCCTGCGTGGATTGGTCCACGTCCGCGCGATCCTGCAGAATATCAAGGTCATCGTGCTTCCGGACCAGATCGCCATCCCCAAAGCGGCCGAGGGCTTCAATCCCGACGGCTCCCTCAAAGACCCAAAACAGCATGCGGCGGTGGAGGGTCTGGGGACAAAGCTCGTCCAGGTGATCTCGAAATTACGGTCATAGCACATGGAAGGGTCACCCACAGGAAAGGGTCATGGGACTGAGAATCTTCCAGGTGGATGCCTTCACGGACAAGCCCTTTGCGGGGAATCCGGCAGCGGTCTGTGTCCTGCCTGAACCGCGCGATGCCGCGTGGATGCAGAGTGTCGCCCAGGAGATGAACCTGTCCGAGACGGCCTTCCTGCATGGGCAAGCGGACGCTTACAACCTGCGCTGGTTCACGCCCGCTCTGGAGGTGGACCTCTGCGGCCACGCGACATTGGCCAGCGCCCACGTGCTGTGGGAAGCAGGTTACCTGAAACGAGATGAGCCCGCGCGATTTTCGACGCGCAGCGGGCTCCTGACGGCAGAGCGCAAGGGCGGCTGGATCGAGTTGGATTTTCCGGCCGAACTGGAAGAGCGAGTGACGGCCCCATCCGATCTGGGGCGAGCGTTGGGGGTCACGCCGACATATGTGGGCAAGAACCGATTCGATTACCTGGTGGAAGTCGTCTCAGAGGAAACGGTGCGGAACCTGAAGCCGGACTTCCCCCTGCTCGGGGAGATTCCAGCTCGGGGATTCATCGTCACAAGCCTTGCCACCACCCAAGGGTTTGACTTCGTCTCTCGATTCTTCGCACCCAGGGCAGGCATCAACGAGGATCCCGTCACGGGTTCCGCCCACTGCTGCCTCGGGCCCTTCTGGGGCACTCGCCTCAAGAAGAATGAGTTCGTGGCCTACCAGGCCTCTGCCCGCGGGGGAGTCGTGCGCGTCCGCCTGAGCGGAGACCGAGTGGTGCTCGGCGGGCAGGCGGTCACGGTTCTGCGCGGAGAACTTGCTTGATCCGATACGCGGAGGAGGCATAACACATGCCTGCATCTCGGTCTACGCCGGGCTTCTTCGAAACCGTGAACATCCACTTCGAGAAGGCGGCGGCGCTCACGGATTACCCGCGCGGCCTGCTCGACCAGATCAAGGCCTGCAACAGCGTCTACGCCGTCCAGTTCCCGATCCGCACCGAGCGCGGCTACGAGGTGATCTCGGGGTGGCGCGTCCAGCACAGCCACCACCGGTTGCCCGTGAAGGGCGGCATCCGGTTCGCGCCCGAGGTCAACGAGGACGAGGTCAAGGCGCTGGCGGCCCTCATGACCTACAAGTGCGCGATGGTGGACGTGCCGTTCGGCGGGGCCAAGGGCGGCGTCCGGGTCGACACCAAGAAGTACTCGGTGCAGGTGCTGGAGCAGATCACGCGCCGGTACACGGCGGAGCTGATCAAGAAGAACTTCATCGGCCCCGGCGTGGACGTGCCGGCGCCCGACTACGGCACGGGCCCGCGCGAGATGGCCTGGATCGCCGACACCTACTCCGTGTTCAACCCCGGCCAGATCGACGCGCTCGCCTGCGTCACGGGCAAGCCCGTCACGCAGGGTGGCATCCGCGGCCGGGTGGAAGCCACCGGGCGGGGCGTCTACTTCGGGCTGCGCGAAGCCTGCGACCAGGCGGAGGAGATGAAGGCGCTCGGCCTCTCGCGGGGCCTGGAGGGCAAGCGGGTGATCGTCCAGGGGCTGGGGAACGTCGGCTACCACGCCGCGAAGTTCTGCCAGGAGGGCGGGTGCGTGATCGTTGCGATTGCCGAGCGCGACGGCGGGATCACCCGGCCCGAAGGCCTGGACGTGGAGGCCGCGGCCCGCCACCTGAAGGAAACCGGCTCGATCCTCAACCTGCCCGGCGCGAAAAACCTCCTGCCCACCCAGGCCGCGCTGGAGCTCCCGTGCGACATCCTGATCCCGGCCGCGCTCGAGAACCAGATCACGGCCGACAACGCCCCCCGGATCCGGGCCAAGATCCTGGCGGAAGCGGCGAACGGTCCGACCACGGCCGAGGCGGAGAAGATCCTCCTGGAGAAGGGCGTCCTCATCATCCCGGACATCTATCTCAACGCGGGCGGCGTCACGGTTTCGTACTTCGAGTGGGTGAAGAACCTCTCGCACGTCCGCTTCGGCCGGGTGGGCAAGCGCTTCGAGGAGGCGGCCTTCGACCGGATGCTCACCGCCATCGAGGCGGCCACCGGCCGCCTCTTCTCGGAAGAAGATCGCCGCCGGATCGCGCGGGGCGCCGACGAGGTTGACCTGGTCAACTCCGGGCTCGAGGAAACGATGATCGGCGCCTATCACCAGATTCGGGAGTCGTGGAAACGCGATGCCCGGACCGAGGATCTGCGAACCGCCGCCTTCCTCAACGCGCTTCACAAGATCGCGCGGACCTACCTGGAGCTGGGAATCTTTCCGTAGGCCGGCGGGAATGCCCGCCGACCTCTCGTGTCTTTTTTGAGGGAGCAGTTCCTCCGTGGATCGGGCCTACTCGATCAGCGTCTGGCTCTGCTCGTGCATGTACTGCTGCAGGTAGTAGGAGCCGCCGCCCGACTTCCCGGTTGACCCGGACCCCTTCCAGCCCCCGAACGGCTGATACCCCGGCCACGCCCCGGTGGTCGCCCCCTGGGGGCGGTTCGCATAGGCCACGCCCACCTGGATACGGTCGAAGAACCAGGCCGCCTCCTTCTTGGACCCGTAGAATCCGGCCGTGAGACCATAGTCCACGCCATTCGCCCGCTGCATCGCCTCGTCCAGGGATTCCACCGCGGCGATCGTGGCGATGGGCAGGAACATCTCCTGCTTCCAGAGGCGGTGGTCCGGCGGGACGCCGTCCACCAGCGTCGGGGCGCAGAAGTAGCCCTGGGCCAGGTTGCCCTCGGTCAACTGCTTGCCGCCGGTGAGGATCACGCCGACCCGGCCCAACTCCTCGATGTATCCCCGGTAGTCGTCGAAGGCCTTCCGGTTGATGACCGGTCCCATCGTGTTCTCTCGATGCGTCGGGTCGCCGACGGTGATTGTGCTCGTCAGGTCCACCAGCTTCTGGACGAGGGCCTCCTGCACCGGTTTCTCGACGAAGATCCGCGAGCAGGCCGAGCATTTCTGGCCCTGGAGTCCGAAGGCCGACCGCACGATGCCGATGGCCGCCCGGTCCAGGTCCGCCCCCCGCGAGACGATGGCCGGGTTCTTGCCACCCATCTCGGCGACGCAGGGACGCGGGTGCCGGCCCCCGGCGAAGGTCCGGTAGATATGCATCCCCACCTCGAAGGAGCCGGTGAAGGTGATGCCGTCCACCCCGGGGTTTCTGATCAGCGCCTCTCCCACGGTGGCGCCGGACCCCGTGACGTAGTTGAAGACGCCCTCCGGGAGCCCGGCGTCGCGGAAGCATTGCGCCAGCAGGGCGCCCGCCCACGGGGTGTCCGTGGCCGGCTTGAAGACGACCGTGTTCCCCGCCACGAGGGCGGCGCCCGTGGGACCGCCCGACAATGCCACCGGGAAATTGAAGGGCGAGATCACGGCCCACACGCCATAGGGGCGGAGGACGCTCACGTTCGCGGCCGTGTAGCCCTTGAGCGGATCCCGTCCCTGGGGGCGAATGAAGCCCTGGTTCCGCTCCATGGCGTCGCAGTAGTAGGCGATCAGGTCGGCGGTCTCCTGCACATCCCCCAGGGCCTCCATCCGGTTCTTCCCCACCTCCAGCGCCACGGCCGCCGCGATCTCGTAGACGCGCTTTTCGAGGAGGGCGACGACCTTCCGGAGGAGACGGACGCGCTCCTGCCACCGCAGGCGGCTCCAGGCGGGAAAGGCGGCCCGGGCCGCATCCAGGGCGACGGCGACGTCCGCCGCCGTCCCCTTCGGGAACGTGCCGAGCAGCCAGGTGGTGTTGATCGGACTCCGGTCCTCGAACCTTTCGGCGGTACGACGTTCCTTCCCGCCGATCCACATGGAGTGTTCCCGGCCCAGGCCGGCCTTCACGATGGCCAGTGCCTTCTCGAAGTTGTCGTGCATCAGAGCCGGGGGATCGAACATGGTGGCATAGGTCAGGCGGAAAGCGCCTTCCCTCGCCGGCCCAGACTTGCGCTGGGCCGTGGCCCTAGCCGGCCCAGACTTGCGCCGGGCCGTGGCCCTGGCCGGGTTGGCTTTCCGCGGGGCCGTGAGGCGGGTGGGCCTGCTCTTTCGCTGGGAACGTCGCTCTACGGGTCGCTTGGCCATGATTGCGTCTCCTGTGAACCTCTGAAAGAGATCCAAACCTGCCGGCCGACGGGCGGCCGCCCACATGGCTCAGGATTCCACCGCGCGCCTACGGATGCCAGGGGGGCTTGTTGAACGTCCAGGTCCCCGTGGCCCAGTCGTACCCTTCGCCGTAGAATTCGATCCGGTCCACGATCCCGTGGAACTTGTGCCGGCCATCGGCGTGCGCCTGCCAGAGGGTCTCGCAACCATCGAACTGGGCCAGGTAGTCCAGAGCATACTCCGCCGGCTCGGCCATGGCCAGCTCCCCCGCCTGGAACCGCCGATACCCCTCGTGCGCCCCGATCCAGAACCCCTCGGAGGTCTCCTCGAGGATCAGGCGCGGCGCCTGCCCCGGGGGGATCGGCGCGAGGAAGAAGCGGGCCGTGAATCGGATCGGGCTCGCGGCCGGCGTGATGAAGTGCGAAAGGTACCGCAGCAAACTGAGATCATAAAACCAGCCTGCGCCGGCGAGCAGCGGTGTCAGCGCGGCCTCCTTGTTCACGAGGGCTCGCCGCCAGCCTTCTACCTGGGCGGCGACCGAGGGGCTGGAGATGTCAATGGGGATGCCAGCCGCGTCGCACGCCATCAGGATCCCCGTCTCCTCGAAAAGCTCCCGGATCGCTGTCACCCAGAAGGCGATCGCGGGCAGACCGTCCCAGGTCGAAGATCCCTCGTTCGCCGTCTGCGGGGTGATCCCGCGACAGCGCGCCAGGGCTTCCGGGGCCAGGTCGGCCTCGTCCACCTTGCCTCCCGGGAAGGCGTAGAAACCGCCGAGGAAGCGCATGCCCCGGTTCCGGCGGATCAGATAGACCTCCACCGGCTCCTCGGATCCACCCCGCACGAGGACCACGGAAGCGGCCGGCTTCGGCTGTACGGGCGTCACGGTGCCACCCTGTCTTAACCCACCCGCACCTGGCGCATGGCCTCGTAGATCTGGCGGACGTCCCGGAGGGGCGGCCAACCGTGAATGGCCATGCCGTCCTTCACGTATGCCGGGTGTCGCATCCCCAAAAGCACGCAGCTCACGCCGGGAGTGCTGGCCAGGATCCAGAGCGTTTTCCGCGACAGGCTCTCGCCCGCGCGGAGGAGCGGTAGGTGCGGGGTGAGGGCCGCGGCCACCGCGTCGCTCACCGCCTGGCTCTGGCGGGCCGCCTGCGCGCGGAACACCTGGAGGAGCGAATCCAGCGCCGGGAGGTAGCGATCCCGCCAGTCCTGCCAGCTCTCCGCCATCGGGCCGGTCAGCCTCCCGTCCAGCATGTGAACGAGCTGGGCCACCATCGGCGCGATCATCTGTTCCTCGATCTGCCGCCAGTGATCCAGCCCCTGCAGGTGGCCCGGCAGCGTCCGAAGCTGGTCGGCCCACCGGAACCAGTCGGCTGGAGGGGTCCCGCCCTGCGGAGCCTGCAGACGGGATGCGATCCGGGTCCGATATTCCTCCTCCAAGGCGGCGACCTGCCGGAGCGGCTCGTCCGGCGACGCCTCGACAGCCTCTTCCTTCGGGTGGAAGTCCGCCAATCGGACCAACCGGCCGCCGACGAAGGCATTCAGGGGCCGGTTCACCAAGAGGCCGATCCCCGCCTCGGCCGCCAGCTCGAGCACCGTGCGCGTCCCATCCGGGCCGGTGTTGGGTGCAAGAACCGCCCCGGCCTCGAACAGGTTCATCGGCACCTGCAGCACGCGGAAGTGGTGCCCGGGGCCGCCCGCCGCCCTCGCCGTCTCCAGCATCCGCGAGAGCGACGTCGCCTCGGGATCGCCGGGGGGCGCGACGGCGGTGTTCGAGGAGACGCCGTACCAGCCGATCCGGCCGGCCGCCACCTGGGTCTCGAAGAAGGCGAAGGCTTCGCGCAGGCGACGGGAGAACTCCTCGCGGAGCGTCTCGAGTGTCCCGCCGCCCCGCTTCCTGGCGTCGGAGAGGAAGTACTCCGGGTTGTGCAAGAGGCAGACGTCCAGCGTCTCAAGCTGCAGGCGGTCCAGGGAACGGGTCAACTGGTCCCGCAGGAACTCTGGGTGCAGGCAATGCCAGCACCCGTCCATGTACTTGACCATCTCCGGGAACGGCTTCCCGGCCGCTTCGCGTTCCTGGGCCAGCGCCAGGTTCTCCCCCTGCACGTACCCGATCTTCGAAACGACCACTACCGCGTCCCGGGGCAGGCGCCCATCCTCGGTGAGTTCGGCCAGGACCGATCCCACCAGTCGCTCGCTGCCCCCGTCGGTGTAATTGGTGGAGGTGTCGATCAGCGTGCAGCCCGCCTGGAGGGCGGCGATCAGCGCCTCCCGGTGAGCCGGCGTCTCGTCGTCCACGCGGTAGCCGCCGAATCCGAGCCGGCTGACGGTGAGGCCGGTGGATCCCAGCGGGCTGTAGCCATGCAGCGCCCCCGTCTCCTGGAAGTGCCTGGCGCGCGCGGCGGTCCCCTCGGGCGTCGCCCGGCCGGGCCGCCGGGTCGCGATGCCCGTCCGGAATTCGTCGGCGGCCTCCGCCCCGCGCTCGGCCAGGGCCCGCTCCACCTCGGCGGGGTCCGTCACCGGCGCCTGACAGGTAAAGTTCCGGCAGACGTAGAGCGCCGCCTTGCCGTCCACCAGCCCTTTCCCGCGGAGCAGCGGGAGATCCCCGGGCGCGCCCGCCGCGGGATCGTGATGGGCGATGATCCGATTCGGAAGATAGCGGCGACCCACCTCCCGCCGCAAAGCTTCGAACCCGGCCTCCCCCGGCGTCCCGACCAGGGCCAACTCGACCGGCCCTTCGAGGAGGAAATCCGCAACCACCAAACTCTTGCAGAATGCCCGCGGATGTTCCACGACGGCCCGGCCATAGGCAGAGACGGCGCGGATCGCCGCGTCCCGGAAATCCGACCGGTCCAGGTGAAGCGACAGCCGGGCCAGCGCGAACGCGGCGACCGCGTTGGCGCTGGGGATGGCGCCGTCGGCCCCCTCCCGGTGGCGGAGGATCAGCGCCTCGTGCGCGGCGGCCGTGTCGAAGAACCCGCCACCCGCCTCATCCCCGAAGTCGGCCAGGATCCGCTCCGCCAGGCGCGCCGCCTCGCGGAGGTAGCGGACATCCCCCCCGGCCTCGTACAGGTCCACGAGGCCCTCGGCCAGGAAGGCGTAGTCCTCGAGGTAACCCGGGAGGTGCGCCTTCCCGGCGCGGGAGGTCCGAAACAGCCCGCCGTTCGGCCGCCGCAACGTCGTGAGGAGGAAATCCGCCGCCCGGGCCGCCCCGACCAGGTACCGCGGATCGCGGAGGACGCGATGCCCCTCGGCCATCGCGCCGATCATCATCCCGTTCCAGGCCGTCAGCACCTTGTCGTCCAGCCCGGGGGGAATCCGCCTCTGGCGAACCTCGTACAGCTTGGCCCGGCCCGTCTCGATGCACCGCCGCAACTGCAGGAGGCCGATCCCCAGTCGCGACGCCACCCGCTCCGCCGAGCGGGGCGTGTTGGGGATGCTCTTCCCCTCCCAGTTCCCCTCCTCGGTGATGTCATAGGCGGCGCAGAACCAGGCACCCTCCTCCGGGCCCAGGATGGCCTCGACCTCGCGCGGAGTCCAGACGAAGAACTTCCCTTCCTCGCCCTCGGAGTCGGCGTCGGTCGCCGAGGAGAATCCGCCCTCCGGACCGGTCATCTCCCGGAGGATGTAGTCCAGGATCTCCCGGGCGATCCCGGCGAAGAACGCATCCCCGGTCGCCTGGAAGCCCTCCAGGTACACCTTGGTGAGCTGGGCGTTGTCGTACAGCATCTTCTCGAAATGGGGAACCAGCCAGCGCTCGTCCGTGGAGTAGCGCGAGAAGCCCCCGCCGATGTGGTCGTACATGCCGCCCTGGGCCATCCCCTCCAGGGTCTTTCGGACGATGTGGAGGGCCTGGGCATCCCCCGTCCGGCGATGGTACCGGAGGAGGAGCGATGCCGCCGTGGACGGCGGGAACTTCGGCGCGGGGCCGAACCCCCCGTAGGTCTTGTCGAAGGTCTGGGCCAGTTGCGCCACCGCGGCCCGGATCTCGGCCTCGCCGATGTTGGCCCCCGGGGCGGGGCGGGTCTGGTCCTTCAGGTATTCGGTGAGCCGCTCCGCCTGTTGTCGGAGATTGTCTGTCTGCTCTTCCCAGAGCGTCGCGATCCGATTGAGCAGCGTGGCGAAGCCGGGACGACCGTACCGATCGGTCGGCGGAAAATAGGTCCCGGCGAAGAACGGCCGCTGGTCCGGCGTCAGGAACACCGTCATCGGCCAGCCCCCCTGGCCGTGATTCAGGGCGAGCGTGGCCGCCATGTAGATGTCGTCCAGGTCCGGACGTTCCTCCCGGTCCACCTTGATGTTCACGAAGTGGCGGTTCATGAGGTCGGCGATTTCCTCGATCTCGAACGACTCCCGCTCCATCACGTGACACCAGTGGCAGGCCGAGTAGCCGATGCTGAGCAGGATCGGCTTGTTCTCCGCCTTCGCCCTGGCCAGCGCCTCGTCCCCCCAGGGGTACCAGTCCACCGGGTTGTGGGCGTGCTGGAGCAGGTACGGGCTCGTCTCGTGGATCAGCCGGTTGGTGTGGCGCGGCGTGGCTTCGGGTGCTTTCACGTCGCTCATCGGGACACTCCACCCGGGCAGCCCCGTGGCCAGACCGGGAATGTCATTACAATGCCATCAGCCGTCAGCCTTCAGCGAAGAGCCATGAGCTATGAGCCCGCGCGTCGGCGGGCCGGATGGCCGAGGCCTCACCCGGCGCGTCGGCGGGCCGGGTGCCCCACAGCGGTCAGGAACATGATGCCCTTGCCGGCGGCGTGCGGCGAGAAGAAGTCCGTCACGGCGTCGTCGTAGAACGTGAGGCCAGTGGCCCCGAGCCGCTCTGCATACGCGGCCAGGTACAGCTTGCCGCCGGTGATCCCGCCCTCGAGCTGGGCCGCCCGGTAGCCACGGTTGCCGAATCGGGCGAGAATCGGTTTGAGGTCCGCCAGGCAGTAGACATTCACGCTGGCCTCGGCGGGCAGCTCTTGCTCCAGCCCGAGATACCCCGCCTGGTTCCGGAAATTCCCTTCCCGCAGCAGCTCCAGGCCGCGCTCCCTCCGATGGTACACGTAGGCGCCGGGGGCCAGGCCCTCCACCGCGTGGACGATCACGTACAGGCTTATCAGGGTGGCCCCCGGCGGGTCCTGGAAGTCGGCCGGGATGCCCCGTGTCGCCCGGTCCAGCAT
>METI01000199.1:14444-14844 GCA_001771285.1 candidate division NC10 bacterium RIFCSPLOWO2_12_FULL_66_18
CCGGGATGCCCCGTGTCGCCCGGTCCAGCATCGTCGCGAGCTGGGAAAACGTCAACGGCTTTCGGGCGAATCGGCGGCTGGATCCGCGCCGCAGGATCACCTCGGTCACGGAGTCCGCCGGGGCATCGGGATCCCCCGGGGGCTGAAGCTCGATCGTTCGAGATGCCGCCGCAGGCGAATCCTCTGACGACCCGCCCCCGCGCCACGCCGAAACCTCATTTTCGGAAACGAGCGACGAGGCCGCATGCATGGCCCGGATCGCCGGATAGTCCACCTCGAACCGGGAGAGCGGCGCGGTCTCCAGCCGGAGGGGTCCGACCGCGGGGGCGGTATCCGGCGGCGACGCGCCCGTCCACCCCAGCGGCACCAGGGCGAGGCTGGCCTCATGGTCGCTGTCCAG
>METI01000200.1 GCA_001771285.1 candidate division NC10 bacterium RIFCSPLOWO2_12_FULL_66_18
GCTGCCCGCCTATATCTCCGGATCCTTCGAGACCTGGCCCCGCGGCCAGTCGCTGCCAAGAATCCACCGGATCGGCGTACGATTCGGCCCGGTGGCGACCCCGGAGGCGTTGCGTTCTGGAGAAGGTCCACGGGGAGCAGACGATTTCGAAACGATCGTCATGCGCCTGCGCGAGCGCGTCATTGCCCTCGGTGGGAAAACCTGAGAATCTTTTTATCCGCAGATTTCGCAGATTGCGCAGATTTTCAAGGGCGGGAACCACGGCGATCAGGCTTCGAGGCTGACGGCTGATGGCCGCAAGCAAGCTCCTCCCCAGCGTGATCGACACGCCCGCGTCCTGCTCTTCCTCTGCTCCGAGGCCTCCCGCGAGATCTCCGGCGCCGCCGTCCCGATCTACGGCCGCGCCTGACGCTCCTGGGGCCAGGCTTGCGTACGGATCTCCGCCTCGATCGGCATCTTCCTGCCGCCGATCGGCGTGGGCCTGTTCATCGCCTGCGCCATCGCCCGCCTGAACATCGTCGAGTCGACCAGGTACATGGCGCCCTACCTCGTCATCCTCGCCCTGGGCCTCCTGGTGGTCACCTACGTGCCCTGGTTCACCCTGGTCCTGCCGCGCGCCTTCCTGAGGTAATGGAGCACGTCAAAGCCGTGATCGAGGGGGCTGCCATCCATTGGAAGGGATGGCAGCCGCATCGTCAAGAGGGGAGGAGACGTTCCATTGAAGTATTGATAAACCCAGACACGCAGCTGCGGGAGCTTGCCTACAATTCATGCAGGGATTACCGGAAGGAGCGCAGAAGGCGACGGGCGCGG
The DNA here is from genome assembly GCA_001771285.1 of candidate division NC10 bacterium RIFCSPLOWO2_12_FULL_66_18. GTDB lineage: Bacteria > Methylomirabilota > Methylomirabilia > Methylomirabilales > 2-02-FULL-66-22 > 2-02-FULL-66-22. Next base: position 814 of record METI01000200.1, read on the forward strand.
CGGTACTGGGGACGGCCCTCGGCCCGCCGGTACCAACTGGAGGACCGAATCAGGCTGCCCAGCGGAGGCGTACCTCCAGGACAAGACCCAGGGCAGCGGCGTAGCGGGAAAGCACGCTGAGGGAAGGCTGGCGCCAGGCGGCATCAAGAGGCTTTTCCAGGCGGGCGATGACGGGTTGTGTGACCCCCATGCGCTCGGCAATCGTCTTCTGCGAAATGCGGCGCTTCCGTCGGTGGTCGGCCAGTTCGAGAACCGTGCGGATCGCAAGAATCCGCTCGTCATAGGCGGCCCGCTCCTCCGGAGACATCCTTCGCCGGAGGCGTGCCAGATGTGCCAGCACGTCTCCTCCGATACGATCCGCCTTCTTTCTCACTTGAGAACCTCCTTCATCCGACGTCGCGGGACACCGATCTCGCGAGCGGGCGCTCTCTGCGACTGCTTCCTGGGCCGGCGTATTTTCTAAGCGATGGGGCTGAGGAAATGAAAGGCTGGGATTCTCCGCGGGCCGGTCCAACGTGGCGATGAACCTGAGAAGGCCGAGCTCTGCCCCACCCAGCGCTGATCACCCATGCGCTAGACGGCCAAAGCCCTTCTCGGCTGGACGATAGCCTGGGCAATATCCCTCGGGGTGGCGCCCATGGCGATCAGCGAGCGAACGAGAAGATCCACCGACACGGAGGGATCTCCCGCTTCCATTTTGGCGATACGTGATTGACTCGACTTGAGACGCTTGGCGAGCTCCACCTGAGAAAGACCCCGGCGCGTCCGCCAGGTTCTCAGGCTGCGACTGAGCGCGAGCCTGAGTTCGACAAGGGCAGCCTCCTCCGCCGAAAGGCCGAGGAAATCCTGAGTTGAGCCAATGGTCCAGCCGCTGGCCTTCAGCTTGGCGCGCTTGACGTTATCCATAAGGCTGCCTCCCTCCTTCAACTGACCGCATCATACTGCCGCAGCCGACGCTTGCAGTTCTCGATCACGTCCTGGGGTGTGTGTGGTGTCTTTTTGCTGAAGACGTCGAGAATCAGAATCGCATCCGGGTCAATTCGGTAAATGATCCTCCAGGTCGCAGCCACATCGTTGATCCGCAGCTCGTGACAGCGGGTCCCAATGGATGGCATCGGCCGCGAATGCGGGAGCCAGAGCTTCACCCCGAGCTGGAGCTGGCGGAGGAGGACACCCGCCTCGATCCGCGCCTCCTCGGAGAATGGCGGAGACTTTACTTCCCCACGGAGCCAGACGAGTGGCTTGCCCTCTTGCTTCATTATATCAACTATATGTCAGAACTGACATGGGGTCAAGGAAAGAATCTCAACCCAGCGGTCTCGAAGTTCTTGGCGCCCTTGGCGGCTTGGCGGTTTGATCTTTGGAATCACCGCAGGGAGCCGAGGAGGCGGTGGGCGCGGCGGACCCAGGGACGGCCCTCGGAACGCTGGTACCAGGGAGCGGTGCGGTAGGAGGAGATGGCTTCCCGGAGGGCTGTTCGCGCGTCGTCCCGCTGGTCGAGGTGGTCCAGGGCCTGGCCGAGCTTGAACCAACCTTCCACGCTGGAGCTGTGGATCCCCGTCGCCTGGCGATAGCGCTCTGCCGCTCGCTCCCACTCGCCGCGACCCGCCCGGAAATCTCCCAGCCGCAGGTAGGGCTCCCCGTAGCCGAACTTCGGATTCAGGGCCAGGGCCCGCTCCACCAATTCTCGGCCCTTCTCCCCATCGCCGTCGTGCAACAGGCATAAGCCGAGGGCGTAATTCGCCTCAGGCAGATCGTCGGCCCTGGGCATGGCCTGTGTGAGCTCGGCGCGCGCCTCGCGGAAGCGGCCCTGGCGCACCAGGATGGCCCCGAGATCCGTGCGGGCCTTCACGTCGTGGGGGTTGACGGCCAGGGCACGGCGCAGGCGTCCTGCCTCGCCCCAGGCGCGCATCCACCGGCCCATCTTCCAGGCGTAGCGTGAGCCGGCCCACCAGCCCGGCAATGAGAGGGCGATCAGCACCAGCACCGCCAGAAGCGGGTTGCCGGTGATCCAGGTGAGCAGGGCGAAGAGGAAGAAGCGACCCATACTCGACGTTCAATGTTCAAGGTTCGAGGTACAACGTTGAACATCGCACCGTGAACCGAGCAACCCCCTGAAACAAAACAGGGGGCGAAGGTGTCGCCCCCCGAAGGAGAGCTGCGGCGATCATCCCATTTACACGAGCTGCTTCAACTGTTCCTTGGACTGCTCCAGCACCGCGGCGTGCAAGCTGTTGCCGTGGGCATCCATGGTGACCACCGCGGGAAAGTTCTTCACGCGGAAGGCCCAGATGGCCTCGGGGCTGCCGAACTCTTCCAGGGAGACGCCCAAGACGTCGGTCACGCACTCCGCCAGGACCTGGGCGGCTCCGCCGATGGCGTGCAGGTAGACGCAGCCGACCTTCTTGCAGGCCTCGAGCGTCCTGGGCCCCATCCCGCCCTTGCCGATCACAGCTCGGATGGTGAATTTCTCGATGATGTGGCCCTGGTACGGCTCCTCGCGCGCCGAGGTCGTGGGGCCGGCGGCCTTCACCACCCACTTGCCCTTCTCTTTGATCACCACGGGGCCGCAGTGGTAGATGATCTGGTTCTGCAGGTCCACGGGGGGCTTGCCCCCCTCGTGGAGGAACTTGTGGACCGCGTCACGGCCGGTGTAGACCAGGCCGGACAGATGGACCATGTCTCCCATCTTCAACGCGCGGATCTTGTCCTCGGCATACGGCTCGATGAGCTGGATCATGATCGCCCTCGTTTGGATTTTCGACCGTGGATTGCGGATGGCCGATTGACCGGATCAATCGAAAATCCTCAATCACCAATCGTCAATTCCCCTAGTAGAGCCACTCCACGATCTTGCCGCTATCGTTCAGGATGAAACCCTGTCGCCGGTAGGCCCAGCACATGTAGGAAATGGACACGAAGTAACTGGCGGGCAGCCGGTTGAGCGCGCCGATCTTGCACCCCAAAAGCGTCGTCGCCCCGCCGAATCCCATGGGGCCGATGCCCAGCTTGTTGGCGCTGATCACGATGTCCTTCTCCAGCGCCGACAGCGACGGCTCGGGGTTCACGTCGTCCATCATGCGGAGGAGCTGCTCCTTGGAATGGAGGTAGCCCGTGGCCCGGTCGCCGCCGATGCAGACGCCCAGGATGCCCGGACCGCACCCCTTGCCCTGAGCCTGGATCACGGCATCCAGGATAGCCTTCCGGACGCCGTCCAGATCGCGGTTGGCGTTCAGGCGGACGTCCGGGAGTGAATACTGGGCCCCCACGTTCTCGCATCCGCCCCCCTTCAGGATCAGGCGGACATCCGCCCGGGTGCCCCGGTGCTGGTGGAAGTGGATGGCGGGGCTCCCGGGACCCAAGTTGTTCCCGGTGTTCTTCCCGGTGAGAGAATCCACGGAATTCTGGCGCAGGTATCCCCTGGCCGTCGCCTCGGCCACGGCCTCTCTGGCGACCTTCTCGAAGGCGAGCTGGTCGAACCCCTTGGGGGCCTTGACGAAGAACAGGATGCTCCCGGTATCCTGGCAGAGCGGCGCGGACTTCAGCTTGGCCATGTCAATGTTGCTCGTGATGATGTTCATGGCGTACTGAGCATTGCTGCCTTCCTGTTCCTGCGTGGCCGCGCTGGTGATGACGGTCACCACGTCGTCGGGCAGTTCGGCCGAGGTGCGCCGGACCAGCTCCAAGAGGTTCGCTTTCAGGTTTCGCATGGGAAGACTCCCTTCTCACGGAGGGCCCCCGATTATTGATGATGACGCCGGATTCTAGTCGTGCCTCCGGAACGGTGTCAACCGCACCTTGTCAGTCCAGAGGCTATTGTGCTAGAGTCCCGACGATTTGAGCCCGTTCCCATCACAGATCCTGAAGGAACGGGTTCGTCCGGCGCTCCCAGCCGATCGTGGTCTTGGGCCCGTGCCCGGGCCACACCTCGGTGTCGTCGTCGAGGGTGAACAGCCGCTCTTTGATGGACTGCAGGATCTGATGAAAGTCGCCGCCGGGCAGGTCGGTGCGGCCGATGCTTCCATTGAACAGGGTGTCGCCGGCAAAGAGGACATCCTTGGCGCTGCCGGGGACGTGGAGGCTGAGGCTGCCGGGGGTATGCCCCGGGGTGTGGATGACCTGGGCGCCGATCTTGCCGACCTGAACGCCGTCGGCGTCCCGGATGAACTGGTCCACGGCGGTCATGCGGATCGGCTTGACGCCGTACATGGCGAAGAGTTCGGCCTGGCGCGGGGCGGATTCATAGATGGGGAGGTCAGCCTTGTGGAGCCAGATCTCGGCCCCCGTCGCCTCTTTGAGTTCGCGGCAGTTGCCCACGTGATCGAAGTGGGCATGCGTGTTGATGATATACTTGGCCGTCAGGTTGTGCCGCTTCAGGATGGCCAGGATGCGCTCCACCTCGTCGCCGGGATCAATGACGATGGCCTCCCGGGTCTCCTCGTCGCCCAGGATGGAGCAGTTGCACTGCAAGGCACCGACAACCAGCACTTCGTGAATCATGCACCCTCCTAAGAATTTCGAATTTCGGACACCCAGCGGGTACCCGAATTGCGAAGTTTCAAACCCGGATTTCGGATAATTCAGCCTAACACATCAATCCGCAGAAAGGAACACGCACGTCCGTGGCTATCCTGAAGGTCGCGATCCTCGGCAACCCCGTCCTGCGAGCCGCGACCGAGCCCGTGAAGAATATCCAGGCCCCCGAGATCCAGCGCCTCATTGACGACATGATCGAGACGATGCGCGAGTACCGGGGCATCGGGCTGGCGGCACCCCAGGTCCACCGGTCCCTCCAGATCACCGTGATCGAGGAAGAGGCGGACGCCCGCTCCTCCAAGAGCGTGTCGCGGCCCCTCACCGTGCTCATCAATCCACGCATCACGCCGGTGACCGACCAGATGGTGGAGGACTGGGAAGGCTGCCTGAGCATCCCGGACCTGCGTGGGAAGGTGCCCCGCTACAAAGAGATCGAGGTCCAGGCGCATGACCGGCGAGGCAGGCCGCTGCATCTCACGGCCGGCGATTTCTTCGCCCGAGTGATCCAGCACGAGCATGATCACCTGACGGGGACCCTGTTCCTGGACCGGATGAAGAGCCTGGAGACGCTGACCTACATGGACGAATATGCCCGCTACTGGGCCCGACAGGAGGACGAGGAATGATCCGCGGCCGCGAGCCCGCCTATCGATTCTGTCCCGGCTGCGGAGGGACGCTGGAGCAGCGGACTCTCCGGTCCACCGAGCCGCCGCGCCTGGTCTGCCAGGCGTGCGGATCCATCTTCTTCCTCGACCCCAAGGTGGCGACCGGCGTCATCTTCTCCGTGAACGGGGGCGTCCTCTTGGTCCAGCGCGCCATCCAGCCCAGCTACGGCAAGTGGGTCTTCCCCGGGGGCTACGTGGACCGGGGGGAGCCCCTGGAGTCCGCCGCGATCCGGGAGGTCAAGGAGGAATGCGGGCTGGACGTCCGCCTGACCCGCCTCCTCGGCGTGTACTCCACCCCAGGCAATCCCGTGATCCTGATCGTGTACGTGGGCGAGGTCACGGGCGGTACTATCCAGGTTGACGAGGAAGGATTGGACGCCCGCGTCTTTCCCCCCCCCGAGATCCCTTGGGATCAGCTCGCCTTTCCAAGCACCTCCGAGGTCATTCGAGACTTCCTGGCGCTCACGTCCCGCGGTTGAGGACTGCCACAGGATGGGCCGACCGTTCAGGGACGTCCTCACCTCCGCTCTCGCCGCTCTCTTCGTGGGGGGCTGCGCCTCGACGGAAGAGGTGCGCCCGCCGGAAGGTCAGGCCGTCTTCCAGGCGGGAGCCGTGCCGGTGGCCCCATCCGCTGCGCAGATCGTCCCCGGCCCGGAGATCCGGCACCCGGCACTGCTCGTCCCCGCCCTTGATCCCACCTGGAACGCTGCCTGGACGGGAGGAGATCGGACGAAACCGGGGGGTCAGTCGGGCGGCCTGGCCGGCTTCGTCACCGGGCTGGCGATCGTCCAGTCAGTGCCCGTCTTCCTCTTGGTCTGGCCGGCCGCCGTGGGAATCGTGGCAGGCACGACGGCGGTGGGTGCGCTGGGCGGGCAGGTGGACAGCGGCACCTTCGCCGCGATGGATGCCCGGGATCGGCAGGCGCTCCTCGAGGCTGCCACCACGCTCCGGCCCGATCGGCTGCTGCGCGAGTCAGCCGCGAGGGTGCTAGCGACTCGCATGGGCCGCCCACCGCTCTCGCTTTCCTGGTACCCCACGTGGGGGCCGGACACGCCGGGGACGGATGTGCTGGCGGGTGCGCGCGGGCAGGGGGCCGACGGGGTGCTGGACCTTGCGGTGGAGGCGTTCGGCCTGGCGGTGGGGGACGAGGCGGAGACGGTCGGGGTCTTCGTCCGGCTCCGGGCGCGTCTGGTCGAGGCTGCCGGAGGCGGCCTTCGCTACGAGCGCATCCTGGAACACGGACCGGGTCGGCCGCTGGCCGGGTTGCCGAGGCCGGCCGTCCACACGGTGGACCTCATGGCATTCGACCAGGCGCGGCTGTTCCGGCATGAGGTGCAGGAGGTGATCGTGCGGTTGGCCGGGCTCCTGGCGGAGGATCCCGCCCTCCCGCTCGGGCGGCCCTGATCAGGGTGCGGAGTGGCTCTCGCGCAGGTGGACGATGGTGGCGCCCCAGCCACCGCGATCCGGTGGGGCATCGCCGAAGTCGAGGGCGAGCGGGTGCTGTGCCAGGAGCGAGCGGACGATGGCCCGCTGGGTGCCCGTGCCGCGACCGTGGATCAGGCGCACTTCGCGCATGCCGCGCCGGACGCACTCCTCCAGGTAGTCATTGACGATCGCCGGGATATCCTGGGGGGCGAAGGCATGGAGGTCCAGCGCGTCCTCGATGGGAATGACGACTGGATTCTCCTCGCGATTGGGTTTGGTCGGCATCGATGACTTCCCGGCAAAAAATCACGTATGGCGTATGGCTTATGGTTCAGTCAGGACCATACGCCATAGGCTATAAGCCATACGCAGCCTTTACCTCAACACAGTTGCGGATGGCTGTCGCGTCTTCACGAATCGAGTGGTGGCCGGCGATCCCGCATCGGGCCCACGGCCTCGAAGGCGTGGCCGATGCGCAGCACGGTGGCCTCGTCGAAGTGTCGCCCCACGATCTGGAGGCCGACGGGGAGACCGCCCGCGGTGAGGCCGCATGGCACGGACAGGGCGGGATGCCCCGTCACGTTGATCGGCCGGGTGCAGCGGATGAGCCACCAGCGCGCGTCCTCCGTGACCCCGTCCACGGTCACCTCCTGCGCGTCCAGGCGCGGGGCGGGGATGGGCGTCGTGGGGAGCAGGAGGGCGTCCACCCGCCGCAACGCCGCATCCACCTCGGCGCGGATGATCTGGCGGGCCCGCTGCGCCTTGAGGTAGTGGCTGGCCAGGACGAACTGTCCGGTCATGAGCCGGGCGCGGACGTCCGCGCCATACTCGGCGGCGCGGGTCTTGAGGTAGGGCTCGTGATAGGCCATGGCTTCCGACGCGATGATGGCGAAGGAGGCAGGGCCGGCATGCGGGATGTTCGGCAGCGGGATGTGCTCGACGGAGGCGCCCAGGCCTTCCAGCGACCGCGCCGCCGCCAGGACGGCGGCCCGCACCTCGGGATCCAGGCGCTCGAAGAAGTGATCCTTGGGCAGGCCCAAGCGGAGGCCACGAATCTCGCCCTGCATGGCACGACGATAGTCGGGGACCGGCACGTCGGTGGTGGAGGGGTCGGCAGGATCGCGCCCGGCCAGCACCTGAAGCAGGAGGGCCGCGTCGGTCACCGTGCGGGTCATGGGGCCCACGTGGTCCAGCGACCACGCCAGCGGGATGACCCCGGCGCGGCTCACCCGGCCGTAGGTGGGCTTCAACCCGACGAGGCCGCAGAGGGCCGCCGGGATCCGGACGGAGCCCCCGGTGTCCGTCCCCAGCGCCCCGGCGGCGAGGCCGGCCGCCACCGCCACGGCGGAACCGCTGCTGCTGCCGCCGGGCACGCGCTGGCGGTCCCACGGATTCCTGGACGTGCCGTAGTGCGGGTTCACCCCCGTGGGGCCGTAGGCGAACTCATGCATGTTGAGCTTGCCCAGCAGGATGGCACCCGCCTCGGCCAGGCGCGTCGTGACGGTCGCGTCCGTGTCGGGCACCCAGTCTGCCAGGATGCGGGAGCCGCAGGTCGTGCGGATGCCGCGCGTCAGCACCAGATCCTTCAGCGCGATGGGAATCCCGTGCAGCGGCCCGCGGTAGTTTCCGCGGGCGATCTCCCGCTCCGCCGCGGTCGCGGCGGCCAGCGCCTCCCCCGGCAGGACCGTGATGTACGCCAGGAGATCCCCGTCGGATCGCTGAATGCGGTCGAGGTAGGCGCGCGTGAGCTCCACGGGCGACAGGGCGCGGCGGCGGAGCTGCTCGCCGGCCTCGGCGATGCTGAGTCGGGTCAGCTCGTCAGGCGCCATGGGGATCCTCCGACGGGGGCAGCAGCACGGTGGCCGGCTCCACGGCGAGAAGGTCCAGGTCGTCCAGGCGGGCCAGCCCGTCGAGCTGGGCCCCGAGCTGAGACGCCGCGGTCGCCAGGTCGCCCGGGTCCACCGGGATCCGCGAGAGTTCCTGGCTGATCGCCTGCAACACATGGGTCGAGATGGGGGCCATGATCTCCTCCCGGAATGCGATGACGAAGCCGGGCCACTCTAGCAAGGCACCGGCCGGGCTGTCCAGCCGAAAGGCCGGGTTGCGCGTCTCGCTGGCTCCCGCGATCGGGGTCGCGTGATGGCGGTACGAAAAGTTGGGGCCCGGCGCACGGCGTCGTGGCAGGTCCTCTGCCTGGCCCTCGGGTTGCTCCTGTTTGCGGGCCTGATCTACGGCGTCGGGGTCACGGCGGTCCTCGCGGCGCTGAAGCGCCTGGGCTGGCTGACGCCGCTGATCGTGATCCCCTACCTCGCCTCGTACCTCGTGGACAGCCTGGGGTGGTGGTGGATCCTGCGGCGCGACTTCGATGGGTCGGCGGGAAATCCCGGGCCGGCGCCGCGCCTGCCGCAGCTCTTCGCGATTCGCGCCGCCGGCGAGGCGGTCAACGCCATCACGCCCACTGCCTACCTGGGAGGCGAACCGCTCAAGGCCTGGCTTCTGCAACGACACGGCATCTCCCTCGTCCCCTGTCTCGCCTCGGTCCTGGTGTCCAAGACGGCGCTCATGCTCACCCAGGGCGCCTTCGTCTTCCTGGGCCTCTTGGTCGCGCTCCACCACTGGCGATCGGCCATCCCGTTGCCCGTGGCGGCCGTGATCGGCCTGCTTCTCGGCATCCTGATCTTCGGGGTCCTGATCGGTGTGCAGCGCCGTGGCCTCTTCGGCCTCCTGCTGGGCCTGTCGCGGCACTGGAGCGGCCGGGAGGCGCTGCTGGCCTCGTGGGAGGCGGACATCCGCGCGCTGGACGAGCGCCTGCGGGAGTTCTACGGCCCCCGGATCCGTGACTTCCTGATCTGCTGCGGCTTCCATTTCCTCGGGTGGGTGCTGGGCTGCTGGGAGGTGTACGTGGTCCTGTGGCTGTTGGGAAGACCGGTGGACTTTCCGAGCGCCTTCGCCATCGAGGCGCTGTCGGGCGTGGCGAAGCTGGCCGCCGTCATCGTGCCCGGCAGCCTCGGGGTCCAGGAAGGCGGCCAGGTGCTGATCTTCGTGGCCTTCGGGCTGGGGGCGCCGCTGGCCGTGACCTTCGGTCTGCTCCGACGGGGGCGGGAACTGCTCTGGATCGGCTTTGGCCTCGGCGTGCTGGTCCATCGTCGGGCGCTGGGATGGCTGAAACGGAGAGCCGAGAGCCTGGAGCCGAGAGCCGAGACGAGGGTGGAACGGTAGAGTCGAGCGCCGAGGGCCGAGTGCTCTTACCTGTCCCTGTCGCTGTCCCTGTCGGTTCTTTGACTGACGGCTGGCGGGCTGAGGGCTGGAGAGAAAGAAAAAGGCCTCGAAGGTTTCACGGCATGCTGGCCGCCCCGGTGGACAAGGCCGGAGTCTTCGAGGCCCGGCGATTGCTGGGATTCCGTAGACGAAACCCCGGGCGTTCGCCTCTGCGGGGAGACGCTTACGTTACAATCACCTCACCTGTCCAGTGTAATATGCCCACTGGATCACCTCCTTTCTGGTGTAGGCGCAACGTACATTCAACGTTCCTGGGACGCAAGAAAAAAATGCAGGCCGGGCGGAAAAAATCTCGCGGCAGACGACAGGAGGCAACCCATGGGTGGCTGGTCGGAGCGCGTGCAACGAAGGAAGCGGCTGAACGGACAGATCGGGAAGAGCCGGATGCGCGTCTTCCCCGGCTTTCAGGAATTGGGGAAGCAGGTCTTCGCCGACGGAGCCATCAGCCGGAAGCACAAGGAGCTCATGGCGCTGGCGGTGGCCGTCTCGCAGAATTGTTTCGAATGAATTGACCATCGTGTCGAGGAGGTCCTCGACCTGGGCGCGACCGACGCTGAGCTGGCGGAGACGCTGGACGTGGGCTTGCTGATGGGCGGCACGCTGGCGGCCAAATCGGTGCGCCACGCCTTCGAGGTGCTGGCGGAGATCCGGGAAGCGAAGGGCATGCCACGTAAGAGGTAAGGTGGGAGGCGTGAGGGGCAAGGACACACCCTTCCCATGACGTAAAGACAAAGGAGGATCCTATGTCCAGATTGGTGAAGCACGATAAGAACGCGCCGTACAAGATCGAGGAGGGGCAGGTGAAGTTCCCCGTCTGGATCTGCGGCTGCGGCTTGTCGAAGAACAAGCCGTACTGCGACGGCTCGCACAAGAAGACCCGGGATGAGGCGGCGGATGCGGTGTACGTGTACGACGACCAAGGTCGGGTGCAGGTCCCGACGGAGTACTAGGCAGACAAGACGGGCGTTCGGGTGTTCGAGCGTTCGGGGGTTCGGTCGGTCCGGAACCACCGAACAACCGAACCGTCGAACGGTCGTACGTCCTTGCGCTTCGCCGGCGCCGGATATCTCCCGCGGGCCTACACTTCCTCCAGGGGCGGCTTCACCACGGCGGGATGAGCTGGGTTGAGAGTTGGCCGGCTGGCCAGCGCAATTCCACCCATCACGAGGGCTGCGGAGACCAGGAGGCGGAACGTGATGACCTCGTCCAGGATCAGCCAGCTCAGGAACACCCCGAAGAGCGGCGTCGTCAGGAAGTAGGCGGCCAGGCCGCTGGGCTTGTAGATCTTCAGCAGGAGCAGGCTCACGATAAAGTTGAATCCGGCGACGACGATCCCCTGGAAGCCCAGGGAGAGGGCCAGGCGGGAGGTCCAGCGATAGGGGTCCGCGGCCTCGAACAGGGCGCTCCACACGAGGTAGCAGGGCACGCCGAAGGCCACCTGCGCCAGGAGGAGCTTCACCGGGTCAATGCGCTGCACGGCGCGATTGAGATACACCGTCCGCACGCCCAGCAGAAAGGCGCTGCCCGAGGTAACGAAATCGCCCAGCAGGTAGGCGGACTGCAAGCTGAACTCGCGGGAGAAGAGGAGCACCACGCCGGCATAGGCGATCATCACCCCCACGGCGCGGCCCCCGGACAGGCGGTCCCCCGGGACGAAGAAGTGGGCCAGGAGGACGGTGTAGATCGGGTAGGCGTTGAGGAGAACCGAGACGTGTCCCGCCGAGGTGAATTTCACGCCCAGATTCAGGAGGGCGATCTGGACGGTGAAGATCACCCCCAGGATCAGGAGCGGCCGGGCCTCGTGGCGATAGATGCGCAGGGGCGTGCGGGTGAGCCGGGCCCACGCCAACACGGTCAGGCCGCCCAGGACGAACCGCATCCACGCCTGCCGGATGGGAGGCGCGTCTGCCAGCCCGATCTTGATGGCAATGGGATTGCCCGCCCACAGGAAGGCCAGGAAGGTGACCAGCGCGGCGGCCTGGAAATCGATGTTCCTGGGCTCAGCAGTCATCCCGGTCTCCACAACGGATGCGGGGATCGGTCGGGCGCACAAGACGAGAGGGGGGAGGGAGGTGTCGCAGGGCGACCGGGGCCGCGGGCGTGGCGGGAACGGCAGGCTCTCCGGATCGAGCGCGGCCGCCGGAACGCCGGGGGCTCAACCGCCTTCGGGAGTCCGGGAGTGCTTTCCGGGCTCGGGCGGGATATTCAGGACATCGCGCGGGAAGTGCTCCACGAGATAGTCCACGATGTCCTTGACGGACAGGATGCCGACGGTGCGCCGGTCGGCATCCACCAGGGGGACGTGCCGGAAGCCGCCGACGCTCATGAGTTGCATGGCAAAGGCGATGGGATCGTCCAGGGTGAGCGTCTCGGGATCCCGGGTCATGACCCCGTCCACCCGGACCTTGGCCGGGTCGTAGCCCGTTCCCACGAGTTTGGTGAGGATGTCCCGCTCGGTGAAGATCCCGACCAGCTTTCCCCGATCCTCGACCATGATGCACCCGATGCGGTGCTCCTTCATCACCCGGACCGCCTCGCCGATGGTCGTCCCGAGCGGGATCGCCACATGGCCCGCACGGCGATGGAGAATCTTGATCGGCTCCTTGAAGACGCGCGTGTCCAGGATCTTGTGCGGTGTCGGTTCGTCCTCGTAGCGCAGATCCTCGTCGTAGATGGTCTCTTCCGCTGCCATGACCCACCCTCCCCGCGGTGCACCCCACCCCAGCCCTGCGGCCTCCGGCGCTCCGGGATGCCTTCTGCGCTCCCGGGCGTCGCCAGGCGGTGGATCGGTGGACCGATCTCCGTCCGTTCTGCGCAGCGCTCCGGGGCCGAGATGCACGCTCATCATAGGCCCCTGGCCGAAGGGGCGTCAATGAAAAGTTTCGGCCCCGGCGGCTTTCCGGGGCATCGTTTCTGGGGTAGAATGCGGTAGAATAGATCCACCGGGATCAGCGTCCTACCTGCACCCCGGGGAGATCATCGCGAGGGGAGGATCTGACGTGTGCTGGTGCTGTGCATCGGGTGCGGGCGGCTCCGACAACCGCGAGGTTGACGCCGCGATCGAGGCGGCGGCGCGGGAGCACCCGGGGCGCTGGCGGGTATCGCGGCGGTCCCTCCTGCGGGCGGGCCTGGGCCTGCTGGCGTGGCCGGCCGCCCAGGTCCTGCAGGCGTGCGCGACGGTCCCGGTCACGGGCCGGTCCCAGCTCCGCCTGATCTCCGAGGCGGATGAGGCCCAGATCGGCGTGCAGGCCTTCCAGCAGTTGCGCCAACAGGAGATGAAACGGGGGCGCCTCTTGACGGAGCGGGACGATCCGGCCGCCCACGCCTGGATCAAGCGCGTGACGGAGCGGGTGATCTGGGCCTCGGGCCTGGGCACCAAGTATCGCTGGGACTACATGGTGATCAACGCCCCCAAGACGGTGAATGCGGCCGCCATCGCCGGCGGGCGCATCCTCGTGTACACCGGGATCCTGCCGGTGGCGCGGGATGACACGGGCCTGGCGGCGATCATCGGGCACGAGGTCGGGCACGTGATGGCCCACCACACGGCCGAACGCATCTCCCAGTACGAGGCACTCAACATCGCCGGCGCCATCGTCGGTGCGGCAGGCGTGAGCAATACGTGGATGGCGCTCCTGGGGCTCGGGACAGAGGTGGGGATCCTGCTGCCCTACAGCCGGGCGAACGAGAGCGAAGCCGATCACATCGGCCTCCTGCTCATGGCCAAGGCCGGATACGATCCCCGGGAGTCCGTGGCGCTGTGGCAGCGGATGCGCCAGACGAGCGGAGAGTCCGGCCGGGGACCCGAGTTCCTCTCGACCCATCCGGATCCGGAGACGCGGATCGCCGACCTGCAGGCCTGGATGCCGCAAGCCTGGCAGTATTTCCAGAACAACAGCCTGCCGTTGCCGAACGTGCAGTAATCCCAAACAGTGCAGTTCAACCGCCAAGAGGCCAGGTCCGCCATATCCAGGTGGGCCGGCCCCGGGGCCCCGGCCGTACGAAGTGCCCGAGGCCCGCTCACGGCTGTTCCCGAAGCTCCGCCAGGACGCCGGGACACGGGGATCGCCCCGCCAGGCGCTCCGCCGCGACTACCTCGCGCAGGGTTTGCATCCCGAAGGTAATCCGGGAGCGCGGGGCAAAGCGGAGCCACACCCGTTCTCCCGCCCGCAGTGCCGGAACGACGTTCATCTGGAGCGGAAACAAGGCCCCCTCGACCTCGGCGACGCGCAGGCCACGGAAGATGCGCGTGAGCCGCCCCCATTGCATCTCCACGCGCCGGTTGGTGATATCCTGCCCCACGATTCTGGCCCGGCGAGTGCACCAGGCGGCCAGGGCGGCCAGTGCCAGGAATCCGACGGCGCCGGCCCCGAGAGCAACGGGAGCCAGGGGCCGCCGGCTGGAGACCCACAGCGTCAAGGCGGCCACGGTCACGGTGAGCAGGCCGGCGATGGTGAGACCCAGGAGGAAGAGCCGCCGGGTGGAGCAGAGCGAGCGAAGCTCCCCCGGCGTCAGCAGCCACTCCGCGCCGCTGGCAGATTCGCTCGCAGCAGGATCGTCGGTCATGGGGACAACGTTCAAGGGCGTTCGGGGGTTTCCGCCAACGGCGGATTCGTCCGTTCGATCGTTCGTGGCCAGGCAAAGACCGGATGCGCCAATACTGTCCGGATCGCTCACGCGATGGCGCCAGCCGATAGAAAATCTACCACCCGGTGAGGGCCGGGTCAAGGCGCCCGCGCTGCGCGGGGCTTGCGCAGGAGGAAGAGGAAGTACAGGCCACCGAAGCCCAGTGGAATCTCCCGAACCAGTTCCAGAGACGTCGTTCCCAGGATCGCGTAGAAGTTCCGGTCCACGGCCGTGACATACCCGCCGAGGATCGCGTTGGCCATCCGGAGGGGCAGGGGAGGACGCTTGGGCTGGTTCCAGAACTTGTCGAGGACCACCAAGAGCCCGTTCGGCTTCGTCACCCGCTCAGCCTCCCGGAGAGTGCGCGCCGGGTCCGGCACGACGGCCAGGATGAGGTGAAGGACCGTCTTGTCGAAGGCGCCGTCCGGGAAGCGGAGATCCATGGCGTCCATCTCCATCAGGCGAATGCGGCGGTTCCCGACCTTGGCCGCCGCCCGGCGGAGCATGGCAGGGGTGAGGTCCACCGCCGTGACCTCCACGTCCGCCGGGAGGAATTCGAAGTCGGCGCCCGTCCCGCAGCCGACGATGAGGATGGACTCCCCGGCCCGGGGGTCCAACAGGGCGAGCGAGTGGCGACGGCTCCCGCGGAGAAACCACACCACGGAATCATAGAAGGTCGCCCAGAGAGTGTAGGCGCGGCGCAGCCCGGAGTTGGTCGCCATGGTCACGTGGGATCCTTCCAGGTATTCTCCCTTGACTTCACCAGGGCCCCGCATAGAATCGGGCGCGCGTTTCGATCCCCCACACCCATCCAGGAGGGACACATGGCCTCAGATTCGCTGGCCGGACTGCTGCAGGGACGAACGGTCTTCGACCTGGGCATGGAATTGTACCATGGGATGCCGCACCACCCGATGCATTCTCCCTTCATGTACCAGATGCTGCGGACCCACGGGGATCTGGTGTACGGGGAGGGCGTGACAGCGGCCGTGGACCTCTTCGGGATGAGTTGCCACACCGGGACCCACCTGGATGGATTGGGCCACTTCGCCAAGAACCTGTGCCTGCACGGGGGCGTCCCGGTGGACCAGGGACAGAGCAAGACGGAAGGGCTCCGGGTGCACGGCATCCAGGAGGTCGCACCGATCCTCCGCCGGGGAATCCTCCTGGACGTGGCGGGGACCCAGGGAGTCGAGGCGCTCGATCCGAAGCAGGTCATCAGCCCGGCAGAGATGGAGGCGGCGGCCCGGGCCGCCAAGGTCCAAGTTCGTTCCGGAGACGTGGTCCTGGTCCGGACCGGGTGGATCCGGCTCTGGCCTGAGCAGCGGAAATATTACAGCGTCCAGTCGGGACAGCCCGGGCTCAACCTCGAGGCGGCCAGGTGGGCCACGGACCAGGGCGCCTTCTGCCTGGGGAGCGACAACTTCGCCGTCGAGGTCGTGCCCTCACCGGGAAACACGATGCCGGTGCACGTTCACTGTCTGGTGGAGAAGGGCGTGCACCTGCTGGAGGTGGCCAACCTGGAGGAGCTCGCGCGGACCAGGACCTTCGAGTTCCTGCTGGTCATGGTCCCGCTGAAGATCCGGGGAGGGACCGCCAGTCCGGTGCGGCCGCTGGCGCTCGTCTAAGAACGTTCGGCAGTTCGAGTGTTCGGCAGTTCGGCTGTTCCGAGAACGCCCGAACGGTCGAACCGCCGAACAGCCGAACGCTTTTCGAAAGAGCTACGTTTCGAGCTCCACATTCCAGTACAGGTAATCCCGCCAGGAATCCGGGGCGTTCCGCAGGCTGACCGTGATGGCCACGCCCGGCAGGCGATCTGGCCTGACCGGCCGGCTGATCAGCCGCATTCCGACCGCCTCCGGCGTGTTCCCCCCCTTCCGCACATTGCAGGGAACGCAGCAGGTCACGATGTTCTCCCAGGTGGTCTGCCCGCCCAGGGACCGCGGGAGGATGTGGTCGAGGTTGAGCTCCTGGCTGCTGACCCGGACTCTGCAGTACTGGCATCGGAAGTTGTCGCGCAGGTAGATGTTCTGCCGCGAGAACTTCACGGCGTGCCGCCGGGGCCGGATGAGACGGAGCAGGCGCACCACGGAGGGCAGGCGGATCACGAAGCTGACGCTCCGGATCTCCCGATCCGTCTCTTCCACCACCTCGACCTTGCCCAGCGTGAGCAGGCAGATGGCCCGCTGCCACGTGATGACCCGCAGCGGCTCGTAGGTGGCGTTGAGCAAGAGCACCTGCGTCATGTCACATCCAGGCGGTCGGGCGGCAGCCCTCCGCAGACGTCATGCCGGAGCCCGGACCGGGTCCGGGAGAGCAATCCCGGCGCGCTCCAGGTACTCCACGTATTGCTCCGACGGTCCGTTCCGCGGCAGGAGGCCGTCCAGGACCGCCTGCTCCAGGCGAGCCTTCAACTTGCCCACCGGCGGGCCGGCCTCGATCCCGAAGTGCGCCATGATCGCCCGCCCGATGCCCTTGGGCAGAAGCGGGCCCTGGCCGTCTTTCCGGGCCAGTTCGGCTGCGCGGGCCTCCAGTTCGGCCAGCCGCGCCAGGGCGGCGTCGCGCACGCCCGGCCGGTGCGACGTGACGTCCGCCCGGCTCAGGTCCAGGAGATCCCCCAGCATCTCCCCGGCATCCCGGACGAGTCGGCGGATGGCCGCGTCGGTCCACGTGTCCTCGTAGAGTGCCGGCCGCTGGTGCATCAGCACCAGGGACCGGACCCTCTGCCACAGGGCCTTGTTGAACCGGAACCGGCGGGCCACGTCGTCCAGCAGGTCCGCTCCAGCGGACTCGTGCCCGTGGAAGTGCACGTCGCCCTCGGCGTCCACCGATCGGGTCGCGACCTTGCCGGCGTCGTGAAGCAGGGCGGCCCATCGGACGGCGAGCCGGGGCGGCGTTCGGCCCACGACGGCCAGCGTGTGCGGCCAAAGCGCCTTGTGGTGGTACTTGCCCTGGTCGGCCCGGAACTCCACCATGGCCTGCGCCTCGGGAAGCAGGTGCTTCAAGAGCCCGGTGTCCGCCAGGAACCCGAGGGCCGACTCCACCCACACTCCCTGCAGGAGCCGGTTCATCTCCAGGAGCCAGCGTTCGCGGCTGACCGTCAGGATCTGGCCCGCCAGTTCCCGCACGGCCTCGAGCACCTCGGGCTCCGGCCGCATCTCCAAGGTGGCGATGAAGCGCGCGGCGCGCAGCGTCCGGAGCGGATCCTCCCGGAAGATCGTCCAGGGATCCCCCACCGTCCGGAGGATCCCCTCCTGGAGATCCCGCGCGCCCCCGTGGGGGTCCACGAGGCGGCGGTCCGCCGTCATGGCCACGGCGTTGATCGAGAAGTCCCGCCGGGCCAGGTCCGTCTCCAGACTCGTGCCGAAGGTCACCCGAGGCTTTCGGCTGCCGTTGGCGTAGACCTCGCCCCGGTACGTCGTCACCTGGACTTCCCGCCTGACCCCCTCGCCATCCAGGATGGTTCCGACCGTGCCGAACCGGCTGCCCACCGTGAAGACCGGGAGCCCCGCCCCTCGCAGGATGCGAACGCTCTCCTCCGGCAGGGCGCTGGTGGCAAAGTCCAGGTCGGGCAGCTCCTCCAGCGTCATACCGCGCAGGTGGTCGCGCACGGCGCCACCCACCAGGTACAACTCGTGGCCCGCCCGCTGGAACAGACCGAAGAGGCGGAACATCAGGGATTCACCTTTTCCCGCAGAGGGGCCGGGATCCGATCCGGGGACTCCATCTCCCCTGGGTGCGCCGGCAACCCCCAACCGGATCATTCCGCGGCCAAACAAAAAGCCCCAAGACCGGGTGGCCTCAGGGCATCCAATCGTGCAGAATACGGAACCCGGAAAGCCTGAAGGCGCTCCCCTCGCACCCGAGCGACAGGGACCCGAACTTGACCGTGCGGCAGCGGGCAGGCACCCCGCCCACCGGGGAACCTCCCTCGCCCGCCATCCATCACGACGAGAACCGTACCACGGTGCGCCGCACCCGGCAAGGCGAAAAACGCGTGAAGGCGCGCTGCGCGGAGGTGCGCGCCCTGCCGCGAGCTGCCGGCCACGTCCCGGGTCCGGGCGTGGGGGCGACTCACGTCAACGGGGTGGCCGCCCCCTGTTGAACTATGCGGTCAATGTACGCCGAGATGAGGTCGGCGGAGCCCTTCTCGACCCCGACGAATTCCATCCCCGTCCGGTACACGATCTGCCGCTCCCCCCCGGGCACGGTGACCCGATGGCTGGCAAAGGCACGGATCGCCCTGGCCAGCACCTGCACCTGGTGGCCCTCGATCGGGAAGGCGAGGCGATAGATCTCGCCCGGTCGCACGGGCTCGGTGTGCTCGACCAGGGCGCCCGAGAGGCTGATGTCGACCAGGGTGACCTCCCGGAGCTGGAGCTGTGCCGGGAACCGGTCCCGCATCCGGACCCGCCCCGCCCGGCGGCGGTTGCTCCCGGCATCGCGCTTCGGCTGCGGGAGCTTGGCCACCCGCACCTTGGTCAAGGCGCGGGTGATGCTGAGGGCCAGCTCGTCGAGGTCCACCGGCTTCCGGACGAAGTCGTCCGCCCCCTCGCGCAGCGCGGTGACCGCGTGGTCCATGACCGAGGAGGCCGTCACCATGATGACCGGGAGATCGGGGCGCCGGTCCTTGATCCCGCGCAGGACCTCCAGGCCATCCATCCCGGGCATGACGATATCCAGGAGGACGAGGTCCACCGGTTCCTTGTCGACCAGCGACAGGGCGGTGGCGCCGTCCTGGGCCAGCAGGGGGCGCATGCTCATGCGCTGGCGGACGAAATCTCCCAGGATGGTCAGGAAGAACCGTTCGTCGTCAACGACCAGAGCCGTTTCCATGTCCGGTTCCTTCGGCGGCCCCATGCTCCCTCCTCAGGCGCCGCCATCGGCTGATCGGCAGCCCGGTTGGACGATTGAAATCCTCTAGCACAGTTCGCGACGTTTGAAAATAGTCTTGTCTGCCGCCGTCTGGAAAGCCCTCGCGCCGGCCCGGCAGCGGCGCAGAAGATCGATATCCGCCTCGCATGGGCACGGGGGGAGCGCCTCCGACCCTTCGTCCCCGGCCGGAGGCTGGCCACTACCGGGTTGCCGCTGGCGAGGATGCAGGGCACAAGCTAGCAGGCGGTTCCAGAGCCGTCAAGGGAAGGATGAGCCCCCGGCTTTGCGGCAACCAGGAAGCAGGGCGGGGGACTAGCCTGGCAAGCGCCAGGTCTCGCCGATGGTGTGGAGAGCGATCCGGCGGGCGGATCCGTTCACGGCCGTGGAAAGCCGTTCGTACGGTTCGAAGGGCCGCTCGTGGGACATGCGGAAGGTGCGCCAGTGCATGGGGATCAGGTAACGGGCCCGCATCTCGTGGAAGAGGTCCCAGGCCTGCTCCGGGTTGGCGTGGTTGGCGATGTAGGGGTTGTAGCCCCCGATGGGGAGTATCGCCACCTCCAGCGCGCGGCCGTGCATTGCGGCGGGAAGCCGTTCGGTGTAGGCGGTATCGCCGCCGAAGAGGATGCTCCGCTTGTGCTTGGTGAGAAGGAAGCCGTTGTACCCCCGGTCCCGGTCCCAGGGATACCGCCGGCCCCAGTGCTTCGCCGGGACGGCCTCGATGCGGACGCCACCCACCTCCGCGGTCTGCCCCCAGTCCAGCTCCTGCGTCCGGGTGAATCCGAGGCCGTCCATGAACTCGGTGGTGTCCCGTGCCAGGATGATGGGGACCTTTCGGGGGAGGCGTCGGAGGGACGGGATGTCGTAGTGGTCCATGTGGGCATGGGAGAGCAGGATGAGGTCCAGGGGCGGCAGATCCTGGATCGTCAATGCCGGTGGCACAAACCGCCGGAGGCCGACCGTTGAGAGCCCCAGGAGGCTGAAGCCGATCTTGTCGCTGAAGACGGGGTCGGTCAGGATCGTCGTGCCTTCCAGCTTGATGAGGAAGGTAGAGTGGCCGATCCAGGCGATGGTGATCCCGCCCTCGGACCACGCGCGGGAATCTGGCCGGACCGGCGACACGAAGCGTTCCGTGTCCTTGGCCTCTTCGTCGCCTGCATCCGGCTCGCGCGTGATGCTCTCCCACCAGATGCGGAGGGAGCGGAGGGTTCGCGCGACCTTGCCCGGCTCCTGCGCCCAGGCCGTCCGCGACAGGCCCGCCAGCATCGCCGCCATGACGGCCAGGGACAGCAGGCGCCGCCGGGTCTGGTCGGGACGGGCTGAGGGGGGTTGAAGACGGAAAAGATCACGCATGGGAAAGCGCTCGACTCTCGTCGGTCAGCCACGGGACACACCGGGATGATTTCATGTCGCGGGTCTCCTCGAAGGCTACCGTGCATCCAGCCCTCGACGCGGATCGCTGTGCGATTAGAAAGCGGACGGCTGAGGGCGGACGGCTGACGGCGTCTTCAGTTCGAAAAGTATGCCGGACGAAAGAGCACGGCGCAACCGCAAAGAAGTCAGACGGGCCTAGGCCTCCAGGGCGACCGCGGCGGCGCCCAGGATTCCGACGTCCCGGCCCAGGGCGGCGGGAAGGATGGGGACCGATTCCACCGCCACCAGCTTGACGCGACGGCGGACCTCGCGCCGCAACGGCTCGAAGAGCGGGTCCCCCGCCCTCGCCACGCCACCCCCGATCACGACCCGCTCGGGGGCCAGGATAGTGATGACGGCCGCGACGCCCAGTCCGAGATAGCCGACCGTCTCGTTCCACACCTCTGCGGCGACCGCATCCCCCTCCTGTACGAGACGGACCACGTCGGTCGCGGTGAAGTCCCGGATCTCGCGCAGCCGGCTCGGCCGGCCCGTCCCCAGGGCCTCGCGTGCCCGGCGCGCGATGGACGGGCCCGAGGCCAGCGCCTCCAGGCACCCCCGGTTCC
>METI01000201.1:0-5751 GCA_001771285.1 candidate division NC10 bacterium RIFCSPLOWO2_12_FULL_66_18
CAAGGACGACGGCGGTCCCCGATCCCGTTCCGGCCCGGCAGAGGCCCAGGGCCGTCGCCGAAGTAAGACGATTTTCTACCACAGGACACCAGAAAAATCAAACGGTTTCGCCCTTCGCAGCGAATTATCTGGGCTCAATCCCAGGAGAAAAATATTCGAAATGACGGGCAAAACGGTTGACAATGACGCACCGGAAGTGGTATGGGATGCCAATTCACGGGCGGTCCCAGCCAGGGTCACGCCACTCCAAGGTCGGTCCAAGGCCAGTCCAAGGCCAGTCCAAGGCCAGTCCAAGGGAGGACAACCATGGCGATGGAAGAAACCTCGGTCAAGGTCCGGTTGGTTACCGTGGCCGGCGTCCTCATCGGCAAGATGAGCAAGCCGAAGAGCATCCGGACCCTGGACGCCCTGAACCTCAAGGGAGATTTTTTTGCCCTGACCGACGCCGTGACCGAGGGGCAGACTCAGTCCCGCTCCGCATTCATGGCCATCAACAAGCGCCAGGTGATCTCCCTGGAAGAGGTCGTCTAGCCGCCCGTTCGCGTCTGCCCCAGCACCCTCTCCGCGTTCCCTCAAAATCGAACAAGCTCTCCTTTCCTTTCCTCTCCGGACCACCCCGGAGGGACTCGTCTCCATTTGCCCGACGCCGCGGAAGCAGGTCGGTTCCCTGTCCGCAGGGACGGCGACGGTCCGTGGATGCACGCACGAGCGGCTGGAAATGGGTGTGGGGCGAGACGGGAAAAAATGCGCGGGGGGGGTTACGAGCGGGGGGCCGCCTGTCCCAGGGTTTTCCGGATGCCCTCCAGGACGGCCTGCTCGCGCTCGATCTGCCAGGAAACGCTCCCCCCGTCCAGGCGGTCGACCACGGCGATCACCGTCACGACGTCGCGGTGGGGGAATAGGGAAAGACGCACCCGCTCCTGGCTGCCCATCCAGAGCGTCCGCCAGCTCGGCGAGAGCCGCCTCCAGCTCGTGACCAGGCTGCGGCCCTCTTGCCGCTCCTCGATCTGGTAGCCGGCCGCGCGGACGGCGGCAACCGCGGCCGACCAGACCTGTTCCGCGCTGGCGCGGTAGTGCGCGGGGCTCACCGGTCGGCCGGGCAGGTCCGTATCCACGAAGTAGGCGGTGAGCACCCCTGGCGTGTCGCGGGCGATGGCTATGGCGCGGGCCCGCTGCGCGTCGTTCTGGGCCAAGCCCGAGACGAAGACCTCCCGGCGGTACGTCTCGACCCGGAGCCCCAGGGGCGCCAGGACACGATCCCCCTGGAAGCGGATCTGGACCGTGTTGCTGACGCTGATGCTGTGGATCGTTTCGCCCACGGACTCGCGGGTGGAGCCCGACGTGACGGCGCACCCCGCGACAGTGAAAGCGGCCAGGGCGAGGACGGCCGTGCCGAGCAGTCGCCTCATTGCGCGCGCTTCTCCCGTTCGATCTGCACGATGGATGACGCGATGTCCAGCGGCCCCTTGCCCCGGAGCTGAAGGAAGGCCTGCAGGATGTCGGTCTCGGTGATGATACCGCAGAGTTCCCCTTCCCGCACCACCGGCAGCCCGCCGATTCGATGTCCCAGGAGCAGGAGGGCCGCCTCCTCCACCGTCTGCTCCGGCCGGATGGTGACCACCTGTTTGGTCATGATCTCGCGGACCGTCACCCTTTCCAGGATGTAGTGCAGCTCGTGGATGCTCAGGCTGGTCGCCCCAGACGGCGCCGCCTGCCGCAGGTCCCGGTCGGTGACGATGCCCACCAGGCGTTTCCCTTCCGCTACCGGGAGGTGGCGGATCCCCTTCTGGCGGATCAGGTGCATGGCAGTGCGGAAGCTCTCGTCAGGCGATACCGTCACCAGATCCCGGTTCATCCACTGTTCAACCTGCATGCCCACCCCCTGCTCAGCCAACGAAGGGATTGTCGCGACGGGGCCGGCATCGCCCGCTCCCCCCGCGGCAGGGCCGCCACCGCGTCCGTGCCGGTGGACCTCCCGCGGTTCCGGACCCCGGCCACGCCATCAGGCCAGCTGCAACGCCTTCAGCCGTTCCCGGGTGGGAGACCCCTTCTCGTCCCAGCCCCGGATGCGGTAGTACTCCGTCAGCATACGCTCCATGCCCTGGGGATCCACCGGCCCGATGTCATCCCGTTGCGGCACGGTGAGCAACCGCTTGGGCAGGGTATCGTCCTTGCGGGAGAGTCCCCGGGCGACGTTGATCAACCGCTTGACGTTGAAGATCCGCTCGGCCGTCCGCATCAGCCCGTCGGGCGTGACCTTCCAGCCGGTGCAGTAATTCAACCATTCCGCCATGATGGTCGGGCCGTAGGAGACCACGATGTAGAATTTACAGATCCCCAGCCCGTCGTAGATGACCATCAGATCGTGCATCTTCACCGCCAGCTGCGCCTTGCCGTCGGTGATGTAGGGATCCATGGGCGCGGTGTACCCCAGGTCCGGGAAGGGCAGACCACTCTCCACGGTGAACGTCACTCCCTCCATGTGGCAGGCGCCCCGGTTGGCCACGGCGTAGTTGAGGGCGTTGGACCAGTAGGCGCGGGGGTCGTGCATCGGGATCTCGACTCCCTTGACCTCGACCACCATGTCCCCGAAGTCCTTGCCCAGTCGCTCCGCCGCCGGCCGCGTGCCCTCCGCCAGGATGTCCCCGATCCCCTCGCGCCGTCCGATCTTGTGCAGCAGGGCGATCATGGCCTCCCCGTTCCCCCAGGTGAGCCGGATCCCCCCCAGGTCGGCCTCCGTCAGCAGGCCCTTCTCGAACGCCTCCATGGCGAAGGCGATGGTGTTGCCGGCCGAGATCGTGTCCAGGCCGTAATCGTTGCACAGCTCGTTGCACTTCCCGATGACCTCGAGGCTGTCGTTTTCGCACATGCTCCCGAAGGCGCCGATGGTTTCGTACTCGGGGGCGTGGCCCACTGCCGTGCCGGGGATGTCCACCACCAGGGTGCAGTTTGACGGGCAGGAGAGGCAGGACCGCTCGTGCTTCCCGTACTTCTTGAACATGGTCTGGCCCGAGATCCGCTCCGCCTTCTCCGTCCAGCGACCGCCCATGAAGTTGTGGATGGGCATGTCCCCCACCGCCTCCACGCCCATCACCCCTCCGGCCGTTCCCAACTCGAAGTTCCGCTTGAACCGCTGCTTCTCCTTTCCGCCATAGGCGGACGCCCGCTTCATCAGGCCCACGGGATCGGCCACGGGGACGCCTCCGGTGCCGCGGACGACCACCGCTTTCAGGTTCTTGGAGCCCATGACGGCGCCCATGCCGGTGCGGCCGGCCGAGCGGGCGTACTTGCCCTCGAACATGACGCAGGCCATGCGTGAGAGCTTCTCCCCGGCGGGCCCGATCCCCCCCACAATGGCGTCCCGGTGGGTCTCCTCCAGCAGCCGCTCGTCCGTCTCGTAGAACCCCTTCCCCCACAGCTTCTCCGCCGGACGGATCTCCACGTGGTCGTTCTCGATCCAGACGTACACCGGCTTCTTCGCCTTCCCGGTGAAGATCACCCCGTCGTAGCCGGCATACTTCAGCATGGGGGCCCACGCCCCGCCGGCCCGCGCCTCGCCCCAGGCGCCCGTCGCCGGCGACAGGGCGCAGACGGCCGTCCGGTTCGCGCCCGGGACCATCGTCCCGCACAGGAGGCCCGGCATGAAGCAGAGGGGATTGGACGGGTGGAGGGGATCCTTGATCGTCTTCAGCCGGTCAGAGATCAGCTTGGCGCCCAGGCCACTTCCGCCCAGATACCCCTGCGCCGTCCCCTCGTCCAGAACGGTGGTCGAGATCTTCCGCGAAGCCAGATCCACCCAGAGCAGCTTTCCAACGTAACCTTTGGGCATGGCGCTCCCCCTCGAGCCAGCAAGCCTCCAAGAGTTGTCCGCCGGACCCAGTGGTGATAGGCCATCCGGGCGAGGGGTATTCTTGCAAAAACGTGGAGCCAGTGCAAGCCAAAATTCCCCCTGGTCCAATTTCGGATTGTGGATTTCGGATTTCGGATTGCTCACATTCGAAATTCGGCATTCGACATTCGAAATTGCAACGAGACCCCGCCCCGTCTCGGCTCGCGGCTCTCGTAGAAAAGCGAGACCGCCTGCCCCGCGGAAGGGGACAGGCGGCCTCGTGGAATTCCGAAACCCGGAGTGCTTACTGCCCGGTGATCACCATGTGCCCCCGGCGGTTCCACTTCCAGGCGCTCTCGTCGTGTCCGAGGACGAAGGGGCGCTCCTTGCCGTAGCTGATGGTGGCGACCCGGTCCGCCGCGATCCCGGCGGCCACCAAGTAGTCCTTCGCCGCCTTGGCCCGGCGCTCCCCCAGGCCCAGGTTGTACTCGGCCGTGCCCCGCTCGTCGGCATGGCCCTCCACGGTGAGCTTCACCCTGGAGTTCCCCTTCAGCCAGGCGACGTTGTCGTTCAGGGCCGCCTTCTGGTCGTCCCGGATGTTGGACTTGTCGAAGTCGAAAAACACGTCCTTCAGGGGGGAGGCGGCCGGGACCGCGGCCGCCGCGGGCGGGGCCGGGCGGACGGCCGTCTCAGCCGGCGGGGTCGCCCGGGTCACCGGGGTCTCCCCCGCCCGGGGGGTGGGGGCCGCCGGGCCGCTCGGCGCCGTCGCCGCCGACGGGCCCACGGCTCCTGGGCCGGCCTGGCCCACCTCGGGCCGCTTGGGGCAGCCGAGGAGCGCCAGGGAGCCCACCAGGACACCCACCGTGAAGAGGATGCGCACGCTTGACCGCTCTCGCATCAGATGCCTCCTTTCTCGATCCGTTGGACGCCAGGCGCGTATCAGATGTCGCCAAGAGTCAGCGAGCAAACCTGGGCGCCAGCATATGCAACGCCGCCCCCCAGTGCAAGAAAAAACGCTGTGGGTGGCCGGCCCGGCGGACGTGAACCGACCACCACGCTCTGCCCCATGTTCCTCGATCCCCTCCCCGGGAGGCGAGGGCCCCTCAGCGGGGGCGGCTCCCGTTCCCCGGGCGCCGCGATGAAGCATACCGCGCGGCCACACCCGCGGCAAAGGCGTTGATGGGGCCTCTGAGCGCGGCCGGCATGCCCTGGCGGCCGCGCACCAACATCTCGTAGGACAGGGTGCCCGCCACGAACCCGGCAATGGCGCAGGCCAGATCCTGGGCCTCTGCCTGGCTGAGCCCGGGCTTCCCCAGAACTTCCCGGCACTTCTCTGCCAGGAACCGGACGTAGCGCTGATATTCCTGGCGGAGGCGCTGCCGCGCTTCGGGCTGCAGGATCAGAAGCCCCCGGACCTGGTGCAGCAGGATGACCAGATCGCGGCGACGCCCCAGCACCCGCAGTTGCTCCTGGATCAGCCCCGCCAGCCGCTCGGCCGGTGTCCGTCCCGCCGGCGCCCCCGCCCGCCCAGCGGCGATGAGTTCATCGAAGCCATGCCGCACCAGGTGATGGATGAGGTCCTCCTTGGAGGGAAAGTGGGCGTAAAAGGTTCCCTTCCCGACGTCGGCGGCCTCGGTGATGTGCTCGACGGTGGTCTCGTACAGGCCGCGCTTTGCGATGACCGCGAGCCCCGCCTGGACGAGGCTCTCGAAGCTCTGAGCGCGGCGCCGGTTCGCCCGGCTTTGCTTGAGGGCCAGTTCAGCCATCATCGCCTCGAAGCCTCGAATCGGCCTCCCGGTCACATCCGACTGGTCAGTCGAATTCGACTGGACGGACGTTACCAGACGCCTTCGGGGCTGGCAAGAAAAAAATGCACGCAGGGCCTCCGAGGGGACCCGGGGCGCTTCCCTTGACGCCCGGTC